>CAYLGU010000052.1:0-1645 GCA_964383445.1 uncultured Candidatus Saccharibacteria bacterium | reverse complement strand
GAATTCGGTGCATACGCCGCTGACGTTGGAAACGCCAAACGGACATTTCGTGGCGATTCATGAAGCGGCACTATATAATTATGGTTCAATGACTTTGCGGATGTCGGGACAGGCCTTGAAGTCCGATATTATTCCTTTGTCGGATGGGACAAGGGCGCATCTGGATCTTCCCTTCTCTACGCCGTGGCGGACAATTGTGATTGGTAGCTCGGCTTTGGATTTGACGATGAGTCGGATGATGTTGAATCTAAATGAATCGCCTAAAAAGAAATTTGACTGGGTGTTGCCAACGAAGTTTTTGGGGATTTGGTGGGCGATGTTTGTAGGTGAGTGGACTTGGGCGCCGGGCGAACGCCACGGTGCGACTACGGAGCATGCAATTGAATATATTGACGCTTGCAAGCGGCTAGGTGTACCGGCGCTTTTGGTGGAGGGGTGGAATGAGGGATGGGAAGGTGATTGGTTGGAAAATGGCCAGTATAATAAATTTACAAAACCTGTGAACGATTTCGATTTTAAAAAAGTGACGGAATATGGCCGAGAAAATAATATAGATATTGTTGGGCATCACGAAACGGTTGGGTTTGTAGATAATTACGAAGATCAAATTGAGGATGCATATAAATATATGGCAGATTTGGGCGTGCGCTATGTGAAAACAGGTTATGCGGGGACGAAGATGACGATAAACGGGCGACGCGAATGGCATCATTCGCAGTTGGGCGTTCTGCATTATCAGAAAACTGTGGAATTGGCGGCAAAATACGACATCATGTTAGATATCCATGAACCGATTAAGGGTACTGGGATTGAGCGCACTTGGCCGAATATTTTGACTAGAGAGGGAGCGCGTGGACAAGAATATGAGGGTGGAGCCTTGGCGCCTTCACATGCGACGATTTTGCCGTTTACGAGGTTGCTGGCGGGCGGGATGGATTATACGCCGGGGATTTTCGATATTACGAATTTTACAAAAAGGATTGCATCTACGATTTCAAGACAGTTGGCGTACTATGTGACGATTTATTCGGGAATGCAGATGGTGTCGGATAGACCGAGATTTTATGAAGAAAAACTGGCGACCTTTAAGTTTATTCGGGACGTGCCGGTGAACTGGGAGAAAACCGTGCCATTGCTCGGTGCAATTGGTGAGTATTATGTGGTGGCAAGACAGGGGCGGGACGAGCGACGCGATTGGTATATTGGTGGCGTGAGCAATGAGGCGGGGCGAAGATTGGATATTTATTTGGATTTCTTGGAGCCGGGGGTGGACTACATTGCGGAAATTTATCGAGATAGTGATGACGCGCATTATCGAGAGCATCAGATGGGGCAAGTCATAGAAGAGAAAATTTTGAACCGTGAAGATAGGCTGAATATTTATATGGCGCCAGGCGGGGGTTTTGCGATTAGATTGCGAAAACGCTAATAATCCCTATTTATTTTTCTAAACATAACCTATATAATAAGCATTAATAGTAAATGGAGGTTGGACGAGTTTTGTCTATGAAAAATAATATATCAACGATGCTCGCTAAAAAAGCTAGAATGGCGGCATTGCCTGTCTTTGTTTTTGCCTTCACCTTCTCCTTCACCTTCCTCTTCGCCTCTCTCTTCATGTCAGTACGCTCTTCTTTTGCAGCTG
>CAYLGU010000051.1:0-1706 GCA_964383445.1 uncultured Candidatus Saccharibacteria bacterium | reverse complement strand
TATCCACCACGTTTTTATAATTCGTAAAAATCCCCTGCGCGGTTTCTGGACGCAGATACGCAATCGAATTTTCGTCCGCCGTCGCACCCACCTTCGTTTGAAACATCATATTGAACTGCCGCACTTCGCCCCAAGCCTCCGCTTTACAGTTTGGGCACTTAATTCTAGCTGCTCGAATTTCTTCTGCCGTTACGTTCGCCCCAATTTATCAGCACGAAAACGGTTTTTACACTCATTACATTCAATCAAGGGATCCGAAAATGTCGCCGTATGACCTGATGCCTCCCAAGTCCGCGGGTTCATCACGATAGCCGCATCAACCCCTAGCATGTCTTCTCGTCCCTCCACCCAAAACTGCCACCATTCGTTCATAATTTTACGTTTCAAACTTACTCCAAGCGGCCCAAAATCCCAAGTGCCAGCCATCCCGCCGTACACCTCTGATCCTTGCCAAATAAATCCCCGTCTTTTACAAAGTGAAACAATATCTTCTAATTTTGTCATAATACCCTAAATTATAACATATGGCCCGAACAATTATCCGCGACAATCCCCTACTCTATCCGCTTCGCTACACATTTAGCCACATACCCAACTGCAAACACCAAATCTTCCACGCCTTTTACCTTCAAAACCATCTCTATCGGGCAAGCCAACATCAAACGCAACAATTTTATCTGCTCAGCGCCAATTTCTCCCGCAGCTTGTTCCGCCAAAGCCTCATCAGCACTGCTCCATACATATTTTTTTGTCGCCGATAACTTCTCGCCATTAACATCTAGACTCAAATTTACATCCACGCCGCTCGCCTTCGCCAAATTCAACTCCCACCAAACTTTTACCGTCTCAATTTTACTTGATTTTAGCTCGTTTTCTTGTATAACTATTTTATTCAAGGCCCTGAGCGCCTGCACGCTTATTTCAAAGAATTCTGGGGCATCCACCTGCTCCGCCACCCGATTTACTTCTTTCAAAATTCGCCCTGCCAAGTTAATTGCCGTCAAATCCTTCAAAATATTTCCCCAAAACTCCAATAATCGCACCGACGCCAGTATCTTCAGGTCACCTTTTCCCTTTTTCAGTAATACCTCCGACAAAGAAAATAATTCTATCCCGCCCGCTAGCTTCGAATTCTCCTTCCTTACTCCCTTCGCCATCGCCCCCTGCTTCCCTTCCGGCGTCAAAAACTGCACAATCCTATCCGCCTCGCCATAATTCGTCCGCCTCAGCACAATCGCCTGTGTTTTCAGATCCATTTTTCGACCTCTCCTATCAAATCTTCTGGCAACATCTTGTCTTTTGCCAACACCCGCACCACTCCATATTCACTCATTTCGCCTAATTCATCCGCCACGCTACTTACCAATATCACCGGAATCTTCGCCAAATCTTCATAGCTTTGCAGTTCATTCAACATCGCCATCCCCGTCGGTCCAGTCAACAAAAAATCCAAAATAATCAAATTCGGCACACATTCATCAACCATATTTATCGCCGTCACCGCATCTCGACAACAAGCAAGCTCCGCTTTTTGGCCTAATAATTTTTCATAATAATCCTGCCAAGCCAAATCGTCATCTATCACCAAAATTTTCGCCGCTACAGCCATGAACTCTGCCTCGATATTGGCAAATCCACATAAAAACTCGTCCCGTCTCGATGTCGAATTATGCCCAAATCCCCTCGCATATGTTCGATAAACTTCG
>CAYLGU010000050.1:0-2069 GCA_964383445.1 uncultured Candidatus Saccharibacteria bacterium | reverse complement strand
GGTGTGCGCGTACAGGCAGTCATGAACGAAATCGGCGATCGTGAAAAAATCGATATTGTCAGCTGGAGCGATAATGCTTCGGAATATATCCGCGAGGCTTTGTCTCCTGCTGAAATTATGAAGGTGGAAATCGAAGGCAAACATGCTAAAGTTTTTGTAACCGAAGACCAGCAATCGATTGCGATTGGCCGAGTCGGGCAAAACGTCCGCCTGGCCTCTAAATTGACCGGCTACGAACTTGACATCGAACTAGCAAAAGCTCCAGAGAAAAAGAAGAAAAAGAACGTTGAAGATTCTCTACTTTCGGCACTTGAAGAGGTAGAGGAAGAGTAATTTCTTGAAAAATAGAATAAGCCGTCTCGATTGAGGCGGCTTATTTTTATGGATATTGCTCTCTAGTAAATTGACCAGTCGTCGTTTTTTAGGCGAGGTTTCTGCAAAAGCTTCAGACAAGGGGTAGATTTGTAGCCCTTTTCTACTTCTTCGTTCTGAAGGCGAGCCGCAAAGCGTTTTCTGATATCTGCGTCTTCAAGCAAAGTGCTAAAAACGACAGCTTCATTCGTTCCGTCTTGGCATTTGCCAGCCACATGGCGAAATTCGCAGTTATCACAAGCTTTCGAGAAATCGTTCTTGGCGGCAGCTAGTTCAGTTTCCGACATTCTAGCAACATCCTGTTTGCTGCGTTTTCCGTAAATACGGATTTGATCGGGGCGGTTGTAGGTTTCGTCAAAGTTTATGGTATTACTAATACTTGCGCCTCGGTAACGGTTGGAAAAACCGATATGCTTGAGAGCGCCATCTAGTCCTGTGTTTCTGGCGCGACGAGAACGACAAACTAAAGTGCCGTAACGAGCTTCTGTAAACAATTTTCATCACACTCCTTTTTTGTATGAAACCGAAAGAACCTCATTTTTTGAGAATATCCATGTAAAAATACAAGGATTTAACCTATGTTTCTATTATAGCATACTTTATAGATATAGTCAATATATGTAGGGTAAGAGAAAAGCCCTCCTTTATTGGAGGGCCCTTCTATAATTTGGCATCTTGCTAGTTTCCCGCAAAGCAGTATAATCGCCGCGACCGGGCTTGACTTCTGTGTTCGGAATGGTAACAGGTATTTCCCCGGCGCTATAGACACCAAGGCGGCAACGCTTCGCTTACGGGGCACTTTCTTTTAAAAAAGAAAGTTCCCCGACTGTCAAAGAAAAAATGATGATTTTCAAAACAGAATTGAATTCTGATTTTGAAAATAATTTAATTTCTTTTCACAGCCGAACAAACGTGGCTTATTGATGTCTATTAGATGCTGAAATTTTAATTGACGTAAGGTGATATGATCACCTGTTACTAGTTAAGTCTACTCTAGTTACCCAATTCATGCAAGCATGAGTAGGATAACTAGGACATAAAAAGGCGCTGCCTCTATTAGTACTTCTCGACTTCATGCGTTACCGCACTTCCATCTAAAGCCTATCAACCAGATCATCTTTCTGGGAGGTCATAGGGAATTCTTATCTTGGAGTTAGTTTCGTGCTTAATATGCTTTCAGCGCTTATCTATTCCGAACATAGCTACTCGACAATGCAGCAGGTGGCCACAATCGATACACCAGAGGTTCGTCCGCCCCGGTCCTCTCGTACTAGGGGTAGATCTTCTCAAATTTCCTATCGTCCATACCGGATATAAACCGAACTGTCTCACGACGTTCTGAACCCAGCTCGCGTACCACTTTAATCGGCGAACAGCCGAACCCTTGGAAGGTGCTCCCCCTCCAGGATGTGATGAGCCGACATCGAGGTGCCAAACCGCGCCGTCTATGTGAACTATTGGGCGCGATCAGCCTGTTATCCCCAGGGTAACTTTTATCCGTGTGCGCTGTCTTTCCCACGTAAATTGAAGTAAAACTTCTATACAGCGGGTCATTTGCTCCCACTTTCGTGTCTGTTCGGATTGTGATCCTCACAGTCAAGCTGGCTTTTGCGCATACACTATCACTACGATTTCCATCCGTAGTTAGCCAACCTTTGAACGCCTCCGCTACTCTTTAGGAGGCAACCGCCCCAGTT
>CAYLGU010000049.1:0-2093 GCA_964383445.1 uncultured Candidatus Saccharibacteria bacterium | reverse complement strand
CCCTGGCTTGAGAAAACCCCATCCAGTCAATTAAACCGCGCGTAATGCGGTTATGTTCAGGCAGTTTATTAAATTCGTCCACCACCACTCGGTCCATCAAGCGATAATCGGTCGAGCCCGGAACCGTGTCTTTGTTCCCTAGCCAGCCAAGAATTTTATAAAAGAATTTCGAGCCAGTTTTTGCTATCAAGCCATGCTTTTCAAATTTACCGCGCACTCCAGTTACAACCATTGCGCCGCCTTGCCATTTTTCGATGAACTCTGCAATCAATTTTGGCGGCTGCTGCCCGTCCGCGTCCATCGTTATCACGGCGTCGCCAGAGGCTTCGCGTAAACCCGCCGTCAAAGCCACTTCCTTGCCAAAATTTCTAGATAGATTCAGAACCTTCACTTGTTTATCTTTTTCTGCTATATCCTGCAAGACTGCCAAGCTTTTATCGCTGCTGCCGTCGTTTACTAGAATTAGCTCATATTTGGACTCTAATTTTTCCAGTTCCGGCAAAAGCAAACCTTCGTAAAACTTCGGAAACCCCTTTTCTTCATTGTAGACTGGTATCACAAAAGATATTTTCATAACCTTATTATACCACCGTCAAGGTATCTTTAATAGCATAGCGTGATACAATGATAGGCATGACAAAACAAGCAGAAGAAAACACCCCCACTAACACTAAAAAACAAAAACTATATGCCAGTCTAGCACTTTTTGCTGTAATTTTTCTTATTTGTGCCGCCGCTATTGCCGTTAAGGTCATTAGCTCTAATTCCGACCGCAATGACACTTCGGCGCAGCAGAACAACGAGTCTTCCTCCACAAATACAGAGCTTCTTGCGGCAAGTAACGTTATCATGTCGGATATTCTGGCGAAAACAGAGGGAACTACCTTGGTCTTTGTCGGTAAGCCTACCTGCGGTTACTGTGCCCATTTCCAACCGATCTTGCTAGAAGTGCTAGCTGAAAATCCCGCCGATGTTTATTATTACAATACGGACGACGCTAAAGCTGAAGGGCAAGACGAATATTCTGCTATCTTATCTCAGATAGAGGTCAATGCAGTCCCTGCACTTATCAAGATTCAGAATGGCGTCAAAACCGAAGAGCTAGACAATTATACGTCGGCTGATGCCATTTTAGAGTTTATAAGAGGTTAAACTAAATACGTTTTTTGCGTACCGATACGGACGGTTTTTTGCCAGAACGTCCGTAAGCACTGCCAGGAGTTTTTAGATCGCTGATCTTTGGTCCTGCCCCAACTTTGACGTTTATGGCTGATTGCCTGCTAGGGGCAATCTTCTTTTTTGCCGCCTCGTCTGCGGAGTCTTCTTTAATGTTTCTGTAATCTTCGCTAGGTTTTTTTGCGGGCAGAGATTCTTTATCATTATCTTTTGGGCTTTGAGGTTGCTGCTTCGCTTTTTTGGTTTCTTCTTTAGTCTTTTTAATATCATAAGAGAAAAACAAAACTATCATTACTAGAATCGAGCTACCAGCAGCCGCAATCATAATCTGCTTCATCTCGTTTACGTTGTATGCACTTGCTGGCCGGTTCGGTGAGTCAACAATTGAGATTTCATCTTCAAGATCGTAAATTTCCTTTGCCTCCTTTTCAAAGGCGCGAATAATATTTTCAAGCAATATTTGGCTATCTCCCGCATCTGCAGTTATTACTGAGATAGATACAAACTGCGTATCTTTTGGCGTATTTGCCTCTAACGAATTTGCCGCAGCTTCATAAGATAGGTCGTTGATTTGACTACTGGATAATGCCGACTCGATAACGCGTCTAGACTTTATGATTTCCAAATAGTTGTTGATTTTTGCCGTAGTTACAGTGTTCTTTTTGTTCTGAAAAAGCAGACTGGCGCTACTTTTATACTTTGGCGTCTGAAAGAATTCGTCATAAGCCCAGCCTGCTCCGGCGCCAATCACCGCAAAGATAAAAATTACATACCATTTGCTCAGCAAAAAGCGCATCAATCCATATAGGCTGATTTCTGAGCTTTCGTTTAATCTTGTAGTGTTACCGTTTTCCATACAAAAAGTTTATCACGCTTTTTGTCTTTAATCTAATCCTGTCAATTTACCTTTTCTAGTT
>CAYLGU010000048.1:0-2568 GCA_964383445.1 uncultured Candidatus Saccharibacteria bacterium | reverse complement strand
GTTGCAGGACGTAGTTAAAAAAGCAGAGAGGAATAGGGCTTAAGATGAAGGTATGGGATAAGGTGCGCAAGAAAAAAACTGGCGCGAGCAGTAAGCGGATTACGAACGATACGATTGATGAGCATCGGGAAGAGATTTTGGCGAAGGGGCGTAAGTTTAAGTATCCATTTCAATATGCGAAATACAAGTTGGTGGTCAACGCAATTATTATTGGGGTAGTGGCGGTGATTTCTTTGTTGGCTTTGGGGTGGTTGGAATTATATCGTTTTCAGAATATGAGCGATATTATGTACCGTTTTACAAAGGTGATCCCGGTGCCGGTGGCGAAAATTGCAGATGAAGACGTGCGATATAGCGATTTTTTGATGATTTATCGGAGTAGCATCGCGGCGATTGAGGCACAGCAGGGGAAATTGGGCGATACAGATGAAGATAAGATGTTGAAAGAGCAGTATAAGAGGCAGGCTTTGGATGCGGCGGTGGAATATACCTATGCGTTGAAATTGGCGCGAGAGCTAAACATCGAGGTGACAAAAGATGAGATTTTGGAGGCGGAGAAAGAGCATAGGATTGTGGACGGCGTGGAGCGAAGCGAAGAGAGTTTTGCGAATATTATCGAAACGAATTTTGGTTTGTCGGTGCAAGAATATGAGCGGCTGCTAAGATTGTCTTTGACGAAGAAGGCGGTGGCGGTGAAGGTTGACGAGGGGGCGAAGAAGACCGTGAGCGAGATACAGGCGAAGGTTGAGGCGGAGATGAGTTTTGCGGACATTGTGACGGAATTGGGCGATAAGGTGATTTTTGAAGAAACGGGCGGATATGTGGATAATTTGAACTTGGACGGCGGACGTGCGGATGCGGCGAGTAAGTTGGAGAGATATCAGGTTTCGGAGGCTTTTGTTTCAAAAAGCGGGGACGGATATTATTTTGTGAAATTGATTGAAAAAACAGACATGCAGGTGAATTATGCGTCGCTGAAGGTGCCGTTGACGGAATTTGGGGAGCGATTGAGCGGGGCGAAGGAGAAAGAGCTGAGTGAATATATAGAAATTGGCGTGGGGACAGAAGAAGAGTAGAATAAAAGTAGGTGATTTAATTATTGGCAAAGGAGAGGTGAAATGCAGAAAAATCAAAAATTTATAGCGGCGGTTTTGGGGATTTTGATGTTGGGTTTGATGACGATGGCGGCGATTTTTGTGGGGAACGGTGGGAAAAGTGAAGAATTGGCGACTCTGCCAACGCCGGAATTGGCAGACGGGGTGAGAGGTGAGCAGTTTGGGATTGATAAAAACATCAACGAGGCGACGATCGACAAATATCTGGGGCGAGAAGATAGTGTGTATCGTGACATGAGAATGTTGGTGGACCCGGGGGATTATGAGGCGATAGGTGGGGACGCGTATTTGTCGGGCTTTGTGAAGGGTTTTGAGGCGGTGCCATATCCGCTTTTGGTAAACGTGACTGGGTTGCCTGAGGAAGTGGGAGACTCCTATGTGGGAGATACGTTGTTTACGCAGGGTGATGACGGTGATTATGTGGCAAATTATGAGGAGGCGGTGGCGTTTTTGGAATATTATTTTCCGAAGGATAAAAATATATTTTTGATGTGCGGTGGCGGGGGCTATGCCGGGATGACAAAAAATCTGTTGGTGAAATTGGGCTGGGACGAAAAGCGAATTTATAACGTGGGCGGTTACTGGTATTATGAGGGTGAGAATAATGTCGCAGTAAAGAGAAATGATGGCGGTGAGATAAAATATGATTTTTGGAAAGTTAGCTATCATGACATTGACCTCGATGATTTTACAGAGGTAGAATAGGTGAAATTGTTCAAACAAAAATGGTTTTGGGTGGTCTTGGGGGCTTTTCTGGTAGGAGCGGTGGCCGGAACGATATTTTGGTTTGCAAATAGAGGCGAGTCGGGTTTTTATTTGGATGAAAAATATTATGGCGAGAGTCGTTTGGAAGAGGTGGATGCCGAGAGATTGCAGGAATTGATAAATGAGGGCGGGGCGTTTGGAGTTTTGGTACATCAGCCGATGTGTGCGGTTTCGACGGAGCTGGTGGCGGTAGTGGAGCAGTTTCAGAGTGAGCAAAATATGAGTTTCTATAAGATAGCTTTTAGTAAGCTGAAAGAGGGGGGCGTGGCAGAGGAATTGAAGTATTATCCGTCGTTTTTGATTTATCGGGAAGGGAAGTTGGTGGATTTTTTGGAGGCGGATAATAATGAGGATACGGAGAAGTATAAAAATTTGGGGGAGTTTTCGGATTGGTTTTTTGAGAAGGTGAAGAAGAGATAGGGAGGCTATTGACTTTTTGAGTATTGTGTGATATAATGAGGGGATAGGAATAGAAATACTCTGCCGCTGAGCAGAGTATTTTGTCTTGTCGATGTGTTGGTGCGGGTGGAGAGAGTCGAACTCTCGTCTTATCCTTGGGAAGGATACATAATAGCCGTTATACGACACCCGCATATTTCTTATTATACAACTATTTTGCGCTGAGGGCGGTGATGGCCGCCTCCAATGGACGGAGCTTGTTCCAAACAAACCAACAAGCCATCTTTGT
>CAYLGU010000047.1:0-2718 GCA_964383445.1 uncultured Candidatus Saccharibacteria bacterium | reverse complement strand
TTTCGAAAACCTTTCGCGTGCACGCCTGTCTTCACAGGGTGCAGTCGCTGCAGTCGGCCCGAAATAGATGACTAGCGGTCATCTCTTCGGCAGTTTCTCTAAAATAGTTAAGTTGAGGCTAGGTAAAATAGCCTAATTCTCCCAAGCCTAACTTTATAAACATAGAATACAACGTAGGCCTAAGCCCCGAGAAAGGTTAGATGGCGAGGGAGATGCAACGGATGTAGCCGCCGCCTTTGAGTAATTCCGTGATTTCGGGAGTAATAGTGATGAGGCCGAGCTCTTCGAGTGCGGCTTGAAGTTTAGGGGCGTGGGCGGACATAATGACGTGTTTGCCGGTGGAAACGAGATTGCAAGCGAAGCCTTGAGTCGCTTCGTCGAAGTCGACAATGACTTTATTGACGTCTAGGGCGGCTAGTTTGGTTTGGGACGCTGGAGTGAAGGCTTCGGGACAGTAAGCGATGGTGTTTTCGTTAATAACGGAGAGGGCGAGATCGAGGTCATAGAAAAAGGAATCTGCAAGATGAGAAACAGGGTTGACGAAGGGAGTGCCGTCGGGGTTTAGTTTGGGTTTGGTGCGAAGCTGGACGAGGTTTAGCTTGAGAGTTTTGGCGACAAATTGTTGGGCTGTTTCGTCGGAGCGATAGCCGCTACCGGCAAAAAGATAATCGCCACAGATCAGCGAGTCGCCTTGGCCGCTAAAAATGTGGCCTTCTGGGACAAAAAGGGTTTCGTAGCCGAGTTCGGACAAGATTTTTTGGGCGTGAGGCTCTTCGGCTTGGCGGATATTGGGTAGGCGCGACATGATGGCGGTATTATCTTTGACAATTGCCCAGTTTGCAGTATAGACACCGTCTTGGCAGTTTGCGGGGGCGGGGACTTGGATAATCTCAATGCCGGCTTGACGGAAACAGTCCAAAATCATGGAGTGTTCTTTTTTTGCCTTATCGAGATTAATTTGGTTGGACCCGTAATAGGGGTTGATTTGGTAATCGTCCGCAAAAAAATCGGCACTAGAAACTAAGAGTTTTTGATTTATCATCTGTTTAGTATAGCACGAAAGGAGGCTTTAGGGCTCGTAGCTGGCGATACCGTCAATAATAGGATCAGGGGTGATGTCGAGAGTCTCGGCAATGGCGGTGGCAGCGGCCATAAAGAGGGCGTTTTCTTCGCCAGTGGCAAAGGTCGCTACGTCAAAAGCGCTATGCTTGGTGCTAAGGTTGGCCTCGGTGCCTTTTTTGTAAACTTTGCTGCGGTTGATGCGGATGTTGGCGTCACGAGAGCGGCCGAAGCTAATAAGAGTACTTTCGGATGAAAGGGCGGCAAGGTTAGCAAAATTGGCATCGTCGATGTTCAGGACGGAAAAGGTAGGTTTTTGCTGAAAAATTGATGTTAGTGAGGGTAAAATTGCTTCTGGGGTTTCAGCGGCGTCTAGGGATGCGGTATCGATAATTGCGGCAATATGCAAGGGTAAGTCTGAAAATACGTCTAGGGAGCCTGCGGGGGCGCCAATAACGATAAAATGGGTATGGTTTTGTACGGCCATGCTGAGGTTTTTTTGGAGTTTGCCGAAACTTAGGGGTTGGTCTGGAGAAAGAAGTATAAGCTCGGATTTTTTGCCGTCAGCGCGTAAGATATTCTGGACGAAGTTTGCGGTAGTTGTGACGCCATTTTGTCCGGTAATTAATATAAGTTTTAGTGCTTTGGCAGGGTTGCCGTAGTACATTTTGAAGAAATTGCGCTTTGTATTTTGTAGTTTTGATTTAAAGCTGGGGGTTTTTTGCGATTCTTCCATAAGATTAGTATACCATTATATGAGAAGTTATGCTACAATAACGGTGTTGTCAATTTGGCAATGGTCTTTTATTTTTCAGAAGGTGGGCATAAGGCGTCGCTTTGAAAGCGACTTTTATTGTCCACATATGCACCTGTAGCTCAGCTGGATAGAGCGTTGGCTTGCGGAGCCAAAGGTCGTAGGTTCGAATCCTGCCAGGTGTACCATATAGAGTTTTCAGAAGAGAAGAAGCGTCATTTTTTAGTGATGCTTTTTTGTGCTAAAATAAGATTATGGTTAAGTCAATTTTTGAAAGATTTAAGAAAAAAGATGAAGGATCTGGGGACTGGGATAATCTGAGGCAAGTGGAGTTTTCTGGAGAGCAAAAAAATGAAATTGACGAGGAAGATAAGCGGCAACAAGATAAACTGACGGCAGCTTTTTTGTATGGAAAGATGTCTTTGGCGGAACGCAGCGTAAATGTGACTGACGCTGAGAGGCAGATGGTGATAGAAAAAATGGCAGACGGCGAGATTGGCGAGAAAGAGGAAAGAGATATTTTGTCTAGTATACAAAGTCCTTTGCAAAAACATGGCGTCGAGGGGGTTTATGGGAAAATTAGCCAAGAGAAGCATTTGAGCCGGATTTTGGCGTATATGTCTGGAAATGGGTTTGCTAATTGGCAAAATGTTGAAAAAAATTGGGTGAGTGATTTCGCAGATAGATATGCGACGCCGATGGATTTTGAGAGTGATAGCCAGGATTTTTTGAGTTTGATAAAGCGGCAAAATACTCTGGAAAAGTATCAAGAATACGAAGAAGCGATGATTGATTTTAAGAAGGCGATTTTTGGAAAGAGGCAAGAATATTGGGAGCAGATGAAGCAACTAGATGGGAAAGCGGATATTTTGGCCAAAAGGGCGGGTTTTCCCCGAGATTTTGGA
>CAYLGU010000046.1:977-2791 GCA_964383445.1 uncultured Candidatus Saccharibacteria bacterium | reverse complement strand
AACCGGCGCAATGGGCGTCTACCTAATCCCGGAGTTAGAAAGTAGGGGCTTTAAGGTCTTTATTACATTTCGCAGCTCTCATAAAAGCTCAAAAAATATTACCTATATTAAGGGTAACGCCCAAGACAAGGCGTTTCTTTCAAAGATTCTTAGCGATAAATATGATGCCGTTGTCGACTTTATGGTTTATGCTACTTCTGATTTCAAAGACAGACTAAGTCTACTTTTAAATAATACTACTCAATATATCTATCTTTCTTCTTATCGTGTTTTTGCCGACAGCAAAACGCCCATTATCGAATCAAGCCCAAAATTACTAGATGTTTCCACTGACAAAAAGTACTTATTGACTGACGAATACGCTCTAGCAAAAGCCCGCCAAGAAGAAATCTTGAGGCAGTCTGGAAAAACAAACTGGACCATTGTCCGCCCTGCTATCACTTATAGCAAAAATCGCTTTCAGTTGGGCGTTTTGGAGGCCGACACTATTATGTTCCGTTCTGTAAATAATCTGCCAGTTGCGTTTCCAAAAGAGATGTTGAATAAGCAGGCTACTATGACGTGGGCTGGCGATGTTGCCAATATGATCGCCGGGCTAATTTTAAACAAGCAAGCCTACGGAGAAGATTTCAATGTTACTACTAGTGAACATAAGACCTGGCAAGAGATATGCAAAGTTTACCAAAAAACGGCGGGACTAAAGGTTAGAACGATTAGCTTGCAAGGTTTTCTTAAAAAAATATACCCAAAAGGGAAATATCAGGTTCTATATGACCGTATGTTTGATCGAGTTCTCGATAATTCAAAAATCTTGTCCGCAACTGGGCTTAGCCAAAAAGATTTAACCAAAATCGACCGTGGCCTTAAAAAGGAGATTACGGATTTCCTTAAATCCCCAAATTTTAAAGAGCTTAACCCAGAGCTTAATGCTCGGATGGATCGCATTACCAGTTCCAACTCTAGTCATCTTTTCTTACAAAAAAGGCAAAAAATTACATACTACCTATACCATGCCAGCCCTCCTTTCGCAGAGTTTATAAGCAAAATCGTAAAAATAGTTAAAAAAATATAAGAGGATTCAAATGTACACTAACGAAAAAAATATTCAAATCGTATTGCAATTATTAAAAGCCCATAACATTAAGAATTTTGTCATAAATCCAGGCACAACTAATTTGCCACTTGTTCGTGCCGTTCAGACCGACCCATTTTTTGAAAAATACTCCGTAGTAGACGAGCGCAGCGCCGCCTATTTCGCAATTGGTCTCTCTCTTGAAAAAAATGAACCAGTTGTTTTGTCTTGTACTTCCGCTCAAGCCACCAGAAACTATCTCCCAGGGCTTACCGAAGCTTTTTATAAAAAAGTACCAATTCTAGCCATTACGGCTTCGAAGCATCCTAAATATACCTACCAAGAATATATGCAAGCTCCAGACCAGACATCTCTGCCGCGCGATGCCGTAAAGAAAACCTTTGCTCTGCCCGTCGTCAGTACCCAAGAGGATTACGACATGTGTGTCCGCATGACAAATGATGCTATGTTGGAACTCACTCGGGACGGTTGTGGCCCTATACAGCTCAATACCCCAGTTGACGAAGCCGGAGCATTTACCACTAAAGAGCTTCCCTCTGTTCGCGTCATACGTCGTTTTTATGACAACCAAGGTAGCGAGCAAGAACTAAAAAACAAAAAAATTATGCTAGTCATCGGTGAGCATAAAAAATATTCCAAAGAACAAATAGAGTCAATTGACAATTTTGCCAAAAATTACAATGTGCTAGTTTATTCCAATCATTTATCTAATTATCATGGG
>CAYLGU010000046.1:0-967 GCA_964383445.1 uncultured Candidatus Saccharibacteria bacterium | reverse complement strand
ACCTCAACTTGCTTATGACTTCAATGACTAATGGAGATTTCATCAAAAACGGACTCATGCCCGATATTCTCATAACTATCGGCGATCAGCCTGGCGACTATCCGCTACACGGCAAATTATCAAGCCAAAAAGCCAATTATGAATGCTGGCGCATCAACGACAATGGCGATATCGTTGATGCCTATGACCATTTAACGCGAGTCTACCAGATGCCTTTCCAAAACTTCTTTGATAATCTTCCCGTCAGCAGGAGCAAACATTCTTATTTTGATCTAGCAAAATCCTTCAACGACAAAATCGTTATTCCAGCCGAATTACCATTTTCTAACCTTTATTTAGCGAGCCAATTACATGACAAAATCCCAGAAAATAGCCGTCTGAATCTCGGTATTCTCAACACCCTGCGCGTCTGGAGTTTCTTCAACCTCCCAGACACCGTCTACTGCCATAGTAACGTGTCTGCGTTTGGCATAGATGGCGATCTCTCGTTGCTCATCGGTCAAAGTATGGCTACTGACGAATTATGCTTTTGCGTGCTAGGCGACTTGGCCTTCTTCTACGACATGAACTCACTTGGCATTAGGAGTATCAAAAATAACCTCCGCGTGCTGCTTATCAATAATAATGCCGGCGCAGAGTTTCGTCTTTATAGCCATGTAGCAAATCAGTTCGGTGACGAAGCCGATGCTTTTTCTGCTGCTGCCGGCCACAATGGCTCTGGTGCACGCGGTTGGGCTGAATCCAATAAATTCAAATATCTTTCCGCAGCCAATAAGGACGAGTTCGAAAAAACTTACGCTGAGTTTTTGAGTAAAGATTCTGAGCAGCCAATTTTATTTGAAGTGTTCACGACTACCAAAGATGAGTCGGATGCACTAAAGTCTATCATATCTGCTAATGCTAGCAAGCAATCATCATTAAAAGGACAGCTCATTAGTTCCTTGAATCCTTCACAAAAGGCCAAAAT
>CAYLGU010000045.1:0-2956 GCA_964383445.1 uncultured Candidatus Saccharibacteria bacterium | reverse complement strand
ATTTTGAAGCCAAAGCTGGCGAAGTTACTGCCATTATTGGCTCTACTGGCTCAGGCAAATCCACGCTCATCGACCTCATCACTCGCTCCTACGACTCCAGCGCAGGCGAGATCTACATCAATGGCATCGATATCAAAAAATACGACAAAATTACTCTCATGGACCAAATTGGCCTAGTCCCTCAAAAAAATCTCTTATTCTCTGGCAGCATCGAATCAAATCTCAAGTTCGGCAATCCCAAAGCTAGCAGCCAAGAAATCAATAACGCACTTAAAATCGCCCAAGCCGACAATTTCGTCAAAAAACTCGACAAAGGTACAAAATCATGGGTCGCCCAGGGCGGCAAAAACTTTTCTGGCGGCCAAAGACAACGCCTCTGTATCGCCCGCGCTATCATCAAGCAACCCAAAATTTATATTTTCGACGATAGCTTTTCTGCACTAGACTACCAAACGGATCTAAAGCTCCGTCAATCCCTCAAAGAAGTTACCAAAGACGCCGTTGTCATCATCGTTGCGCAACGTATTTCCACTATTCGCCACGCCGAGAACATCCTTGTTCTTGACAATGGCAAAATCAAAGCCCAAGGCACACATGCACAGTTATTAAAATCCTGCCAAATCTATCAAGAAATTGCCGGTAGCCAATTAAGCCAAAAGGAGCTAGCTAGATGAGTCGCCTCAAAAATTCCCCCACACCAACAGCGTCTAGTGCTAAACGTCCCGCAGAGGCGCTAAAAAAATTATTAGGCCTACTCACGCAGCATAAGTTTATCGTCGCTCTTACATTTTTGCTTGCTATCGCTGGCGTAGTTTTATCGATCTTGGGTCCAAAAATCCTCGGCAATGCCGTCAATATCGTGTCCGAAGATTTCATCATCGCTCAAAGCACCCCAGATTACGACTTCCGTTTTGGAGAAATTAGCCAAATCGCCATTACCCTAACCGTCTTTTATCTGCTAGCCTTTGCCTTCCGCTATCTTTCTGTTTGGATCATCAACGAAATCACCAGCAAAGTCATCAAAGACCTCCGCAGCCGCATCAGTCAAAAAATCAACCGTTTACCAATCTCATATTTTGACCGACATCCTTTTGGTGACACCTTGTCCCGCATTACTAACGACGTCGACATGATCCTGCAAACCCTCCAGCAGTCCCTAGTTACCCTCGTTTCCGTCATCGTCATGCTCATAGGCATAGTCGTCATCATGCTCACTATCAACTGGCAGCTCACCCTCATCGCTATCGCCTCGATCGCGCTCTCTATGTTCGCCGCCGGCTTCATCAGTAAGCGCTCGCAGCGTTTTTTCAAGCAACAGCAAAACTCTCTCGGGAAACTTACTGGCCATATCGAAGAAAGCTATTCTGGTCAAAACATCATCCGTAATTTCAACTACGAAACCTCCTCTACCACCAAATTTGACGAGGTCAACAAAAAACTCTATGCCAGCGGCTGGAAATCCCAGTTTTTCTCTGGCCTCGCCCATCCCGTCATGCACTTCATTTCCAACCTAAGCTATGTCACTTCCGCTATTATCGGCGCCTATCTGGTCATTTCTGGTCACATCGGCATCGGCGATCTTTCCGCCTTCATCCAATACGTCAACCAAATCGGCCAGCCTATCGGCGAATTCGCTCAAATCATCGCCAGCTTCCAATCCGCTATTGCCGCATCCGAACGCGTTTTTGAATTCCTAGAAGAGCCTGAGCAAACGCTAGACGATGCTAAAACCAAACTTACCAAAGTTACCGGCGATATCGTTTTTGACAAGGTCCGCTTTTCTTATGACGGCGACCAAGAAGTCATCAAAGGCTTTTCCGCCAAAATCAAAGCCGGCTCCCAAGTCGCTATTGTCGGCCCCACTGGGGCAGGGAAGACCACCATGGTCAACCTCCTCATGCGTTTTTACGACCCCAGCTCTGGCTCAATCACAATTGACGGCATCAAAACCACCGACCTCAGCCGCCAAAACGTCCGCGAACTTTTTGGCATGGTTTTGCAAGACACCTGGCTAACAACCGGTACTATCCGCGACAACTTACGCTACGGCAAACTCAAAGCCAGCGACACCGAAATCAAAAGCGCTGCAAAAACCGCCCATGTCGACCATATGATCGAAGCCCTGCCAAACTCTTATCGTACCGAAATCAGCGAAGAGGCCGAGCTAATCTCAGTCGGCGAAAAACAGCTACTCACAATCGCTCGCGCCATGATTGCCGAGCCTCAAATGGTTATCCTAGACGAAGCCACTTCCAACGTTGATACTCGCACTGAAACCCTCATCCAAGCCGCCATGGACAAACTTGTGCACGGCAAGACTTCCTTCATCATCGCACACCGCCTCTCTACTATCAAAAACGCCGATTTGATCCTCGTCATGGAAAACGGCAACATCGTTGAACAGGGCAACCACCAACAGCTTCTCAAACAAAACGGCGCCTACGCCAAACTCTATGACTCGCAGTTTAGCGAAGAATAAAAAACCTAAAATCTAAAACCCCAAAGAGGTCGCTTTAGCAAAACAGTGTCTTTCATTTTCGTTTTGTTTTGGAGATTTTTTATTCATTTTCCCACCTTTGTTTTAATATTTGTATTTTATTTTTCCGCCTGCCACTTATTCCTAGCCGCTCCCTGCCGGCTACGCCGTCTTGGGAACGTCTGGAAAAGTGACTATTGATTCTTTTTTCAGACAGAACTAGAGACTAAAACGAAAGACCCTAGAGCTACTGAACCAGACAACGCACTGCAAACCCGTAGTACTTGCCGTAGCTGCCGTAGTAGTACGCCGGGCTGACGTAGCCGGAATGGAAGCCCAAGTAGTAGGCGCTGGCGGCAGAGTAGACGGTAGAGGACCAATAGTAGGCGACGCTACCCTGGTAGTCCAAGCCCGAGCCGTAGTATCCAGAGAACACGCCCTGAAACGATCCCGAAGGTTGCCAGCCTGCGTAAAGCGAGT
>CAYLGU010000044.1:0-3131 GCA_964383445.1 uncultured Candidatus Saccharibacteria bacterium | reverse complement strand
GGTTGATAAGTTCGGAAACGCGCAGGCCGGAAGAGAAGAGGAGTTCGAAGATGGCGCGGTCGCGGAGGCCGGTTTCGGTGTCGGTGGGAATTTCGTTGAGGATAGCTTCGATTTCGTTGACGTAGAGAAAGGAAACTTGTTTTTTGATGGTGCGGGGGAGGTCGACGAGGGAGGGGTCGAGGCTTTGGATTTGGCGGCGGGCGAGGTATTTAAGGAAGCCACGGAGGGCGATGAGGTGGTAGCTTTGGGTGGTGGCAGAGAGTTTTTTGCGTTGCTCGTTTTCGTAGCGGTTGAGCCAAAGGCGATATTTGCGTAGGAGTTCGGGGGTGATTTGGTCGGGGGAGATGTCGCCGGCGAATTCGATAAGGCGAGAGAGATAGAGGTCGTAATTTTCGGTGGTATTTTGTTTGCGACCTTTTTCGATTTCGAGATGCTCGAGGAAATCGGCGATGAGATCAGATAGATACATAAGTTTATTTTAGCATAAGCGTATGATATGATGAAAAGAGATAAAAACAAGTCGGCAGGAGATACGAGTGCAAGACGATAAAAATTTGGCAGATGGGCAGAATTTTGTAGCGGCCGGCGCTGCTCCTGTGGCTGGGGCTGCGTCTGGGCAAAATGTTGCGTCGGGCAGTGATGCCCTGGCGGCGGGAGGAGGGGTTTCTGAGCTTGGGGTAGCGCAGCAGGCGCCGCGCGTGACAACGAATTTGAACATGGCACATGGAGTGAGTTTGGGTAGTGATAGCTCTGGTGAGCAGAATATGACAGGGGTGAAGGCTGACTCGGCGAACGAAAAGGTGGCGGCTAATCAAAATGCTAGCGGTTTAGCAGACGAAGTGGCGCCGAAGGTGACAACGAATTTGAATATGGCACATGGAGCGAGTTTGGGCGGGACTAGCGCAAGTGAACGAAGCATAAGCGTTGTGGCTGACCAGGAGCCTGTACGGGGTGCGGAGCTAGTTGAGCAGGCAAATATTGCGGTCGGAAATAATAATGCAGCACAAACGACCGAGGAGGCGGTGGGGGTAGAAACTGCGCAAGCGATGCCGGCATTTGTAATGAGGGGCGAAAAAGATGAGGTGCCGGTGGCACCGGTTGCTCCTGAAGCTGGGGCGAAAAAGAAGACGAAGTTGCCGAAATTGAATTTGAAGGGAAATATAAAGCTGCCGAAATTAAATTTGTCGGCAAAGCAGAAAAAGATTTGGCTGATAGTCGCGTGCAGTGTGGTGGGATTGATTGTGGTGGGGGGGATTTTGACTTTGATTTTGCTGCCAAAAGCTTTTCAAGTTGACTACAGGAGTGCTTACGCGAAAGGGAAGGACGCTTCGGATGCGATGTATGGGGTAACGGCTTTTGAGTCCTGTCGAGGTGTGATACGTAGTGTGGACTCATCTTATACTACCAAGAAAACTTATAGTAATTATGTGCAAAAATGTCGAGATAATTTGGAAATTTTGAAAACTACGGTGAGTGAATTGGCGAAGGAGAGTACTCTTGCGGGGGACGAAGAGTTGGGGCAGGAGTGGGCGAAATTCAGGGAAATTTATGAAAAAACGATGCCGGTTTATGAAAAAATGTTGGAGATTTATCCGGATTGGCACGATTTTTCGGTGAATATTGTGGAGTTGACGACGGATAGCAACTGGTGGAAGACGGCGACGGACGCGAGTGTGGATGCGGCCTATGCGCCGATAGTGGAATCGGATAATGCCAGATTGTCAGAGTGGGGCGTGGAGCGGGCGAGCTTGTATAAAAAATATGTACGGGCTTATCGGGAGTACAAAGAGGCGTATGATGCGTACTATGCGGCATCGTATAGTGCGCCGAACAAGACAGCTTTGCGCGAGGACATGCAGGTAAAGAGTGCGGCGTCGGACGAGGCTTATGAGATTTTTAAGAAATATAACACCGACAATGTGATAAGTTTGACGGAGGTGCTGGGGGCGGATTTGTTGAGCGATGACTATAATGTATCGGAGTATATGAGCGACCTGTTTGATGCTTTGCATGCAAAATATCTTGAGGCGTATTTGCAAAGAGAGGGTGACTTGAATTTGTAGGCGGGTTTGCTTGAGAGAGAAAGGGGTGCTATAATGTGCCGAAAAGGAGATCTTTATGGCGGAGAAAAAAACGCAAGCAAAGCAAACCGAAGTGGATATGACAGATAAGGATTACGACAAATTGCTGCAGCGAACACTAATTGTGTTCAAACCAGATGCGGTGCAAAGAGGGATTGTGGGCGAACTTTTGAGTCGTTTTGAGCGCGTAGGTTTGAAAATCGTAGGCTGCAAAATGGTGAATCCAGACAAGGATCATTATTATACGCATTATGAGGGGATTTCGCAGATGATCACGCGTCGTGGACAAGAGGCTTTTGACGTGACTTTGGATTTTATGGCGAGCGGGCCGGTAATTGCGATGGTGCTAGAGGGGATTGAAGCGGTAGAGTTGGTGCGTAAGATTGTGGGCCCAACTGAGCCAAAGAGCGCAGAAATGGGTACGATTCGTGGGGATTATTCGCACATGAGTTTTGGTTATTCGAACTCGAAGAAGATTGGGGTACCGAATTTGATCCACGCAAGTGGCAATGTTAAAGAGGCGAAAGAAGAGGTGTCGCACTGGTTCCACGATAGTGAAATGTATGAATATGAGGAACTTGTAGATAAGTTTATGCGATAAGATTTTGGTGTTTTTGCAAAAAGGGGCTTTTGGCTCCTTTTTTGCTTTTTAAGTCTTAAGCCTTTTAGTCTTGGAGGGCTATGCTTGGTGGTGTAGTTGGAGATGAAGCGCAGGTCTAAACCCCGAAGAGTAGGTGATAATTTGAGGGCGTTTGTGATAGAATATCAGAGATGGCCCGGTAGCTCAATGGATAGAGCAGCTCCGTCCTAAGGAGAAGGTTGTGCGTTCGACTCGCTCCCGGGCTACCATGTGATAAAATAAGATTATGGCAGATTTTGAAGGTCAGAGAGCGGGGGAGAAACTCGCTTTTATCTTTCGGAGGCATATTTTGACAGCAAAAAAGGGGATGTTTTTTGCGATTTTGTTGGTGATTTTGGGTTTGACCCCGTATCTTTTGTGGCCAGAGAATAAAGCGACGGTTTTGGTTTGGGTGGGCTTTGTTTTGTTGG
>CAYLGU010000043.1:0-3216 GCA_964383445.1 uncultured Candidatus Saccharibacteria bacterium | reverse complement strand
GCGTGGCGATCGCGGATAGCCCGTACTTCTGGGCCGGTTAGAACCATGCCGACTTCTAAGTTGTCGCTGAGTGCGTAGTCAAAATGGGCGCGACGATTAACGACGGTGGTGGCTGTAGGCTTTTTGGTTTTTTTGCTCATGGTAATTCCTTGCGAATTTTCTTTTCTAGAGTATTGTTGAACATTTTTTCTAACTTGGCGTAATTATTGGGTTTGATAGTCTTGTAGGCCGTGCGAGAAAGTGTAGTTTTGAGTTTTTCGCTCGGGGCGTACCAAGTTGAATCATAATGGTGGAAGGCAATGGTGTTTTTTGTGACGTTTTCTTCGCCGGTCATGTAATGCTTTGGTGCAAAATATTCTGTAGCAAATACGGCGAATTTGCCATCAGCGTATGTGGCAGTCTTGCCATCGAGTTTGATGTTGTAGAAATCTTTGGCGTAGACGCTAGGCGAGTGAACTGTTTTCATGAAAGTATTTGTAGTGATTTTTTTCTTAGGGTCGGCGAGTTCGTAGCGTTTGAGGATTTTGGCGATCCAGGGCGAGTGCTTTTTGGCGCCAAAAACGGAAGTGGTGAACCAAAAATTGGATTCCCAGGCACCAAAACCGTCGTACTCGAGAAGCGGAGTGAGCGGTTTGAGGAGTTCGACGTCGGTATCTAGGTAAATACCCCCTTCGTTATAGATAGCGAACATACGAATAATGTCGCTAGCTAGTGCCCAGCGCTTTTCCTTGAGAGCGGTTTTAACAAGTGGATATTTGCTGAGGTCGATGTCTTTTTCGGTCCAGTGCTTGATTGTAAAGTCGGGGTTAAGTTTTTGCCAGCCCTTAATGTATTCGGCATATTGTCGAGGGAGAGGCTTGTCGCCAAGCCAGACGTAATGAATGATTTTTGGGATAGACATGATACAATAAATATACCATATGAGAATAGTCATATCTACCGACCTGTATTATCCGATGATAAATGGCGTGGCAATGTTTTCGCGCAATTTGGCTTTTGGTCTGTCCAAAATGGGTCACGAAGTCTTGGTCTTAGCCCCTAGCATTACGGGAGATTCTTATATAGAGGACGACGAGGAGGGTGGTTTCAGGGTGGCAAGGCTCGCTTCGACGAAATTTCCTTTTTATCCAGATCAGATTAGTAAGGTACCAGAGGCGGTAAAAATTTTTGGTAAAAAAATGCCGAGAGTGGCGTATAGAAATGGTCTGCATGTGAGTTTGGTTCCCTATTATGAGATTAAGAGGATTTTGGATGAGTTCCAGCCAGATTTGATTCATAATCAGACGCCTGGACCTGTAGCGTTGGCAATTTTGCGATACGCAAGGAGACGTGACGTAGCTCTGGTTTCTACTGGGCACGCTTACCCGGATAATTTGACGGGGCAATTGAAGTTGCCAACTACTTTGAAAAAACCAGTAGACGCGGTAGTGCGAAAATATTTTGCGAATTTTTTGCGTAAGAGCGAATATGCGACTATGCCGACAGAGTTGGCAATAGCGGATTTGCTGCCAAAGAATCGAAAAAAATTCAAGGTGCCAGTAGAGGCGTTATCGAACGGGATTGATTTGTCTAAGTTTAGCGCGGGGCCTGTAAATAAAGAGATTTATGAAAAATACGCCATTTTGAAAAATGTGCTGACGGTGATGTTTGTGGGGCGAGTGGATCCAGAAAAAAGCTTGAGTGTGTTGCTACGGGCTTTTGAGAAGGTTTTGAGGAAAATAGATAATGCGCAGTTGGTGATAGTGGGCGACGGGTCGGATCGTGCAAAATTGGAAATTTTAGCGGATGAGTTAGGCATTAAGGACTATGTTAGGTTTGCGGGGAGAGTAATGGGTGAAGATTTGCCGATGTTGTACCGTGCGGCAACGGTTTTCGGAATTACCTCGACTACGGAGACACAAAGCATCGTTTTGATGGAGGCAATGGCAAGCGGTTTGCCTTGTGTGGCGGTGCGAGCCGGCGCAATATCGGAGCTGGTAAAAAATAATAAAAATGGCTATTTATGTATGCCGGGCGATGAGGCTTGCGTAGCGAGGTCCTTGGTGAAAATTTTATCAAACAAAGACTTACGAAAAGAAATGTCAAAGCAGAGCCTGGAACTTATAAAAATACATGATATTCGTTATACTTTGCGACGAATCGAAGATATTTATAGTCAAGTGCTGGCAGCAAGACAAGAAGAAGCTTAAACGAGCTTAGCTTTTAGCGATTTTGCTAATTAGTTTGGCGAGAGCTTGAGGCTTTTCGTAATTCATGAGATGACCGGTTTTGGAAAGTATTTTGCAGTAGAGTTGTTGTTTTTTGGCAATTTTTGCGGCGCGGCGGGGCGAAGTAAGTTGATCTTTGGCGCCGATAATGATAAATGGAGTTTTTTGGGCCGGAATAACGGTGTTTTGTGTCATGGATATTTTGATGTCTGAGAGTAAGGATTTGCTGGAGGCAAAACACTCGGAGTATTTAAGATGTTCTTGATCGATGAAGTCCTGTTGGGATTTGTCGAAGGTCAAAAAGTGAGAAATAATCCAAGATACTTTGTGGCTGGCGAGGATTTTGTAGCGAAGTTTGCGCGGAAAAGGAAAAAGAGCGATACGGAGTAAAACGTAAACTCCGCGGTCGGCAAGGGATTTTATGGGGCTACGAAAAATAGGCGACAAGAGAATGATTTTAGCGTCGCTGTCGTTTGGGTATTTTGCGGCGTAATGTGAAATAAGGATAGAGCCCATTGAGTGTCCAATGAGGATAGGTTTTTGGTCTAGCTTTTGTGTGAAATTATGTAGCCAGTCCAGATAGTTGTCGAGCGAAGGTTGTTTGGGCTCGGGGTTGTTGCCATATCCGGGTAAATCTGGAGCGATAATTTCGAAATTCGATTCTAGGAGTTCGTAAATATGGCGGAGGCCATGATGGTCGCCGCGCAGCCCGTGGACGAAAAGTAGAGTCGGCTTGCGAGAATTTTTAGGCATTTTTGGCAAGAGCTTTGGTGATAGCGGGGCGGTTGAATCCAATAATTACCTCGTCGCCGATTAGGGTTGTAGGCACGGTCGTGATTGGATAACCGAGCTTTTTGGAGATCTCTTCGGCGGTAATTGGGTCGGCGAGATCTTTTTGGGTATATTTGATTTCTTGTTCATCAAACCACTCCATAAGCGCATGGCAATAAACGCAAGTCTCGGTGGTGTAGATGATTGGTTGTTGTTTTTTGGCCATCGAAGTAATTCC
>CAYLGU010000042.1:0-3623 GCA_964383445.1 uncultured Candidatus Saccharibacteria bacterium | reverse complement strand
GCTGATAATTGCTCGCGTTCTCGGTATCGTCAACAAAAATACAGGGGACAGGGTTGGTCGTGTGTGAAGTTTTGGCCTCGCCGTTTTCGTCGATAAGCTCTTCGGCATTGCCGTGGTCGGCAGTAATGATGGTGACGCCGCCAAGTTTATTTACAGCAGCAACCACGCGCTCTAAGCAGATATCGAGTGCCTCCATAGCAATAATAGTTGGCTCGAGCTCAGCAAAATGACCAACCATGTCGCCGTTCGGGTAGTTTACGCGCAAAAATTGGTATTCGCCGCTCTCAATCGCCGCCACTAACTCGTCGGTGATTTCCGCGGCCTTCATCCAGGGACGAGTATTGAAAGGTTCGGTATCGGAAGGGATCTCGCGGTCGACTTCCCCCTCCGGGACATCATAGCTATTACCGTTGAAATAATAGGTAATATGTCCGTATTTCACGGTTTCTGAAATTGCAAACTGGCGAATTCCCTGCTCTGATAAGTGTTTCGGGAGATAGTGCTTAATCTCCACTGGCTTGACAAGAGTGAGTGCCGGTACGTGCGTGTCAGAATTATATTCGGTCATGCCTGCAAAATAGACATCAGGGCGTCGGATGCGGTCAAAATGGGGAAAATCATTGTAAGTAAAGGCCATAGATATCTCAATGGCGCGATCGGCCCGAAAATCGAGGTAGATAACAGTGTCATGGTCGTTAATAGTGCCGATTGGGCCATTTTCATCAGCAACAACAAAAGCTGGCAGATATTGATCTTGGAGTTCGGGAATTTCTTGGCGGAAAGTTTCTACCGCGGTCGTGGCGTCTGGGAAGCTGCGGGCTTCGCCTAGGACGTGCGCTCGCCAACCTTTTTCGACCATGCTCCAATCATTTTCATAACGGTCGGCGGTAATCTCCATACGGCCGCCACCTGAGGCAATTTTGTAATCCGGGTCGCCCAGAGAGTGAACGAAGTTTTCAAAGCGTTTGATGTATTTTGGCTCACTACGGGGCGGAACGTCGCGGCCGTCGATCAAAGCATGTATGCGGACACGCCTTACACCTTCTTTTTGAGCCTGCGACAGCATTTTTTCGAGGTGAGTAATGTTGCTATGGACGTTGCCGTCCGAAAAAATTCCCATAAAATGCAGAGTGGAGTCGTGTTCTAGGACATTTTTAATCGCGTTTTGCCAAGTAGGTTCAGCAAAGGCTTTTTCACCGATAATAGCTTCGTCAACTAGTTTGGTACCCTGGGTGATAATTTCACCAGCGCCGAGAGCGTTGTGGCCGACCTCGCTATTACCCATGTCTTGGTCGGGGATGCCGACATAGCGACCACTGGCACCAATGCGGGCGGTGGGGTATTTTTGCATTAAGCGGTTTAAGGTTTCAAGGTGTGCTTGTTTGACGGCGTTGCCTTCGGTACGATCGGATAGTCCCACGCCATCCATGACGACTAAAACAACTGGTCCTTTATAGTTCATGCTCATGGTTTTATGATAACACAGTTGTATAATGTAATTATGCAGAAATTTGAACAAAACGAGCTAGAGGATATTTGCGACCTATTGGATAGCGGCGGGATTGTGGCGGTGCCGACCGAAACGGTTTATGGACTAGCGGTAAGTCTAGGAAATATGTCGGCGATTGAGGAATTGCTAAAACTAAAGATGCGTAGTGTAGGCGGGGACAAGGTTTTGAGCTTGATGTTGCCCGTAATTGACGATATGAGAAAATATGTTTTATTAGACCATGAGGTTTCCGTTTTGCTAGAGCGTTATTTTCCTGGAGAATTAACGGCGATTTTGCCAAAAAATCCAGAATTTCGCCACGCTTATTTTGATGCTTATAAAAAGATTGGCGTTCGCATACCAAATCATAGCTTCATGTTGAACCTCTTGAATTGGACTGGGCCATTGCTCGTGACTAGCGCGAACTTGAAAGGTGAAGAACCCTGTGTGGATGCGGACGCGGTGCTAGAAAAACTAGGCGGGCGTATAGATGCGGTGGTTTTGGGTCGTGCGGGCGAAGCCCCGGCATCGACAGTGGCGGATTTTAGCGAGGGCGAGATCAGAATACTGCGCCAAGGAAACTTGCGCATAAAATAAAGCCAAGTTTTGGCTTGGCTTTATTCGCTGCTACGCGCCCACCCTTTGGGGCACATTGGTTTGTTTTAATCCGCTGTTTATTTTTGTTTCTAGTCTCCACACTTTCCACATCTTTCAGTGGAACCCCTGTGAAGCGTATCAGCTTATGTTTAATTTTATAGACAAAGCATTATTATGTCAAGAGGTTTTGGCGACTTTCTCACAAAAAAGATTTTCAAAAATAAGTATTGACGGCATCCTGCTCCTGCTTTATTATAAGCTTATGTATTCTAATCGTTTTCCTAAAAGGAGGTGTGTTCTATTATGGACTCAGGGCTAAAGATAAAAAGAAATCTTATCGTAGAAGTCGCAAAAAAGATATTTTATTCGACTTTGGTTTTCGTGGGCGCGTTTGCGGTAGCCTTTGTTTTTGGGTCGCTAAGTTTTGTGGTAAAGGAAAGCAGCGCTGCAGCCTCTAATAACGTCGTAGGGGTGAGCGTAGCAGAAGTTTTGGCAGTAAATATGGACGTATCAGAAATAGCTTTGGATATCGGGGCGATTGCTGGCGCAGCCGAGACAAGCAGTTCGGCAAGTTTGACCGTAAGTACCAATAATCCCACTGGCTATAGCGCAGTCATGAATACAAAAACTGCAACAACAGCATTGAAGCACAGTAACGGAGTCGCGCAAATCCCAAGCAGTGACAATGCAACACCTGGTGTCCTGGCGACTAACACTTGGGGCTTTGCTTTGGGCGAAAATGCAACTAACTTTATGAGCTTGCCGACACCGAGCGAACCATCGAGTCTACAAAATAGAGCCTATGCGATTGACTCAGATACAATCAACGTTACGATTGGGGCAAAAGTAGATTTATCGGTGCCGTCTGGGGTCTATCGTAATGATTTGGTGTTTTCGGTAACAGCGAATTATGTACCGCTGCCGAACGTAGTCAGCGTCAGTCCGACTACGATCGTAAATGGAGATACTTTGACAATTACAGGTACAGGGTTTACTGGGGCGACAGCTGTAAAAATTGGCGGCAATGACTGCGATAGCTTCACGGTAGTATCGAGTACGACAATTACTTGCGTAGCACCAGCGTTAGAAAACGGAACATACGACGTACAGGTGATAGGACTCTATGGCGCATCAAATGGGGATATAGAGGTAGGATACAACAATGCTGTACTGATTGGGACAAACTGGACTGGCGGGGACTTATATATAGCGGGCAGCGATTTTACTGAGGCTAGCGTAGTGACGATAGGCGGCAATAGTTGCCAAAGTATGAAGCTAATATCCAGTACGCTAATTCGCTGTACTCTGCCAAGCAAAGCGAGCGGCAACGAATACGCAGTAGTTGTCGATAGTACAGAGCTCGGAGTGGTGGCTTATGACGGGAGCGAAAAGGGCGACATGCAAGATTTCACTAGCACTACTTGCTCTACTCTAGATCGTGGTCAAGCTCAAGTCTGGAACGATTCTAGAAACAGCCAAAAATACCGAGTAAAAAAGATGTCCGACGGCAAATGCTGGATGATAGATAACCTGAGAT
>CAYLGU010000041.1:0-3659 GCA_964383445.1 uncultured Candidatus Saccharibacteria bacterium | reverse complement strand
GAGCAGGGAATTACCGAGATTATTATTTCCACGACCCGCCCAGAAACCCTTTTAGGAGATACTGCAGTCGCCGTCAACCCCAAGGATACTCGCTATCAAAACATAATTGGACATAATGTCAAGTTACCTCTAACCGACCGCGAGATCCCTATCGTCGCAGACGAGCACGCCGACCCCGAATTCGGCACCGGCGCCGTCAAAATCACCCCTGCCCACGACCATGATGACTTCGAAGTCGGCGAACGCCACAATCTTCCTCGTATTTCCGTTATTGGCACAGATGGCAAAATGACCCCAGACGCCGGCGCCAACTACGAAGCTCTCACTGCCCTGGAAGCCCGCAACAAAATTCTCAAAAATCTCGAAACCCTCGGACTTTTGCGCGGCGAGAAAAAAATCAAACACGCTGTCGGCCATTGCTATAAATGCGACACCATTATTGAGCCCCTCTTAAAAGACCAGTGGTTCATCAAAGTCCAGCCTCTCGCCGAACGTGCCATTGATATCCTAGAGCAGGGAATTATCAAATTTCACCCCGCTAGCAAGAAAAAAGTTCTCATCAATTATCTAAAAAACCTTAAAGATTGGAATATTTCCCGTCAAATTCCTTGGGGCATCCCTATTCCAGCCTTCCAGAACGCTACCGACCCTACGGATTGGATTTTTGACACCAATATCGAGCAAACCAAAATCGAAAAAGACGGCAAAGTCTACATCCGCGACGAAGACACCTTTGATACTTGGTTCTCCTCTGGACAGTGGCCTTTCATCACTACCAATTACCCCTCAGACTTTTACCCCACCGCCGTTATGGAAACTGGCGCCGACCTGCTTTTCCAATGGGTTGGCCGCATGATTATGCTCGGCCTCTACGTCACCGAAGATATCCCCTTCAAAGACGTCTACATGCACGGCATGGTACTAGACGAAAAAGGCCAAAAGATGTCGAAATCCAAAGGCAACGTTATCAACCCCATGGAAGTTATCGCCGAATATGGCTCCGACGCTCTTCGTATGGGGCTAATCGGTTCTCGCTCTGCTGGCGTCAACCAAGCCTTCGCCACCGGCAAAGTCGTCGCCTCACGCAACCTCTGTAACAAACTCTGGAACATCGCCCGCTTCATCCAACAAATGGTTGACGATGACGCTAAAAACCAAAGCGACACCCCAGCTCCAGAAATATCTATCGCTGACGAATGGATTTGCCGCGAACTCAATACTTGCGCGCACGAAGTCAGTAAGCTCCTCGACAATTATCGTTTCGCCGAAGCTTCTGAACTTCTTTATGAAACCATTTGGAACAAATACGCTGACTGGTATCTCGAATCTCAAAAACTTCTCAAAAACATCCCTCTTCTCAAATCCACCCTTGAACAAATTCTCATCATCCTCCATCCTTTTGCTCCTTTTGTCACCGAAACCATTTGGCAGACACTTTCCTGGACAAACGGCCTCCTCATCAACCAAAAATGGCCCTCAAAGGCCCTCATAGACACGCCACGCGCTGATCTCTTTCAGAGCTTAACCGACATCATCTCAAAAGTCAGACAGCACTTCCAGAGCCTCCCAGAGGCTAAAAACTATCCGCTCCTTTTCAAGGACGATCGCCTCATCGACGATCACCAAATGCTTATTCACTTCCTCGCTCACGCCCCAGCTGTTACTTATTCTGCTAACCCCAGCGGGCTTCGCGTCAATATCGCAAAACACGAAATCTACATCGACATCCCCGAAAAAATCATCAAAAAGCACCGCGACCAAATCCTCTCCCGCATCGAAAGCACCAAAAACGAACTCGCCACTCTTGAATCTCGCCTCAAAAACCCCAATTACGCCCTCAAAGCCCCCAAAGAACTAGTCGAGCAAACCCGCAACCACCTCGCCGAACGCCAAAAAATCCTCGCCCACCTCGAAGAAGAGCTCTCCGAAATCTAACTAGCCCGCAAAAAACCGGCCAAACTAGCCGGTTTTTAATTCTCAAATAATACTAGGGGCTACAATGCCAATCTCTCTCGCATCGCCTCAAATTCTTCCTCACTCATCTTCACCTCTCGACCCGCATGCCAAGTCTTATCATAAGGCACCAGATGCACGTGTGCGTGCGGCACGTCCGTACCAATCACCTTTATCAAAGTCCTTTCGCCCAAAACTTCTTCCATATGCTTCGCTATTTTCTTCACCGTAGCCCATAAAGCCTCCCAGTCTTCAGATCCCAAATCATAAGCCTTGTCTACCTCGACTTTTGGCACCACCAAGACATGCCCCGGCGTATCTGGATGAATATCCAAAAACGCCAAAGTCAAATCGTCCTCATAAACCTTATAGCTCGGCAGTTCTCCCCGTATAATCTTCGTAAAAATCGATGCCATATCTACTCTCCTTTTTCTCTATTTTAACACTTTACAAAAAACCTTGCTAAAAGCAAGGTTTTTCAATCCAAATCATGGCGGAAGCGAGAGGATTCGAACCTCCGAGACCTTTCGGCCCACACGATTTCGAGTCGTGCGCCTTCAACCACTCGGCCACGCTTCCACTTCTTATTTTAACACAACTACCCCCGTCAGCCACCAACCAAACCAAAATTACTTTTTTGCGTAAAAAATTTCTTCTAGCAAATCTAATTTTTCTTGCCACTCACCTTCCACATCTTCACTTTTTGCCCAAGCCAAAAACTCCTGTCTTACCGGCCGAAACGCTACGCGAGAAGGGAAGTGCGTCAAAAATTCATCCACATGCCACACCGTCAAAGTCCAATCGGCTTCAATTTCCAAAGAACCTCTAAAAATCGCATCTAAATAGTCATCTGCTTCAATTTTATCCCAAATTTCACGACGCTTTTTTATATCCATAAGCCCATCATATCATAAGCAATTTCATGAATTACTAAAATTCCACCACAACCGCCACGCGGTCATCTTTTTTCTGCGCACCAGCAACTAAGTTTCTCGCCGCTTCGTCCGTTGTCTCTGCTAAATTGACAATACTCCCCAACAATTCGTCGCTCATTAACTCCTCTGGTCTATCTCCCGTAATGCCGTCTGAACAGAGTACAATTCTATCTCCAGCCGCCACTTCTATCGCCCCATATTGCTTAGTCCGCCCCTCATCTTGTATCCCATTTCCCATGTTCCCCAACGCATTAGTAATCTTGTTGCCAAAACCCTCATCTTTTGTCACCTGATAAGCAATATACCCTCGCCGCACTAAATAAATCCTCGAATCTCCTACGCTCGCAAACAACATTTTACCCCCGCCTTCGGCATTTTTTATAATTTTCACGGCTACACCAGTAGACACGCCAGCATCAGAATCAGAACTAATCGCCCTGCTCACCTCATCCATTGCTCTAGCTAGTTCTTTCTCATCTCCAAACTCTTGTCTCTGCGTAATCTCTGCCAATTTTCGCACCGCTCTCTGCGACGCAATTCTTGCCCCGCCCCTCTCGTTATTGTGTCCGCCCGCCCCATCAAAAACCGCAAAAACGCCCTTTTCCGGCAGCTCCAAGTGAGCGTCTTCCGTATAATCTAACGGCAGCCGCTCTTGTCCTACCAATACTGCCCCGGCTCTTGCTTGCGTGCGCGACATCTCAAAGAATCCCACGCTCTTTACCGGACCCTCCAAACTTTCCGCTCCATCTTCACCTCGTTCTGCCCTCAAAA
>CAYLGU010000040.1:0-3714 GCA_964383445.1 uncultured Candidatus Saccharibacteria bacterium | reverse complement strand
CGCACTCAGCGACAACTTAGAAGTCGGCATGGTTCTAACCGGCCCAGAAGTACGCGCTATCCGCGATCGCCACGCCCAACTTAAAGGCACTTATGTCACTATCCGCAACAACGAGCTTTGGCTTCTCGGACTTACGCTCGGCTCCGAAACCGCAAAAGATATCAAACTGCTCGCCAGCAAACGGCAAATCGCCAACTTACTCCAGCAAAAATCTACCGGGCTAACTATTGTCCCGACCAAACTCCTGCCCACTAAACGCCACATCAAGCTCATCATCGCTCTCGGCAAAGGCAAAAAGACCTACGACAAACGTCAAACCATCAAAGCTCGCGATCTCAGCAGGGAGCAAAAGCAATATGCCTCTTAAAATATTCTCCTGGAACATCAACGGCCTCCGCGCTATCCTAAAAAAAGGCGATCTAGAATTCCTTATCAAGGAGCAGAACCCAGACATTATATGTCTTCAAGAGATCAAAGCCAAAGAACATCAAGTAGATATTGATTTTCCCGACTACCAAGAAATTTGGCACCCGGCCGAACGCCCCGGCTATTCTGGCACCGCGATTCTCACCAAAATTACACCCCTCAGCATACAAAAGGACTTTCCTACAGAGATTATCGACAAGTTTAAGCTCAAAGACGACAGCTATGGCGACCCCAACGCGGAGGGCAGGGTATTGGCCGCCGAATTTGCAGATTTTTATTTGCTCAATGTTTATGTTCCTAACGCCAAAGACGATTTATCCCGCCGAAATCTACGCCACGATTCGTGGGACCCTGCCACTTTAGCCTACATCAAGCAGCTCGAAAAGCATAAGCCCGTAGTTTTTTGCGGCGACCTCAATGTCGCCCATCAGGAAATCGACCTCGCCCGCCCTAAAGACAACACCAAGAGTGCCGGCTTTACCCCCGAAGAACGTCACGGCATGAACGAATATCTAGCCAATGGACTAACCGATAGCTTCCGCTTCCTACACCCAGAAAAAATCCAGTATTCTTGGTGGAGTTTTCGCTCCGGCGCCCGCGCTCGCAACGTCGGTTGGCGTATAGATTATTTCCTCATCTCCAAATCTATTGCACCCAAACTCCGCTCCGCCAAAATCCATGACGATATCCTTGGTTCCGACCATTGCCCGGTTTCTATCATCCTAGATGATATAATCTAGCTATGGAGCAATTTTCTTATTGGCAAAAGCAGAGCAACGCAGCACTTTTCAAAAACGTTGACCTAGAACGCCCCGAGCAACGACAACTCTCCGGACGTCTCGCCATTATCGGCGGTAACAAATCCCAATTTTTTACCGTTGCAAACGCTGCAGAACTCACCGCCAAATTAGGAATCGGCACGGTCAGCACTGTTTTGCCAGATAGCCTAAAATCTAAACTCCCACCTACCCCAAACCTCACTTTCGCTCCCAGCGAAAGCTCCGGCGGCTTCGCTAAATCTGCACAAAATATATTTACCGCCACCAAAAACCTCGCAGATTATATTTTGCTCGTCGGCGATCTTGGCAAAAACTCCGAAACCGCCATTACAATCAGCGAACTCGTCAAAACTTGTGACAAGCCCCTACTGATAACTCGTGACAGCGTTGACTTAGTTGCCTCTGACGCCGCCGACTGGATCGAAAAACCAAACCTCACCCTTCTGCTCACTCTCCCCCAACTTCAAAAACTCCTTCGTAGTATTTTCTATCCAAAAATCATTACTCTCTCCATGCCCACCAACCAGCTTATCGAAACCCTCCATAAGCTAACTCTATCCTATCCCAGCATCTTCATTACCTACCACAACAGTCAGCTCATTGCCGCCAGTCACGGCAATGTCGTGACCTGCGAACTCAAAGACACAAAGTACAACCCAATTTCTCTTTGGTCCGGCGAACTCGCCGCTAAAATCGCCACCTATCAACTCTGGAATCCCGGCCTGACTTTCGAAGCCGCAGTTTCAGCTTTTCTAGCATAAAGCCACTACAGCAAACCAAAGTTTTTATCGCAATCTTGTCTCAAGTTATCTGCACTGCGTTCATGCCCTAGCCACCTTCACCCCATTTTTAGCCTCAAAATGGGGAACCAGAAAAAGATCGAAAAGGTCTAAACGAGGCCAGCCCCGAACCTAGTTCGGGGCTTTTTCTATCCAAAAAACTTCTTCGCCCATAAAAAACCGCCGAAAAATCGACGGTTTCGTGTGATATTTTCTATCACACCTTTTTGTTACGAATTCGGATATCGCCAACTGCCAAAGTGGTCAACGAAAGCGCCATGCAAAGCAAAGCTAGGACCAATGACGACATAGACAGTAACAACCCTAGCTCATCACCCTCAGGAACAATTAGCGCCAACCCCATGGTCAAAGTCCAAGCACACAAAGCCCCACCTCGTAGCTTATCCCAGCCGCCAGCCGCCATGCCTTCCTTTAGCTTAGACCCTTTCCGGATAAACCAACCCAGCAAATAAGCGTCTCGGAACACAATAAAACCAATCACCGTCACCATTAGCACCCGTATTGGCAGGACGTCAATCCCAACAATCCCAGCGGTAAATCGAGTACGGATCAGCAAGCTCACAAAGGAAAAGAAAAATATCACCTTATCACAAAGTGGGTCCAAAAATTTCCCCATCTCAGTAATTTCGTTGCGCGCTCTCGCCAAAAATCCGTCTACTACGTCAGTCGCGAACGCAAAGCCTGTCACTACAAAAGCCACGATATCGCTCCACCCGCCAAACGGCTGCGCCAGATAAATATAGGGCACAAACACCGCCAAGGCAATCCGAAATATCGTCCACCAATTCGCCATACCAACTCGGCCGTCAGTTCCTTTTAGCCATTTTGGATCTTTTGCATGCAATAACAGAACCACCAGCTCCATGCCAGTTAATACCGAAACAAACGCAGTTAATGCAAAAGCCCACACTACAAAATATGCACTATCTTTCTCTATGCCCACAATGGCTAAAACAAAACTAAGTAACTGAAAGGAAACTCGCAAAAAATCCAACTTGCCCCTCTTCAACTTAGCTACCCTTAAATCGGGGTGAATCCAAACAAAAAGTTCCAATACTACCCTAAGGGCGATTAGCGCCACGAAGTACCAAGCGTCAATCTCCATATAAGGAGTCGCTATAATCATCGGAATTAAAAACAACGCACCCCCTAAAACTACTGCCAATTCACGCTCTTCCTTAAATCCTAAACGCACAAAAAACCACACTCCTTTTTCTCGTATACAAAAATGTCAAAGAGCTCTTTTTTCAAAGCTTTATCTTATCATTATAGCACAAAAATCCATTTTTGTCCACTCGTTTCCTACGTTCATTTCTACACCAAAACCTCGCCCGTGTTCCACGGTCTTAGGTTTTGGCTTAAAATGAACTTTTATTTTCTTTTTCAAAGAGCTGGGAAGTCTAAGACCCAACCAGACAACGCACTGCAAACCCGTAGATCTTATCGCTGTTGCCCGCCGGGGTGACGTTGCCGGAACCGAAGTCCAAGTTGTAGGCGTTGACGGCAGAGTAGACAGTAGAGGACCAATAGCTGGCGAAGCTGCCCTGGAAGTTCAAGCCCGAGTAGTAGTCGCCAGAGAACACGCCCTGAAAGCTGCCCGAAGGCTGCCAGCCTGCGTAAAGCGAGCTAGTTGTTGAAGCGGTCCAACTAGTAGTAGTGCCGTCATCGCTGTCCATGGCGGTATTCAGAATAGCGTAGTCGCCAGTTGT
>CAYLGU010000039.1:0-4576 GCA_964383445.1 uncultured Candidatus Saccharibacteria bacterium | reverse complement strand
CTAGATAGAGATCTGTCCCTCAATCTAGCTAAGGACAAGATTCGTATTGAAGCTCCGATCCCCGGCACCCGTAGCGTAGGTATTGAGATCCCCAACAACAAGAGTGCGGACGTTGGTTTACGCGGGGTACTCGAAAGCGAAGAGTGGAAAAGCAATTCCAACCCGCTAGTTTTTGCGGTCGGCAAGGACATTTCTGGTCAAGCCGTAGTAGGTAACCTTGCGAAAATGCCCCACCTTCTAATTGCTGGTACTACTGGTTCTGGTAAGTCTGTTATGACTAATGCGCTCCTATCTTCTCTTATTTTTCGCAATTCGCCAGCCGACTTGAAACTAATCATCGTTGACCCGAAACAAGTCGAGATGGCGCAATACGAAGACATTCCTCATCTCTTAAGTCCAGTGATTACTAGCGTAGAAAAGGCCTTGAGCGCTATGAAGTGGGCGGTTAATGAAATGGAACGCCGCTACAGTCTAATGGCAGAAGAAAAAGTCAAAAATATCGGCGATTACAACACTAAAATGGCTAAAAATGGCGGCAAAGTCACTATGGAGGACGCCGAAGGTAATCCGCAAAAGCATGACGGCGGCAAAATGCCCTACATTGTCGTGGTTGTCGATGAAATGGCCGACCTCATGATGATGGCGGGCAAGGAGCTTGAGATGTTGATTGTGCGTATCGCACAAAAAGGTCGTGCCTCGGGGATCCACCTCGTACTTGCAACTCAGCGTCCAGAAGTGAAAGTCGTAACTGGCTTGATTAAAGCCAATATCCCTGGCCGCATTGCTTTCGCTGTCAACAATAATATCGATTCGCGCGTGATGCTGGACATGGGCGGCGCCGAAAAGCTTCTTGGTATGGGCGACATGCTATTCTTGACCACCGATATGATGGGCAAACCCAAACGTGTGCAGGGCGCTTTTGTGAGCGACGGAGAAATTGGTAAACTTACAGATTTCCTGCGCCAGCAAAGCCCGCCTGATTATAATGATGATGTGATTTCCCAATCCGTTCAAATCAAGGGTATGCCAGGTATCGAAATGAATACCGACGGCGCCTTATCGGGCGACGGCGACCTGGCTCGTCAAGCTGCCGAAATTGGTCTGCAGGCGCATCGCATGTCGACTTCTCTCCTACAGCGTCGACTTAAAATCGGCTACGGTCGCGCGGCTGCCATTATTGACGAGCTGGAAGAAATGGGGGTGGTCGCAGCGCCAAACGGGAATCGTCCTCGCGATATGCTGATTGGCTCTATAGATGAATATCCTGGCCCATAAAACACGCCCTGTGTGTTATAATGTGCGACATGAAAATATCACAATCATTCACAAAAACTTCAAAGACGGCTCCGTCTGACGAAGTTAGTCGCAATGCCGAACTTTTGATTCGCGCTGGTTTCGTGTACAAAGAAATGGCCGGAGTATATGCGTATCTACCGCTCGGTCTACGTGTGGTAGAAAAAATTAAACAAATTGTGCGCGAAGAAATGAATGCGGTTGGTGGACAAGAACTAATCATGACTAACCTGCAAGATAAGTCGACTTGGATGCCGACTGGTCGCTGGGACGATAACTTTGTAGATATTTGGTTTAAAACTCATCTTAAGGACGGCACGGAACTGGGGCTAGCTTGGAGTCATGAGGAGCCGATTTTGAAAATGATGCAACGCTACGTTTCGAGCTACAAGGATTTACCGGCTTCTGTTTATCAATTTCAGACTAAGCTTCGTAACGAGTTGCGCGCCAAAAGCGGCATCATGCGTGGGCGCGAGTTCGTCATGAAAGATATGTACTCTCTGCATGCCTCGCAGGAAGATCTAGATAGATATTATGATCAAGTTAAGGGTGCTTATCTTAGGATCTACGAGCGTCTCGGTATCGGCGCTGATACTTATGTTACTTATGCATCTGGCGGAGCCTTTACTAATAAGTTCAGTCACGAATTCCAGACCATCTGCGACGCGGGCGAAGACGATGTCTATATTCACCGTGACAAGAAACTAGCTTTCAACGAAGAAGTTGTAGAAGCTGGATGCGCTGAAGCTGGCATCAACAAAGACGAACTAGAGCTTGTGAAATGCGCCGAAGTCGGCAATATCTTTAATTTTGGCGACGAAAAATCACGCGAAATGGGCGTGGAGTTTGCTAACGACCAGAATCAGAAACAGGCAGTCTTTTTGGGTTCTTATGGCGTCGGAGTTACTCGCGTCATGGGCGTAATTGCCGAAAAATTCGCTGACGAAAAAGGCTTAGTCTGGCCAGAGCAGATTGCCCCGTATAAATATTATTTAGTAGCGATCGGTGAAGAGGCTGAGAAGGTGGCGACAGAACTTTATTCTGCCTATCCGGAATTGATACTTTGGGACGACCGTGATTTGCGCGTGGGCGAAAAATTCGCCGATAGTGAACTGATGGGCATACCTTATCGTATCGTAATTTCCGACAAAACACTTGCCGAGGCTAAAGTCGAGCTGAATATACGTGCTACAGGCGAACAAAAACTGTTGACACTAGACGAATTTCGCTCTAAACTAGGCTAGAAAATCAAAACAAGATTCGATTTGTTGGTGCGTCGGATTACATTTACAGGAGAAAATCTATGAACAAGCAACCCAGTATCACCGCAGAGGGCCGCAAGGATTTAGAGCAGGAATTAGCCGGCTTGATTGCTCAGCGACCAGCAATCGCCGAGCGTATTGCGACCGCAAGGGCATTTGGTGATTTGTCTGAAAACGAAGAGTATTCTGCTGCTCGTGGCGAGCAGAAAGTCGTGGAAGGCAGGATTTTGGAAATCCAAGGCATTTTAAAGAACGCTAAGATTATTAAGGCTGGCAAAAAGTCCCAAATCGCTTTAGGCGCCAACATTACCTTAGAGGGGGCTGGCAAAACTATGAATTATACGCTCGTTGGCGCGATCGAGGCCAATCCCCTCAGCGGTAAGATTAGCGACGAATCACCTGTCGGTAAAGCTTTGCTTGGTCGTAAGCTCGGCGACGAGGTCAGCTTCCCAAACGGCAAAGTTTACAAAATTACAGATATAGCGTAAGATAAAGACAACTAACGTAAGGAGTATAAATGCACGGAAACTCTTATTATTTAGATAATTATTATAATTATGGAGCCTCGAACTCTAGCGATTGGTCAACTTTGCCGGCTGCGGTTCAGGGTATTTTAGTTGGACTGATGGTAGTTCTCGGGATAATCGCAATTGCAATGCTGGTGTTGCAAATCGTTGGCATGTGGAAGACCTTCAAAAAAGCTGGTCAGAAAGGCTGGGAGGCAATCATCCCGTTCTATAATGTATTTACCCTCATACGCATTGCTGGTTTAGAGCTTTGGTGGTTCATAATCTTAGCCGTTACTTCGCTTTCCGCCTCGTCCAAGGAGATTATTAAAGTTTCTATCGGCAACAGCGGCACGGCGTCATTCAGTATGTCTAGCCCTTGGAGCTGGGGAATTAGTGCTGCTGTCCTTGCCCTCTATTTTGCAGTAAATTACAAGATCGCTAAAAGTTTCGGCAAAACTACCGGATTTGCAGTCGGACTCACTCTTTTGCCGCCAATTTTCTGGATGATGCTAGGCGCCTCAAATAATATCAAGTATCTTGGCCCAGATGGTCCATACAAGATTAAGTACCCTAGTGTCCCCAAGAAATAAGCCTAATATCTAATTATAGCACAAGCAGAAAGAAAAGTCAAGTATGGCCACGCTCAAAGATTATCGTGATGAAAGAATTCGAAAACTAAATAGCCTACGCGAACAGGGGATTGACCCCTATCCAGCGCACAGCAATCGTAATGCCAAGATCGGCGATATTCTCGATGATTTTGCTAAGTATCAAGACCAAGAAGTCTGCATTGCTGGACGCATCGCTAGTATTCGTAGTTTTGGCAAATTGGCCTTTGTCGTCATAGAGGATGATAGTGGCAAAATGCAAGCCTTTTTGAGTGGCGACGGCGCAAAAGCAACTAGGCTGTTCGATGCCGGTGACTTCGTAGAGGCCAAAGGCAAAATCGGCTTATCCAAGACCGAGGAAAAGTCTATTTTTTGCGACGAGCTAAGAATCCTTACAAAATCTCTGCGGCCTCTACCTGGGCGAGACGGTTTTACTAAGAAAGAAGAGCGCCTGCGTCGCCGCTATGTTGACATGGCGGTCAATCCAGAAGTCAGGGAGCGTTTCGTGCGTCGTGCCAAGTTTTGGACCGCGACGCGAGATTTTCTCAACCAACATGGCTTCGTCGAAATAAATATTCCTGTCCTCGAGCATACTACTGGCGGCGCCGATGCTAACCCTTTTGTTACGCACATGGATGCCCTGGATCAAGATTTGTATCTGCGTATTTCTCACGAGTTGCCGCTAAAGCGCTTGCTTGGTGGTGGTTTTGAACGTGTCTATGATATTGGGCCCCGCTTTCGTAACGAAGGTATGAGCGAAGAGCATCTACCCGAACATGTCGCCATGGAGTGGTATGCTGCTTACTGGGACGCTGAGCAGGGACGCAAATTTATGGAGGAAATGTATAAATATGTCGCTCAAGCCACTTGGGGTACTCTGCAATTCGAAAAAGATGACTTTAAA
>CAYLGU010000038.1:0-4767 GCA_964383445.1 uncultured Candidatus Saccharibacteria bacterium | reverse complement strand
ACTCATGGTAGAAAAACTCACACTAGGCTCGGCTAAATTAAGGGACGTATTCAAGCCCAAAAGCTATGCTGCTGGAGGTGTCTTTGAGAAAACCGAAATGCACCATGTAGAATTAAAGAAAAATATCGGCGTTACAATATCAAAAAACGACATAGAAAACAGCAACGACAAAACACTAATATTATTACGCAGGATGCAAGAAAAAGGCAAATTCGACCTAATCTATGACGAAAATAACGCTTTGACATGCGCTCTACCAAAAATAAATAACTAGTCGACAGTCGTTACTTGACCGTGCAAATAAGCAAGCACAAGCACAAAAAAACTACCAAACCCCTTCCCAAAATACAAAAATTATGATATTATCACATCGTCTATGTCGTTTTCCTCAAAGCTACAATCTGGGCTTGTGAGGATGCTTTACAGCATCTTTTGTTTTACATGCCCAAAAAATAATTTAGGCAACAAAACGTTGTCCAGATTTGGCTCTTTGGGTGAGTTCTACTTTAGTAAAGCTGCCTCCTCCGCGACATGCCCTGTTTGCGGAGGACAAAAAGGTGTATAGGCTCCTCCTCAAACGTCCGCTCGATTTCTTTTTCGCCTGCCTTCTCGTCGCCATCAGCTCTCCAGTCTGGCTTATCATCGCTATCGCTATCAAACGAGACTCCAAAGGCCCCGTCATTTTTAAGCAAGAACGCACGGGCCTACACGGCAAAACCTTCACTCTCTACAAGTTCCGCAGTATGGCCGTCAAAAATGACGTCCGCAATTACAACAAAAAGAACAAAGTCACCCGTGTTGGTAAAGTCATCCGTCGCACCTCTCTTGACGAGCTCCCCCAGCTCATCAATATCATCAAAGGCGAAATGAGTTTCATCGGCCCCCGCCCTTGGATCCCAGAATATTACAAACTCATGACCACCAAGCAACGTCATCGCAACGACGTCCGCCCAGGCATCACCGGCCTTGCCCAAGTCTTTGGCCGCAACAACCTCACGATTCAACAAAAGATAGATTACGACCTCGGCTATGTTGACCGTATCGGCCTCCGCGAAGACCTTAAAATCTGCGCATACACTGTCGTTGCCGTCTTTGGCGGCAACGGTCATGAACTCAGTAAAGAAGGCATCAAGCACGAGCTAGAAGACTTAGAAAAGGCGGCACGAAAAGCATGAGTTATAAAAAAACAAAAGTATTATTTTTGATACACACACTAGGCGGTGGTGGCGCCGAAAAAGTGCTGGTAGATACCGCTAATTTATTGGATAAAGAAAAATTTGATGTTACCGTAATGAGCATTATTAACACTGGGGTAAACATAAAAAAAATTAATAGAGATGTATCTTACAAATATATGTTTTCATTACCTAAGCCATTAAAGCCTAAAACCGACTCAGGTAGTCTTTCTCCCAATAGTTCGTTTAAATCGAAGGTCTTAGGGGAAATTTATAGTTTTCTTTGGAAGGTAGCACCGGTAAGACTGCTGCATAAAAAGTATATTAAAAACGACTATGACGTAGAGGTGGCCTTTCTGGAAGGCATAGCAGCTAAAGTTATTTCCGCGTCAAAGAACAGGAAATCTCAAAAAATATGCTGGGTTCATGTGGATTTTAGCAAAGTGCATAAATCGAAAAAAGTTTTTATCTCCCGTTTCCGTGAAAAAGAATGTTACGGTAAATTCTCTAAGATAATCTGTGTTTCTAAAGAAACTGAAAAAGCGTTCCGTGAGCTAATTGGTTATCAGGATAAAACTAGCGTACTGAAAAACGTATTGGACTATTCTTCTATGCTTGAGCTACCAATAGTAGAGCATCGTTATCCCTCAGGTAACGGCAAACTTAAAATTATTTCTATAGGTAGACTTACGTCTCAGAAAGGATATGATAGGTTGCTTAGGGTATGTAATAAAATGAACCAAGAAGGCCTAAGCGCCAAATATGAACTTACTATTTTTGGAGAAGGTCCTGACAAAGAAAAACTTCAAAAGTTCATAAATGAACATAATATATTCAATGCTAAGCTTATGGGGTTTTCAGAGAGTCCCTATGCCCATATTTTATCATCAGACTTGGTCGTTATCCCATCTAGGGCAGAGGGCCAAAGCACCGTGATGCTAGAGTCGTTAATTTTGGGGACACCTTTAGTCACCACCGACGTGTCGGGGACTAGTTATTTGCCTAAGGGTATGATTGTTAAAAATAATGAGAAGGAATTATTCAAAAAAATTAAAGGGATCGTTTGCTCTAGCAGACGGTATGATTCTCTAGTGAAGTCGACTACTGTTGCTCGTCTCGACACTATAGGCGGCTTGAAAAAAAGGCTTGCTGATTTGGAAAGGTTTTTGTGCTTTTAAGAATTGAGCGTCGCATGTTGAGTGCAACTTTATTTTTCTATTTTATGGCGCTATTTAATCGCGAATTGCTAATTTTTGGGCTCGATCTTCGCATTTTTGCTGGTGTTTTTGGGCTGTTATTGTTGTGTGTAAATATCGCATCCAAAAAAGTGCATACTGAAAAAAGCAATGCGCCCTTAGTCGCCAATAAGAAAATTTTATTATTTTTTTTAGTGTTAATATTTTGCAATATCTCATGGGCGTCCAGCAAGCTTGTCTTGAATTTCAATGACTGGATAATAGTCCTTGCTTCGATATTATTCAATTTTGAATTTTTTATAATTACTATAGTTAATAAGTCAAAATTAAATTGGGATTATGCGAAAAAGTTTTTTTATTTCTCCGCTATAATTTTGTCTGCCAGTGTTTTATTAGCTTTTTTAGGGTTGGACCTTAGGATGCTGGGAGCCTCAGGTGCTGGAGGCTATAGCGATGGGGTTTCTAAAAGCCTAATTAGCCCTTTACGCTTTGGCGGATTCGCACTTGATCCGAATTTTGCCACCTTGTTCTTCTTTATGATACTAGCTGCTGCCATTTATGATTATCGACGGTTACGTATCGGGGGCTACCTTTTGTTCGTCCCAGTTTCTATTTTTGGTATATTGGCATCGTTCTCCAAGGCTTTAATGTTAATGGTCCCCGTGGCAGTGGTGGCCATCCATATACGAAGGTCAAAAATATCAAGCGCCATGAAGGACGGAGCCCTATTGCTGGTTTTTATAGCCACTGCGTTTATAGCTATATTTAATATAAAATTTGGAGATTCGTTGACTTTGAACATCCGTTCGTCTTTGTGGCATTCCGCAGTGAGCTATTCGGCCCAGAACCCACTGAGTGCTTTTGTCGGAAACGGACTCACTGCAGCAAGATCTGCCGCGTCTGAAGAGGCATGGTATGTCCAGCCACATAGCTCCATAATACAGATTTTCGTAGACACGGGTATTGTCGGCATAGTTCTCATTTATTTTATATTGAGGGGTTTGATGCGGTCAGAAAACAAGGTCATCGCTTTCGTGTCGTTTATTTTCTTGGCAAACTTTGCCACTTACGAAACAATTTATCAGACATATTTCTGGTTTATTATAAGCGTTCTCCCAATTTTGCTATCAAAAGATACGACTAAACTTAAGTATTCTCAAAGGGAGTTAGCTGATGTCTAGAAAAAAATATAAGCATTACCCCAACGCGAAAGATGTAGCCGTTTTTGTAACAAACAGCATCTCCGGAGGAGGGGCCGAGCGCGTAGTCCAAGTGATGGCTAATCAACTTTTGCGTGGCGGGTTCGTAGGCAAAGTTTTTATAATATCGCTGTATCGCTATGAGCGTCAATATGATTTGGATGAGAGAGTGAAGGTAATCTATTTAAGCGAGGCGAACCCTAAAAAACGATACGCACGGTCTGTTAAAGAACTGAATTTTGAGCTAAAAAATATTTTTGGAAAATACAATGTGATATTGGCAACTACGCACCTTCCTCTTTCGCATCTTTTAGTTAGGTTTTCCAAATACTCCTCTAAATTTGCATACGTAATGCATGGCATGTATGGTGTTAGTGCCGGAATTGTTAATAAGTGGGCGATACGATTAATGTATTTTAACCAAAAAATCGTGTCTGTATCCAAAGACTTTGAAGAATATGATATAAAGAAGCGTTTTGGCATACGTAGTAAATACATGACCTTCATAAACAATCCGATAGATTTCGTACAAATAGATCGTAGGCTAAATAAAAAAACGACGACCATTAGTGGCCTGGGTAAGTATCTTTTATTCGTAGGGAGACTTGCTCCGCAAAAAAATCCGATTATAGCACTAGAATCTTTTTTTGCTAGCGGTCTTTATTCAGAATATAAAATGGTTTTTTTAGGTACAGGTGATTTGCGGAAAGACATACTGCAGAGGGCGAACGTTATGGGGATTGCAAGCTCAATTGTCCTGATGGGCTCCGTAGATAATCCGTTTCCATTTATGAAGAATGCTGCAGCGCTCGTCTTGTCGTCTGAATATGAATCCTTCGCTATGGTTGCCGTAGAGGCCATGTATTGCGAATGCCCGGTAGTTGCATACGACAACGGCATGAATTGCGGAATAGTCAAGGCTACACTTGGCGACGATCTGTCTTACTGTTTAGCGGAGAGCAATACTGCAGAAGCCATGGCTGAAGCTATTCTTCGCGTAGTGAACAAACGCCCCGAACGACTAAAGGATAGGATCTTACCGCTTGTTGAGCCAAACAAGGTTATAAAACAATACATACAAAAATATCAAGAATGGACAAGCCAAGAATGAAAATATCAGATAATATACCACTAGTTTCTATTATTGTCCCAGTATTTAACCTTCAAAAATATCTGCGTAGCTGTTTGGACTCTATT
>CAYLGU010000037.1:0-5122 GCA_964383445.1 uncultured Candidatus Saccharibacteria bacterium | reverse complement strand
TGTCGCAGTTCCAGGGTATAAAAATCTGGACTTCCTAAACCTTTGCGAGTGGGTGGCTTTAGTGGGACCCCCGAGCAAATGTTTAGACGAAGGACAGATTTTTATACCTTGCGAACCAGGCTGTTTTGGAGAGAGATAAGTTAAGAGTAAAAAACACTCGAGGCTAAGCCTAACCTAATCCCATTTGAGAAACTGTCGAAGAGATGGCGGCTCGCCATCTACTTCGAGCCGGACTGCAGCGACTGCACCCTGTGAAGACAGGCGTGCACGCGAAAGGTTTTCGAAAATGGGATTAGGTTAGGGTTTAAGCTATTCTAGTGTATGACATTTTTAGAGTTTTAGTCTGTGTTTATAAAGTTAGACTTTTGAGAGAGCAGATTGTTCCCACTTATAATTTCTGTCTAACCTCAACCTAACTACTTTTGAGAAACTGTCGAAGTAGATGGCGGCTCGCCATCTACTTCGAGCCGACTGCAATTGCCTGCCACCCGTAAAGACGGGCTGGTACATGTAAGGTTTTCTCTAAAGTAGTTAGGTTGAGGTGAAAAAGACAAAAAACTTTAGTATTATCCGACTACCCTCTCGGCGGCTCACCCTCTGGCTCGTCCAGCAACTTCTTGCTCTTGATCTCATACCGCTTGCCATTTACCGGCGACACGAAGTAATCTTCGTTCAAAAGATTCACAAACATACTCAAATCCTTATCATCCATGATGATAATTTTACTATCATCATCCGTCATCAATTCCAACTTCATCTCGTCCGCATAATCCACCAACTGCTCTTGCTTCATTTCGCCAATCTCAATTCCCTGCAGCTTTTTCACCAGAGGCTTTTTATCCTCGAGAAGAGCGTTCAAAGTCAAACCTTCCGGGAAACTCAAACCATAAGCCGCCTGCAATTCCTTAGCTTTTTGCTCGCTAATCATCTGCTGTTTGTAGTCATATTGGAACAATTTCTCAAACTTCGACTGATTGAAAATTACGATATTGCCGTCAATAATCGCCACCTCATTGGCATCCGGCATCTTGATCGCGATATCCGCCATCAAAGGCTCAAAACTCTCACCGTTCAGCTCCCAGCTCATCTTGCCTTTCAATGCCGAACCCGCCTGCAAGCCCTTGGCGATATAAAACACCTTCTGGCCGTCTTCGCCAGGGTACATAAATTTCGCTAAAATTCCCTTCACCCGCTTGAACTCGTATTCGTTGTCCGTAAAAAACGCAATGTCTTTATACTCGTTCTCGATCAGATGGATCAAAGTTTCTGCTCGCCCCACTTTCTCCAAATCTACCCGATAAATCACCTTGCTCTCGCCGTCACTCAACTCATATTCACGGCATTCCAAGCCTTTATCAACTTCTTTATTCACATAATTTATCGCTTCCAACATAAACATATTGCGCACCGACTGAGTCAAAGCCTCAGAATACCGCACCTTATACGGCGTGTAATTCTTGTTAAACAAAAACAACTCTATCGAAACGTTATTTTTAACCTCTTCAATCGAATTTGCCCACTGAAACACATCAAATTTATCCATTTTTTTGCTCCTCCATTAGCTCTCCATAATTTTTATATTCTACACTATCTCGGCCAACTTTTAACACTTCAAAAGTCTTAACTAAGTCTTCCAACACATCTGCCGGCTTATCGCCCTCTATCAGGTTTGATTCAAACTTCGCGTAATGCCCCGACAATCCATCCACCGTATCTAAATAAACTTTCACGTTGTCGCCCATTGCCAACTCCGCTCGGCGCCGGCTGATTTCGTATTTCAACTCAAAACCTAGTTGCCTCAGGATATTTGCCGTTTCCGCATAATCTTTGACAACTGTATAATTTATTATCTCAATATTTTCCGCCTCAATGTGTCGCCTTAGCACCAAAGCGTAGGCTGCTGGTCGACTCGTATCTTTTACGATCGTCCGCAAATACATCCTGGGCATATTTTTGCCCCGCTCATAACCCCTCGGCAAAAATACTCTATCGTGTTGCCAAAACGGCTCCGAAAACTCCATGCCAATATCCGCAAGCATCGCTACAAACTGCGTCTTATCTAAAAGTTTTGCTTTGATTATTGCTCGTTTCATAGTTTTGCTCCCTCCCTTGCTTTATTTGCCCACTCGTCAGCCAATTCGTTGCCCTCTGTCCCAACATGCCCCCTTGTCCAGCTTAATTTCACTTCTGGTTTAGACGCGAACAAACTGTATAACTTTTTTACTATATCCAGATTTTTGATTTCCCCACCTTTTTTGCGCCAATCATTACGCTCCCACGCCGGCGCCCATTTCGTTACCACATTTACCCAAAACTCACTGTCTGTCCAAATCTTATCGCCCACTTCTGCCAAGCCAAAAGCCGCGATCAAAGCCTGACCTTCCATCCTAATATTTGTCGAATCTTTTTCTTGTCCCAGAGCCACTGGCTTACCGTCACAAATTACCGCAAAGCCACCAAGTCCAGGGTTTGGCACCGCACTGCCATCCGTGTAATACTCTTTCATGTTAATATATTAGCATGGATAAAGTGCAAAAAGCAGTCGAAGTCGCCACCAAAGCCCACGAAGGCCAACTCCGCAAAACCGGCGAACCCTACATTATTCATCCTCTCGCCGTCCAAAAACTGCTCGAAGATTGGCACATGGACGAATCCACCATTATCGCCGGCATTCTGCACGACACGGTTGAAGACACCCCGCTCACGCTCAAAGAAATCGAAAAAGAATTCGGCAAAGATATCGCTTTCTTGGTTAACGGCGTCACCAAGCTTGGCAAGGCTCGCCAAAACATGCGTGACCTCTCTACCTATCTCCCCAAAACTTCCGACAATCTCATTAAATTACTTATCGCTACTGGTCAGGACATCCGCGTCCTCATCATCAAGCTCGCCGATCGTCTTCATAATCTCCGTACTATCTCTGCCCTCCCACCCGCCAAGCAGCAAAAAATCGCCCGCGAATCTCTTGAGGTCTTTGCGCCTCTCGCCGACCGCCTCCAAATGGGACAAGTCCGCACTGAAATTGAAGAAATTTCCTTTCGTCACCTCGATCGCCGCCGTTACGATTATCTCAAAGAGCTCACCGAAACTCGCCTCAAAGAAGCTGACAAAAAACTCAAAAACGCTAAGCAGGCTGTTTCTCAAAAACTCAAACAAGAAAAAATCCCCTTCGAATCCGACGGCCGCGTTAAATCTATCTACTCTCTACATAAAAAACTCGCTAAATACGACCAAAATATCAACCGTATCTACGATTTAATTGCTCTACGCTTCATCGTCGAAGATCTCACCTCCTGCTACCTCACACTCGGTATCATCCATTCTCTTTTTACGCCCATGGACGGCCGCGTCAAAGATTACATCGCCACCCCCAAGCAAAACGGCTACCAATCTATCCACACCACTGTTATCACCCCCGAAAAGCAAGTTATCGAATTCCAGGTCCGCACCCGCGAAATGCACGATTACGCCGAACGTGGTCTAGCCGCTTCCTTTCATTACAACGAACAAAAGCTCACCGAAGCCTATAGTAAAGGCAGAGTTAGTAAGCTCCCTACCAACCTCCTCTGGATCAAAGAGCTTCAAGAAAGCAGCGCCAAGCTACGCTCTGGTCAAAAAATCGACACCAAAAAACTCAAACTGCATCTTTTTTCCGACAAAATCTTCGTCTATACGCCCAAAGGTGACATTATCGACCTCCCTAAAGGTGCGATGCCTCTAGATTTCGCCTATCGCCTCCACTCCGAAATCGGCGCCAAAACTACCGGCGTCAAAATCAACGGCAAAATTTCCAACTTCAATACTCGACTCAAAGACGGCGACATCGTAGAAATTTTGACTAGTAAAAACCAAAAACCCAACCCCAACTGGTTTGAAAAACTCTTCACTCCTCGCGCTCGTCAAAAACTTCGTCGTCAGCTCGGCGATCAATTAGCAAAATTTGCGCCCACTAATAAACCAAAGTCCAGTGACGATAAAAAACCTCAAAAACCCTCAACAACAACCAAACCAACCTCAAAAAACGACAAAAAATCCCCAAAAGCCCCTAAAAAAGCTAAAAAATAACTTTTCAATTCACAAAAAACCTGCGCCGATGAAGTGCAGGTCAAAGCTCCGAAAGGAGCTTATATAAAAGCTCAGCCATCAACTAAGCAACGTATTGCAAATCCGTAATGCATCGTTGATATATTATTTTTCATAGACAAAATCTGTCCAACCTCCGTTTGCTGTTAATACTTATTATATAGGTTATGTTTAGCAAAATAAATAGGGATCACGATAATCCCTATTTATAAACTTCAAAAACGGGCCAACTAAAGCTCGGTAACTACAGCCCTCACCTGCTCTGTCGTGTCGCGATCTCTCACTGTCACCGTCCCGTCCTCCAGAGTATCAAAATCAATCACCACGCACTTTGGCGTACCAATTTCGTCTTGCTTGCGGTATCTTTTACCGATATTGCCACTATCGTCCCAAGTTACATTGCCGTATTTTGTCTTTAGATCCGCATAAACTTCTTTTGCCTTCTCTACCAGTTCTGGCTTATTCTTCAATAGAGGCGACACACAAAAGCGATAAGGTGCCAAGTTCTCTGGCAAACGCAAAACAATTCTCTTTTCGCCGTTTATCTCATCCTCCGCATAAGCCGACACCAATACTGCCATCAAAAGTCGCTCCACCCCAAAGCTTGGCTCAATCACATGCGGCACAAAACGCCTTTTCTCGCCCTTCATGATATATTCCATATTCTTGCCGCTCTCGCGTTGGATATTCCCCAAGTCAAAATCCGTTCGATAAGCAATCCCCATCAACTCTTCTCGCCCAATCGGATAATCAAACTCAATATCCACCGTCCGCTTTGAATAATGCGCCCTATCATCCTCCGGCACTTCAAGCTCGTGAATCGAACTCTTCTCTAGCCCCATGCGTTCTTCCAAAAACTCATGGCATCCTGCTAGCAATTTTTCAAAATTCTCTTCCCAAGTTTTTGGATCGATAAAATATTCGATCTCCATCTGCTCAAATTCACGCACTCGGAAAATAAAATCGCGTGGACTGATTTCATTACGAAAAGCCTTGCCCATTTGCGCCAAACCAAACGGCAAATCCGGATAAATCGTAT
>CAYLGU010000036.1:0-5234 GCA_964383445.1 uncultured Candidatus Saccharibacteria bacterium | reverse complement strand
AATATTTCGCATGTGGCGAATAAAGTGGATCCGCGAGCAGACATCGAAACGATAGAGACGGAGTTGGCTTTGGCGGACATTGATACGCTGGAGAAGTACTTGCCGAAAATAAAAAAGGAAACAAAAAGCGGGGATAAGGAAGCGATTCTGAAGGTGGAGCAGGCGGAGGCGGTGCTTGAGAAGTTGAAAAATGGCGGAAGAGAAATCGAAAACGTATCGGGACTGTCGCTTTTGACGGCGAAACCGGTGATTTTTATGTTTAATGTGGACGAGAGTGAACTGGCGGATGAAAACGTGAGGCGCGAGTTGGAGGGTTTGGTGGCGCCGAAAAAATGCGTATTTGTGAACGCGAAGTTGGAAGAAGAAATGTCAGACATGGACGAAGCGGACAAGCAGGAATTTTTGAAGAGTTATGGTGTGGAAGAGGATGGTTTGAAGGCTTTGGTGCGAGTAGCGTATGAAACTTTGGGGCTACAGAGTTATTTGACGGCGGGCGAAAAGGAAGTGCGCGCTTGGACAATAAAACAGGGAAGCACAGCGCCACAGGCGGCGGGGGTGATTCATACGGACTTTGAACGGGGCTTTATCGCGGCGAATGTGATGAAATATGAAGATTTGGTGCGATTGGGGGGCGAAAAAGCGGTGAAGGAGGCGGGTTTGTTGCGTACGGAGGGGAAAGATTACGTGATGCAAGAAGGCGATGTGGTGGAATTTCGCTTTAATGTTTGATTTTTACTTTGTGCTTATGTATAATTAACCTATATGAAATTATCAAAAGGTGTGGGCGAATTCTTTGCACTAGACATTGGGACAAATGCAGTTCGGATGGTGCAGTTAAGCGGAGGTGCGCAAAAGGGGTGGACTTTGCAGCGCTTTGCGTATGCGCCGGTAGACAAAAAATTACTGCAAGACGGATCGGAGGCAGGGAAGAGACGCTTTGGCGAGATGTTATTACAGATCATTCATCAGGCTGGAATAAAAACGAAAAATGTGGCGATTGGCTTGCCGGCGAATAAAACTTATGCAACAGTGGTGGAAACGGCTAACCAAGATATAAAAGATGTTGAAAAAACCATAAAATACGAGCTAGATCAGTATATTCCGATGGCGATTGATGATGCGAAAGTGGATTTTTCGGTACTAGGGGTGAGCCCGAACGATGCGACTCGAGCAGAAGTACTTTTAGCGTCGACCGCAAAAGCTTATGCGGAGGAGCGGATGGAAGATGTAGAGTCGCATGGTTTGAACGTGTTGGCGCAAGAGCCAGAACAGATTGCAATGGCGCGAGCGTTGATGCCTCCAGGCATACAAGACGCGCGGTTGATTATTGATTATGGTGAAACATCGACGGATTTAGTGATGGTTTATGGTGGAGCGCCTCGGCTAGTGAGGGCGATTCCTGGCGGTTTGGCGATGTTGGTAAAAACAGCAGCGAATATTTTGAACGTAAGAGAAGACCAAGCTAGGCAGTTTATTTTGAAATTTGGTTTGGCGCAAGATAAGCTAGACGGACAGGTGTTTAAGGCTTTGGATGGGCCTTTGCAGAATTTTGCAAACGAGCTGACAAAATCGATTCGATTTTTCCAAACGAAGTATCCGAATATTGCAGTTGGCGGGATTATTTTGTCGGGTTTTGCGGGCTCAATTCCATTTGTACCAGAATATATCGAGGCGAAAACAGGGGTGAGCTCGATACAGGGAAATCCATGGCAGTTGGTGAGAGTAACGCCTGAGCAACAGCAGGCTTTGGCGCAGGTGGCGTCGGAGTTTGCGGTAGCGATTGGTTTGGCGGAGAGGGAGAATCTGAAATGATGAATTTTGAATTGAATTTGGTGCCAGATGTGAAGATTGAGCTTTTGAAAAAACAGCGCATGCGCAATTTTATCGTGGCAATTTGTATTATTGTGGGAGCGGCGTCGCTTGGCGTGGTTGCGATTTTGGGGAGTATCGTAGGCGGGCAAAATATTGCTTTGTCGGTACAGGATAAGGAAATTTTGTGTCGCTCGCAAGGCTCGGATAAGGCTGGTGAATGTAAAGATTATGGGCAGGCGATTTTGAAAGTCGAAAACATCAACCAACTTTTGACGATTCAGGATCAAATGGATAAGATTTCACAAGTGAACAAAAACAAGATGTTGCTTTCGCGTGTGTTTGGCTTGCTTGACGTGATGTTGCCGACTGGTGATGACGTGGTGAGTATTTCGGAGCTTTCGATTGACCTTCCGAACACGACTTTGTCGTTTGACGCGCAGGGTGATTCGGCGAGCAATATTGATTATCGTGCATTGGAAGTTTTTCAGAAGGGGATTGGCTTGTCTTATTATGATTATGGTAGGTATATGCGATACGATTCAGAATCGGGTTCTTTTGTGGAAATTCCGACAACTTGCGTAGATGAAGTCGTAGAGAATGGTGTATTGTACGGCATTTATCATAAAGGCAAGCCGGGTTGTGAGGCGAGCGTGTTAGATTCGTTGGCTGTAGCGGATGAGGGGCAAGAAAAAGTTGCTGCGGTGGACGTGAAAATTAAGCGAGTTTATGCGACGGAGGATGAGAAAAATAATTATAAAGATAGCGAAAATGAAGCGAGCGGAAAATATTATTTTGAAAGCGAGTGCATAAAATATAGCGATATAGGCATAGACGCGGCGGCGACAATTGAGGCTTGTCCGTTGTCCGAGGAAGGAGCTAGCGTGCGTGATTCTTCAAACGGACGAGATTCGAACGGTTCTCTGGTTTTGAGGTTCTCGGCTGCGATTAAAGTAACAGAAGACATATTTAAATTTGAAAATAAGCACATGAGAATTGTGGGTCCGAGCCGCCAGAACGTGACAGACAGCTATACGCAGATTCGCGACATGTTTACGGCGCGAGCTGAAGATTGCGATCCGGCAGATGCGGACTATCAACAATGTATAGGAGGGGCTTAAGATGGCAAAAGAAGTAGCAATTCAAAAAAGAGCGCAGATTGATAAGGCCACGAGGCATATGCTGTTTGCGGTATGTGGCGCGGCGATAATTTTGGGATGCGCGGCGGTGCTTTCGGTGTATTTTGTGAAATGGATGATTTTTAACGGCAAAGTGATTGGTGAAAAAACTGCTGTAATAAAAGATTACAAGACTACGCAAGAGAACGTAAAGAAGTTGGCGGCAAATGTAAGTGCGCTGTCGGCGGACGAAGATTTGGAAGTGATTGCGCGAGAGCGTAAAACAGGATGTATTGATGTAGACGGCAACACGGTTGATATGTCTGAAGATATTGAGTTAGCTAGGGTTTGTTCGGCATTACGCGTGATACCGGATGCTTTGCCGTCAACAAACAATGACGTGGCGGTTTATGCAAGCTTGAATAAATTATTTTTGGTAACTTATGACGAATCGGGTAACCCGGTGGAGCCAGAGGCGATTGCGCCAGGCGGGACGAATGTGAGTCCGCCGAATTTAGTGAAAGGGTTGGGAGTGGTGCCAGTGAACTTATCAATTAAAAATACTAGTTCGACTACGAAGTCGGTGTTAGATACGGTTGAACGTTCGATTCGCAATTTTGATATTCAAGCGGCGACGATTGCTTGGCGCAGTAACGAAGAAACTGGGATTGATGAAATTGAATTGCAGGGTAGTGTAGCGGCGTATTATTCTACGAGCGTAAAGGCGACTTTGAAAACTAAGACTGTTTATGCGGACGAAAAGAAGGCAAAAACAAAGAAAACGGGGAGTAACTAAATGAAAGTTTCGGATATTGCAACGGTGATTTTGGTAGCAGTGATTTCGACAGTAGCGGCAGCTTTGACTGTGAACGCAATTTTGGGTGATCCTAACGAAGAATCAGTAGTTATAAAATATATGGACGTAGTGCAGCCGACGGTGGCGGAACCAGATGCCGAGGTATTTAATCCAGAGGCGGTGAACCCAACGGTGGAAGTCTATGTCGGTAAATGCGAAAACGGACAAACTTGGAACGAAGAAACTCAAGAATGTTTTAATGCTGAAGCTGAAGAAGGCGATCCTGTAATTCCTGAATATAATCCGACGCAGGAGTAGATGTGATAGTTTTATCACAAGATGCGCAGCAAAAAATAGTAGAGCTACTGCTTGCAGAGGGTTTGATTGATGCTGATGTTGCCAAAAACGCACAATCTGAAAAGGAAAAATCTGGACAATCGCTTTTTTCGGCTTTGACGTCAAAAGGTCTGATTGAGGACGGGATGCTACAGAGAGCGATCGCGCGCGTGCAGAATGTGCCGTATGTGAATTTGGACAACGTAAAAATTCCGCAGGAAGTTTTGGTGATGATTCCGCAAGACGTAGCGGAGCGTTCGATGTGCGTGCCGTTAGGGGAGGTGCATGGGCAGCTTTTGATTGCAATGTTGGACGTTTCGGACATTCAACTGACGGATTACTTGTCGACACTTTTGCAGCGGCCAATTCGAGCTGTGATGACTTCGAAAGAAGGCGTTCAGCATATCCTGATGCAATATAAGGCAGATTTTAAGAACGTTGATAAGGCGGTTAGGGAGACCAACGAGGAAGTTAGAAAAAAGGAAGCTTCTGGCGATGTAAAGACGATTACGCAGGATTCTCCGATATCGAAAGCGTTGACGACGATTTTAGAGTATGCGGCGAAATCGAAGGCTTCAGATATTCATATTGAGCCTTTGGAAGAATCTTTGGTGATTCGCTGTAGGATTGATGGCGTGTTGCGCCAAGTGATGGATTTGCCGAAATCGATTGAGCCGGCTTTGGTGAGTCGTATTAAGATTTTGGCGAATTTGAAAATTGATGAGCATCGTATTCCGCAGGATGGCCAGTTTACGGTGTTGGTGGGTGAAAAAGAGATTGATTTGCGTATTGCGATTTCGCCGGTGGTGTGGGGCGAGCAGGTGGTGATTCGTTTGTTAGATAAGAGCGGGACTCCGCTTGAAGTTGAAAAAATGGGTATGACGGGACGGGCTTTAAAGACGGTGATAAAGGGAATTGAGCGGCCGAATGGAATGATTTTGACGTCTGGGCCGACTGGTTCAGGTAAGACAACGACGCTGTATGCTTTGGTAAGAAGAATCATGGATGAAAGCATTAATATTGTGACGTTGGAGGACCCAGTAGAATATAAGATGGACGGGGTGAATCAGATTCAAGTGAATGTGGATGCGGGGCTGACTTTTGCGTCGGGGCTGCGTTCAATTTTGCGTCAGGATCCGGACGTAATTATGGTAGGTGAAATTCGTGATGCGGAA
>CAYLGU010000035.1:0-5461 GCA_964383445.1 uncultured Candidatus Saccharibacteria bacterium | reverse complement strand
TCAGCGTGACCTGGCATATCAACGTGCGCATAGTGACGATTTGGCGATTCGTACTCTAGGTGAGAGGTAGCGATGGTAATACCACGAGCTTTCTCTTCTGGAGCGTTGTCGATTTGGTCGTAATTGGTTGCTTTGTTTACCTCGGATGGTAGACGGCGGGACAAAACCTGAGTAAGAGCAGCTGTTAGAGTGGTCTTACCGTGGTCGACGTGACCCATGGTGCCTACGTTCATGTGAGGCTTGCTACGGTCAAAATTTGCCATAGTATTGATTTCTCCTTTATTTTTATAATTGCTGAAGCACTAATATCAACCAGCTCCAGACTCTTATGGGTTTTATTATAGAGTGAAGCGGTAATAAAGTAAAGCCCTAAAATAGCAAAACTCCACGCTTTTTGGGCGCGGAGTAAGCAATATGTTTCTATTGTATCATGAATTGATGATAATGTCAATAGCGTATCTGTTATTTTGCGCTGCGAGCTTCGATAATCTCTTGCGCAACGTTGGCTGGGACTTCCTCGTAATCATGAAGCTCCATGGTCGAAACCGCACGACCTTGGGACATGCCACGGAGGTCAGAGGTGTAGCCAAACATATTGGCAAGTGGGACGAAGCCACGAATCAATTTGACGCCGTTAGGCAAATCTTCCATTGAGTCGACACGGCCACGACGAGAGCTGAGGTCGCCAATGACGTCGCCCATGAAATCTTCTGGAGTTGTAATCTCGATATGCATGACTGGCTCCAAGATGACCGGGGTTGCGCGCTTGATACCTTCGCGGGTAGCAAGTGTACCGGCGAGTTGGAAGGCGAGCTCCGAAGAGTCGACATCGTGGTACGAACCGTCATAAAGGGTAGCTTTAACATCGATGACTGGATAGCCGGCGATGACGCCGCCACTCAAAGTGGATTTTACGCCTTCCATGACCGGCTTGCGGTACTCTAGAGGCACAACGCCGCCCTTGATTTGGTCCACGAACTCAAAGCCCTTACCCTGCTCGTTTGGCTCAAACTTGATCCATACGTCACCGTACTGGCCACGACCACCGGACTGCTTGATGTGCTTGCCCTGAGCTTCGGCGGTGCCGCGGATAGTTTCACGGTAAGCGACCTGAGGTTCGCCGGTGTTAGCTTCGACGTTAAATTCGCGTTTGAGACGATCGATAATAATCTCTAAGTGAAGTTCGCCCATACCGGAAATAATGGTTTGCCCAGTTTCTTCGTCAGTGTGGACGCGGAAGGTCGGGTCTTCTTCGGCGAGACGACCGAGGCCAATACCCATTTTTTCTTGGTCGGCTTTGGTTTTTGGCTCAACGGCAATTGATACGGGTGGTTCTGGGAAATCGATGCTTTCAAGCAAGATTGGCTTGGCTGGGTCACAGATAGTTGTGCCAGTGGTTACGTCTTTTAGACCAACGACAGCGGCGATATCGCCTGCGCCAATTTCTTGGATTTCTTCGCGCTTGTCGGCGAACATACGGACAAGGCGGCCGACACGTTCGCGGTTGCCAGTAGTAGCGTTCAAGATGTAGGAGCCGGAGGCCAATGTGCCAGAGTAAACACGAATAAAGATGAGCTTACCTACGAATGGATCAGTAGCGATCTTGAATGCTAGCGCAGTGAGCGGCTCGTCATTACTGGAATTACGAACGATGTCTTCGCCGTTCTTGGGGTTTTTGCCGACAATTTGGCCCTGGTCACGATCGAGTGGGCTAGGTAGGTAGTTGACGATAAGGTCAAGGACCTTTTCAACGATAACGCCGCGACCGTCGCCGCCAGTAACAAGATAAAAGTCGCCGTCTAGAATGCGCTTGCGAAGAGCGACTTTGAGTTCTTCTGGAGTAATAGCATCTTCGCCTTGATCAAAGAACTTTTCGAGCAAGGCTTCGTCAGCCTGAACTGCCTCTTCGACGAGGATAGAACGAGCGTTTTTAGCTTTTTCGAGCATGTCTGCTGGGATTTCTCCCTTAATTAGCTCATGATCAGAGTATTCGTTGTATGTGTAGGCTTGCATGTCTACTAGGTCAACTACGCCATTAATCTCTTTTTCGAAGCCGATTGGCAAATGGATGGCCACAGCGTTTTTACTAAGGCGCTTGTGGATACTGTCGAGGGATTTGTAAAAATCGCCACCAATTTGGTTGATTTTGTTTACAAAACAGATACGAGGCACGCCGTACTTGGTAGCTTGACGCCAAACGGTTTCACTCTGCGCTTCGACGCCCATTTTGCCATCAAATACTACGACTGCACCGTCGAGAACACGAAGGGAGCGCTCAACTTCAGCGGTAAAATCGATATGGCCTGGAGTATCGATGACGTTAATCTGATGATCTTTCCAATAAGCGGTTACGGCTGCGGAAGTAATAGTAATACCGCGCTCGCGCTCTTGGTCCATCCAGTCAGTGGTGGCACCGCCGTCATCGCCTTTGACTAAGCTAATTTTATGCTTTAAGCCGGTACGATAAAGGATTGCTTCTGATGTGGTGGTTTTGCCAGCATCAATGTGTGCAATGATACCGATATTTCTGAGTTTTGATAAATCTTTGGTTTGTGGCGTTGCCATATTATATTTCCTTCGTTTTTTAGCCAATAGTAAATAAGACTTTTGGCTATGATAGCATATTTTCTTGCGGTAGGAAAGTATTTTTTAACGCGATGACAGTAAAATCTCGCCGCTATCGTTCTTGAGGGTAGACGGAGTTTTGCCGGAGAAATCTAGGTGAACTTGGTAGCGCCGCTCTCCATAATGCCGCTCGAAGTCAAAAACGCCTTTGCGGCTCATGCGGCGGACTTTTAGCGTGCCGTTTATAAAGATTGGGTCGCTTCGCCAAAGCTGGGTAATTTGCAAGTAGAAATTGTGAATTGATTTCGTATCTTGGTTTTGGCGGTCATATTCTTGCCAGTCGATGGGCTGACGAGCATTGTCGCGCGAAACTTTTTGAACAATCTTAATTGCCTCTTGCTCAGTTTTACCCTTTTGGATAAGTTCGTGATAGATAGCGCGTGATTGAACGCCGGGATAATCTTCGATTTTGGGCCCAAGTTTGGGATTTTTGGTACCGATAGTCTGTCCTTGGTAAATGCAGGGGAAATTAGAGGGGAGCAAAAATTGAAGCATAGCGAGAGTTTTGGCGTCAGCCTGGAAACGCGAAACGGCACGCGGGGTATCGTGCGACTCTAGAACGAGCGACAGTTTTGGCTCATTTGCAGTCCAGGCGGCTAATTTTTTGAACCATTTGCGGTAATTGACCGGGAGCGGGTTGGATTTATTCGAAAAGCAGGTATCAGCCACGTCCAGAGTACCGATGTTAAAGATCGCTTCGAAAGCTTTATTTGTTAGTTCATGAGAGCGCCTGAAGCTAAAGAAATGCCCGCCGACTGGTTCGGCGACATTAAACAACTTTGGGTCGGCAAAGATCTTTTCTAGGGTTTTGACAGTGCTTTTGGTCTGAAAATAAAAGAAAAAGCCTGGAATCTGAGGGAGATATCCGTGGCGAAATTTGGATTCTGAAAGCACATTAGCGGAGTCAACACGAAAGCCGGCCACGCCTAAGTTCGTCCAAAATTTGATGATTTTTTTGAACTCACGGACGACGCGGGGGTTTTCAAAATTTAGATCGGGTTGGGATTTGTCAAAAAGGTGCAAATAGTATTCGCCCCGCATATTATCATAATCAAAAGCAGGCCCGCCAAAGAAGGAGCGCCAGTTGAGCGGCTTGTCTAGCCAGACATAATAATCTTTATACCAGGGGTCGCGCAGGCGAGATTTTTGGAACCAGACATGCTCTGTAGAAGTATGGTTAATGACGAGGTCGAGTAAAATTTTGATGCCATGCTTTTCGGCAGTTTTGATGAGTTTTTTGAAGTCGCCGATAGTGCCGAATCTGGGGTCGATTTGCTCGTAATCTGCCACATCATAGCCGCCTTCATGCCAAGGACTCAAGAAAAATGGACTGATCCAGATATAATTGGGTTTCAATGCGGCAATTTCTGGTAAGCGGCGAGTCATTTCGGGAATATCACCAAAAGCCGTAGGATATATCTGATAGATGAGGGCGCGTTTTGTTGCCATAAGCTTATTGTAAGTTTTACTGGGGTTTTTGGCAAGAAAAAGTAATATTTTGAGGCCACACGGAAAGCGACGATATCGCAAATAGCAAAACGCCCTTTGCTATTACTGTCGAAGGTATGGGTATAAATATTAGACAGACCGAATAGTTCGGGTGCTCGGCAAGCAAAATGCCGCCCAGGGTTTGGGCGGTATTTTGAGCTCTTCGACTAATAGATTTAGCTGCGAGCAAAGTGAGCAAAAGCACGGTTGGCTTCTGCCATGCGGTGGGTGTCTTCTTTTTTCTTGAAGGCAGCACCGGTTTCGTTGTAAGCGTCAACGATTTCGGCCTCTAGGCGCTTGGCATAAGGCATGCCGGAGCGGGCGCGAGCGGATTGCACGAGCCATGAAAAGGCAAAGTGTAGCTGACGGTGGCCAGAAATTGGGAACGGAATCTGGTAGTTGGCGCCGCCAACACGACGAGATTTGACCTCGAAGTTTGGGCTGACATTAGTGAGTGCTTGCTCAAAAATTTCTACTGGGTTTTCGCTCTTTAATTTCTTGGCGGCGCCTTCGATAGCAGCGTAAACTGCACGTTCGGCGGTTTGTTTTTTACCGTCAAGCATAGACTTGTTGATCAAACGTTGAATCAAGATGCTCTGATATTTGCGATCTGGATTAACTTTGCGTTGAAGAGATGAAGTAACTTTGCGTGGCATAATTATTTTTGTCCCTTCTTCGCACCATATTTGGAGCGACCTTGTTTGCGATTCTGAACGCCCTGAAGATCCAATGCGCCGCGTACGATATGGTAGCGGACACCTGGAAGATCCGGTACACGACCACCACGTACGAGCACAACGGCGTGCTCCTGGAGGTTATGGCCTTCGCCGCCGATGTAAGCCCAGACTTCTTCGCCGTTGGTAAGGCGCACACGGGCGACCTTACGCAAAGCCGAGTTTGGTTTTTTCGGGGTTTTGGTGGTTACTTTGATACATACACCGCGTTTAAGGGGTGCGTTTTGTTCGTAATTACGAGTCTTGAGCGTATTTACGATGGAGCCAAGTGCAGGTGCTTTACTCTTTTTAGGAGCAGATTTGCGTGGCTTCCTAATCAACTGATTGATTGTAGGCACAGTTAAATATCCTCTATTTATTATAGTTATAACTTTTAGGGCTTTATTCAGCATAAACAAAGCACCTTTGAAACTCTTGTGGGGTATTTTACACTAAGTGGTGAAAAAGTGCAAGAGGTTTGGAAGGCTGGGGGCATGTTTTGCTCATCCAAGTATAAGCTTATAAACACAGAATAAGGCTCTAAAAATGTCATACACTAGAATAACTTAAGCCTAACCTTATCCCATTTTCGAAAACCTTTCGCGTGCACGCCTGTCTTCACAGGGTGCAGTCGC
>CAYLGU010000034.1:2091-5671 GCA_964383445.1 uncultured Candidatus Saccharibacteria bacterium | reverse complement strand
CGGAGCTGGGATGGCCGGTGCATGCCGGAGTTATTACAGGTGTCGGCGATAATAAGTTTGATCCGGATGGAAAGCTCACTACTGAGCAGGCCATTGCTATTACTTACCGCGCACTTGATTTCCTGACGGATAAAACGGAAGCAAAGGCATCGTAAGCTGCTGCCCAGCAAATAATTTTCAAAAATAGCGTGTACGGAGTTTATAAAATAGCAAGGTAAGGGACGGTCAAGAAGATACACAACGCTTATGCTTGGAGATTAATGATATGTATGCTATAACATCTTCAACGATTACTTCGTTGTTCCTTAAAACCAGTTGCCGGAAATCCGAGCACAATATTTAGAATGGAGAGTGATTTTTGATGAAAAAACTGTGTATCTTTTTGGTTGTCGCATTGCTTGCTCTGCCTATATCTGCCTGCGCATCCACGTCCGCTACTGACACCAGTTCAATTAGCGAAGCGGCCACATCTGCGCCTATTGTCAGCTCCAGCCCAAAAACCCTTACGTCCGTATCGTCGCAGACTGAGGCCCCCAAGCCAGTTTTAGCAGAAGGACAGTACTACTACGACATAGCTACGGACCACTGGGCTAGCGAGCCAATCAACGGCTTTGCCGCGCAAGGAATCTACTTCCAGTCCGACATGGGGGCTAAGCTTTTCCGCCCGAACGACAATATGACCCGCGCAAGCGTAGTTTATGGTTTGGGCAAGATCGCTGAAGCCAAGATTGAAGCCGCCGAAGCAGAGGATCTTCCTTTTGAAGATCTGGACGCAGAAAATGAATGCACGCCATATATCCTATGGGCGTACAGCAATCAGGTCATAAACGGCACCAGCGAAAGCACTTTTGCCCCTGACGACAGCATTACCCGCCAAGACATGATGACGATTCTCGGCAGATACCTCAAAAAGCAGAATTTGGCTATTCCGAGCACGGAAGGCACTACTACCGCATTTACGGATGCGGACCAGATTAGCGACTACGCCAAAGACTATGTCTTATCTATGCAAAAGTCCGGGATCATCAATGGTTATCCTGACGGAAGTTTTGGCCCTAAAAACCCAGTTTCCCGCGCTGAAGCCGCCCAGATTCTCTGGAATTTTGCGGAAGCGCTGAAAAACGCCTATACTCCCGAGCCAGAGCCTACTCCAGAACCAACCCCAACACCAACTCCCGAGCCTACCACAGAACCGACCTCAACCCCAACGCCTGATCCTACGCCCACCTCCGAACCAGAACCCACCCAAGAAAAGCCCGCCGAAACTATAGCTTCAAGTGGTTTTCTAAGCAAAGAGGTCTATGCTGATATTAAACCCTATGCGGAATCGTTAGGTTATAGCTGCGATAGCTATAGGGACCCCGTTCGTAACGGATGGACATTGGCGTTCATGAAGGGGTTAACGGATATTGTGATGGGGATTTACCCTGAAGATGACGGCTATTGGGAGTACTCGGCCATTAAGGAGTACGGCAAAGGAGACTTTGAGAATGGCAGGCTTTACAATTTGGACGAAATGAAAAGTCTTTTGGAAAGATATGCAAACTAACAGCATTTCGGTTTTATTCTTAAAAAGGCGCTCTACGGAGTGCCTTTTCCATATGTATCATAATAATTTAAGAACAGAACTTATGGTACGAAACACTCACGCAAAGACTATTAAAAAACTATTTCATTTATCACGGTCTTGTGGTTAAATTATATTCAATGGTAGCCAATACGATAAGCAGTGGGAAAGAGCGGGCAAACGGAGTTCAATACGACTCTGCAAGTATTAAAAATCGCAAACCCCTTGATTATTTTGAAGGGAAAATACGAGAAAATCCTATTAAAGATTTTATTAAGTTTGCATTTGACGGTAAGCACAAGTTTGTGACGCTCGGAATAATTATCGCCGTAGTTATTGCAGTAATATTCTTAATCCTCTGGCTAAATCGTTGGAGTCAACCTGACGCAAATAAAGATACTACTCCTGTTCCTGAGCAGTCTTGGTCTCAAGAACTCGCTGAAATAACAGATGAAACCTATAGAAGACTAAATTCCGAGTCAGATATTTCCTATACGGAAGCACTGAACTATATCGACGCCAAAATTTCCGAATCGACAGACGCGAATCATTCTTTTGATTTGCGAATCGTACGAGCAATACTGCAAAATAACAATGGAGACGCACAGTCGACAGTCGACGATCTCGCAACTATCAATGAAGACGAGCTAACAGATAAGCAGCGATATGCCCTATATTTGAGCCTAGCCTACGCATACCGAAGGCTTGGCGACGAGCCTACAGCGGGGGACTATGATGAAAAGATAAATAACTTACCAAGCAACGCAACAACCATAGGAGAATAACGATGGCGCACAGAAGGTCCAAAATTGCGATAGTAAAACTTATACTGTTTATACTAATAGCGCCTTTATTTACTTCCGCCGGAGACGTGTTCGCTGGCGGTAATGCCGGTACTGGTGGCGGCACTGGTGGACAATCAGGCTGCATGGAGCCAGGCTGGACAGTCGCTACATGTTATGGGGCTACTTGGAGAAGGTATAAGCTACCCGAAGGTCAAACGGGAGCTACTATTCCTGAGTATAACGCCGAATATGCCCCCGGAGCCACTATTTCTGGATGTGATCCAGGGTCATACTACTGGCGTTACGCAATGGTAGCCTTTAGGGACAATCCGAGACGTGGTGTCTATGCAGGAGATCAGGTTGGCGTTGGTGCTGTTGGGGCATCTGATTTGGCTTTTAAAAGTCAAAAATATGGTGGAGGGATGAAATATATCGGGGACAACTGGCAAGAAGTTTACGATATGTTTTATAGCATTCCCGCAGAATATCGACGAGGCCTAGATTGGAACGAAAACAGCCAACTCGGTTGGTTCTGCTATAACCCTGATGCAAGCACCGCTGAAGTCCAGTCTCGCTCTAATGTTAGAATCGGAAATAGCACTTACGCTACTAGTGATTGGGTGGATAAGGCCACTGGCAGCACGGCAGCTACCGCTGGTTCAGGCGAAACAATCTCTGTAACATTTAGCCACGATATGAAATACACGGGAACTCTCCCCAATAGCAGTGTTACGGTGAGTAAGGGTTGGTCGTACCAACTAGGCGTAACGGGCGCTTCCGTAAGCTTATCGCCGTCATCTGCACCAAGCCCTACACTAGGAACTTTTACGCCTACTGACAACAACTCGGTACAGGTGGTGCTCTCCCATACATACCAAGTTACTCTGCCGGTTGTAGAAAGCGGCTCACAAACAGTAACTATTTGCGAAAGAATCACTTATCAAGACAGAAAACTAGACGGTAGTACATGGAGTGGCGGAGAAAGTTATTCTCGTGCCTGTGCAACTATTACCGTAAAGCCTGAGGGCCCTATTCCGTCAGCTTGCCCGCTCCCAAACAGCAGCTACTCCATAAACAAAGGTGGCACTCAAGCCGCCTCCGCCGTACGTAATTTTAGCTCAGGCGGAGCTTGGGTTCAAACCACTGAGACTAACCATACGGCAATCGTCTGGGCAAAACCTAGCGACAGCATTCAATTTAAACATACGCTTTGCTTTGGCGCACAGGC
>CAYLGU010000034.1:0-1991 GCA_964383445.1 uncultured Candidatus Saccharibacteria bacterium | reverse complement strand
AATGCCGCCAGTATGGGCTTTTCCAGCGCCATCAGCAACGGCTATCAAGTCCCCAATTTTACAAATTCAACTAAACCATCAAACTGCAAATCCGTCAGCGCTTCAGACGTCGGAAAGATCATTGAACAAGATTTAGAATGGACAGAAGTAAAATCTTGGATAAACAAATATTCCAGGGGCGGCAGCACCTCCTGTTCGTGCGGCAATCCGAACTACAATTCGGCAGATATACTCTCAGCATCATACACTAGCAACACTGGCGGCTACAGTTCTGGTTACCACGTACTGGGCTGCTACGCAACCGGTAGCTGCGGCTGCTGTGGCGAATACTGTAGAAAATGCAAAACCGATTACAACACTACAGATTATTGGTATCACCCGATATCGACAACAACAAGTACCGGTGTCACCAAAAAAGCTCAGGTCAAAATCCCCTACAACTACAAAACGAGTTTATCTGCTTCTATTAATAATTTGAACGGCGTAGTTTTTGCGGGAGAAGATAGCAATATTAGCGCATCAGTGACCGTCCAGCCCCGCAGTGACAACCCTAACGTCTCTGGCAAGTACGCCACCCACTCCAAATCTAGCACCTACGAAGTGGTCGCATTTACTATCCCTTCGAGCTATTCTTCATTACCTAGTAAGCTCAGAGGCAACGACAATTATGCGGGTAACGCATCAGATTATGCTTGCTCATATTACGGTATATCTGGCGGAAAGTGCCAATCCATTCGCCGCGTCAGCGGTACAACCTTAAACGACGAAGGTAACCTTAATGGTTCAAGTGAAACTATTCTGAGCATCAGTGCTAATATACCTGATATAGAAGTTGGCTGGAAATATTGTGTGGCCGTAGCCACATTCCCATCAAACAGCCATGACACGACCAGCAGGCCAGTAAGTAATGATGTAGCACTTAGCAGCAACGGCAGCACCTGGAACTATTCCAAAGCCACCTGTGTCACTATTGCCAAAAAGCCTAGTACTCAATTTTATAATTCAGACATCAGTACTCGAGGCGGCATAAAAACTAGTACATCAAAGAAAAACGTCTATTACAATCTGCCTGGCAATAATATCCCCTGCAGTTTTAGTAGCGCCACAAGCGTCAGTTCAGGGAATTGCAGCGCTAGCGATAATTATAAAAGTCGACGCGTATTTGGTTCGTGGTCAGAATATATCGTCATAGCAAATGATCCAATTAAGAACTTCGGCTCTGGAGCTGCCTATGGCTACGAAAGGAATAATGGCGGAAGTTACGCTAAGCCTGGCGGCTATACCGGCTTAATCTATAGAGAAAATCCCGATCTCTGCACCTACTCCACCCAAAGCATCAATAATAGTCAATGTCGTAGCGGAACAAAAACCGTTGGGCTATCCAACATCAATCCTCCTAGCATCTCTCTCGACCGTCTTTTGGCACGCTATACATCTAGCGAAACAGACGCCACTCAAGCTGCAGGTCGCAACCTCAGTCTTGGCGGGACATGCATCTCTGGAATCGACAGCAAATACTACCCGTCTAAAGACGGTCGCAGTATTAGCCCAACTAGCGACTACGTCTGCCTAGACAATGGCACAAAATACGTCAAAGTTGACGGCGACGCTAATATCAGCGGCGCGTCTTGGTATTGCTTGACTCCGGGGAGCATGATCGACAGTAGGACTATGGTATTAGACGTTTCCGGTACGCTCACAATTAGCACCAATTTCGCCTACGGTAACATCAGTAACTCATCCTGCACGCCCAGTACCTACACAAATATCGCCGAACTACCCCAGCTTCTAATTTTCGCCAAAAACATCAACATCACTGGCTCGGTAACAAACATAGATGCATGGCTAATTGCCGATAAAGGCTACGGTACAATTAATACTTGCTCTGATGTATCCAGCTATTCCAATCTTTCCGCTGACAAATGCAACCAGCAACTTACCGTCAACGGCCCCATATTCGCCGACAAACTCATTCTGAACCGCACCTATGG
>CAYLGU010000033.1:0-5751 GCA_964383445.1 uncultured Candidatus Saccharibacteria bacterium | reverse complement strand
ATCCCTACTCAAAAACCCCAATCCCCAAGCGAAAAAACTCCCACCCAAAATCCCAAAACTAGCCCCAAAAAATCAATCCAGATCAAAACCGATAACCCGTCGAGCACAAAAGTCAAAACCAGCACCAAGCCCAAAGCCAAATCTGCCAAAAAATCCCCAAAATCTTCCACCAAATCAAAAAACAAAGGTAAAAAATCATGATTTTTATGCTCCGCACTCATCTTCAACTTGCTCTCAACAGCCTACGCCAAAATCGTGTCCGCTCTCTTTTAACCGCATTAGGTATCGCTATCGGTGTCGCTTCAATCGTCCTGATTCTTTCTTTAACTGGCGGCATCAATCGCCTCGTCAACGAACAAATACAAAAAACCGGCAACGACCTCATCGTCATTCGTCCCAGCTCCGCCAAAGACACCGTGGATAGTATTATCGACGAGCTTACTACTAGCAACCAATACCTAAAATCCAACCTTGGCCTATCCGACCTAGAAACTATCACTGAGCTTGATTCTGTCGCTTTCGCATCTCCGCTTGCTACTTCCGAAGTCACTATTTCCACCCATAGTAGCTCTAGCATCGCTACAATTGTTGCCACTAATTTCGACCTCAATCAAATCATCAATCTTCCCATTAAGACCGGCCAATTCCTAAACCCCAAAATCAAAACCGACACCGCCGTTGTCGGCCACGATTTCGCTCTCAAATTTTTTGGCTCCGCCGACGCCGCCGTTACCAAAACTTTCACTTGGGGCAACGAGCGCTTCATGGTCGTAGGTGTCCTGGACAAATTAGATGACCCCATCAATTTCAACAACATCAATTTCGACAACGCCGTCCTCGTCAATGCTGACCACGTCGCTGAGTTCACCGACCTCCAAATCCAACAAATCAACGTCAAAACCACCACTACAGACGCGGTTTCGGACACCGTAGAACAAATAAAAACCGCTCTTAGCGCCGCCAAACAAGGCGAACAAAATTTCTCCGTATTATCCGGTAACACTATTTCTCATCCTGCCGGCTCGCTATTTACTATCATTTCCAGTATGCTCGCAATTGTCGCCGGCATCTCCCTTATCGTTGGCGGCATCGGCATCATGAATATTATGCTCGTCTCCGTCTCCGAACGCACTCGCGAAATCGGCATTCGCAAAGCCGTCGGTGCCAGTAGCGGCAACATCATGCTCCAATTCCTCTTCGAATCCCTCATTCTTTCCATTTTTGGTGGCATTTTAGGCTTCGCTCTTGGCTACGCCATCGCTTTCCTTATTTCTATTGCTACTCCGTTTGCACCATTTATTTCTTGGCAAATCATTCTCACCACCGGCGTTACTCCCCTCTTAGTTGGCCTAATTTTTGGCGCCTATCCAGCTATCAAAGCTGCCCGCCAAAATCCCATCCAGTCACTCAAATACTACCGCTAAGTCCAGCCCGCCAAGCTCCAAACAAAAACCCAGCGATAATTTTCACTGGGTCTTCGTTTTATTCCTAAGCAGCTTTTGGCGTTTCTCTTTTCCCCTCTAGCCACTCTTTCATCCTCGGGCTATCTGGCACCAAGTCACTACTCTCGCCCACAAAGCGCTCTCTAGTTTGCTCTGAGAGTTCACCCCACCACTTATCAAACAATATATTTCTCCACTCTTGCGACGCCGAATCCATTTCCCCAGACAGTAATCCTGCACCAAAATCTCCGCCCACTTCAGGAGATAAGCGATCCCATTTTTCCTTAGAAGCGCTAGTCGCCTCATTGGCGTTCTCCGCCCCAGACGCCGAAGCTTCATCGCCAGAGCTCGGCATTTCCCCGCCTATCGCGTTCGTCAGATTTTCTCGCCCATAAATTGGCATCGCTGCTACCCCCATACTCGAAACTTTGGCAACTACGTCTGGCCCGATCACATTGAACTTCGGTATTCTTTCCGTGACCTCAGTAATAATCGATCCAGAAAAGCTTGCTGCCTCGTTTAAACCAGGCCCCCTCAAAGTAGACAACGGGATCAAATGCTGCACGCCTTCCGCATCCACACCATTGTCCAAAACTAATTCAAAGAATTTGCCACCAAAACTACCGTCATCAAAAACTCCGTCCGGGATCACCGAACCCGCTGCTGGCACAAATTCAATTTTAGAGCTCCCCTCAACTACTTTACCTACCAATTCAATCGGCATCGCTTGCGTCCCCTCGGACAGAGAAACTATTGCCTTAATTTGTCCACTATCAACCATTTGCTCTAAGCTCATCCCGCCACTTTGTTCGGCCAGCTTCGATACGTCAACATTCGCCATAATCCCATCCCCACTAGAATTGTACTCGAGATTCCCTGCCTCTAACCATGAATCGCGCGACACCAAAGTGCCGTACTGCTCCGCATACTGCTGGGTGCTTAAATCATTTACTACTTCCGTGCTTGGTCTTACGGTATTGTAACTTACGTCTTCCACGACATAACCTTGCTCTCGCAAATCATCCAGCGTATATCCTTTCTCTTCTAAAGCCGCAAGTTCTTCTCGTCCCAAAACACTTCCCTCTGGCAAAATTGAGTTTACTTTATCGAAGCCTAAAATCCCCGCCATCATAGTCGTCGCCTCGCCTGGATTACGTTCCAACCCTCTAGCAGCATCCGCTATGCCATATAACTTATCACTAAATGCCGCTACTAGCTCTTGCGTACCGATCATCATCGCCGCCGATGTCGCCGCAGCTTTCACTCCAGCCTTCGCCATTTGCTTATGTCGCAATTTTCTGAACAGTTCATCTTTAACGTCTAGCTCTTCATCCAAAACTTCACGTGCTGCCTCTACCCCGAGCTTCAGCTCGTCAGCAGCATTTTCCACACCTAGTTCCTTCAATTTAGCCAGGGCTTCTGCTCTTGCTAACGCCAGCACGAAACGCTCTTCTTCCACGTTCGCCTCAGCGCCAAACGCAATCAGGTCAATATTTTCCTCATCGCTCATTTGGTTTCTAGCTTCTACTCTCGCCAAAGCCTCTAAAATCTTCGCCTTATCAGCAGTATTCATTGCTTCGCGCAGACTCATCGTCAAATCACTTGCCTTTTCGGTATCATATATGGCATCTTTCATCGCCAAATCGTAGCCAGATTCGCCACCAGTCCCGCCCAACGCCAACTCTCGTGCCAAATGCGCCCTATCCTTCTTGACTCTGCCCCCTTCTTTTACTGCCGCCACTGCTCCAGTTACGGCCGCTCCGCCAAAGCCGAACAAAGCCGCCTTTGCCGCAGAAGTCCCTAGACTTTGCGCCAACCATACTCCAATACCAGCCGCCGCCGCTACCGCTTCGGGTGGCATAAATTTTGTCAGCGCGCCCCGCTCATAACGATTTACCAGCTTCTCTACGGCAGATTGATGCGCTTCCGCCCTCGCCCCACCCCTCGACTCACCGTAAACCAAATCAAAGCCCTTCAAAATATTATCCAAGCCTTCCTCATGCTCATATCTACCCTTTGCTGCTCGCGCAATCTCCAAATAGTTGTCTATTACGATTTCCCCTTTCGCAGTATCAGACAACCCCTCTTCTTCATTCAGCATCCTCTTGATATTCTTCATATCTTCAATAAAATTGCGCTCATTCAGCTCACCTTCACCGTACCCGCCCTTCGCAAATCGCTCAATCGCCCCCTTCGCCAGTTTCGTAATTTTATGATCTTCGCCCAACAGCTTCTGCTCTTCCCCCTCACTGCGCATCTCGTCATATTCAGAAATAAAACGCTTAATCAAAAATTCCTTACTCTTCGCCCGCTCTTCCTCACTCATATTCGCAAAATTCTCATCCTGCTCTTTCGTCATCACCTCATAAACTTTTTGTTCATTTTTCAGCAAAAAGTATTCACGGAACATTTGGCCTTTCCAAATTCCCTTCACAAATCTTTTCAATTTTCCGCCTTCGCGCAAATCTTCCTGCAACATCGTCTCGGCAATATCTCGCGCCTTGCTCTTTGCGTCCCTCGTTTTATCAATCGTTACCAATTTCAGTGGCTCATCATTTTTCTGACTGTCTGCCTCTGCCTGCCACTCACGATATTTTTCCACCAACTCTTCGTCGCTCATCTTTAAAATATCGCCCGTTTTTGCACCTGGCATTTTCTCTGCCAACCAACGCAAACCGTCACCAGCCAACATCTTTTTGCGCGCTTCGTCTTTTTCGTTAAAATCTTTAAATTCCTGCCATTTATCATATAGAGCTTTTACTTCATGATCTTGCAATTTCAACAGGTCACCGACTTTCAAATCCGATTTTTGCGCCAAAAGCCACTTCAAGGCCTCCGCGCTAGTCAATTCCGCAAGCATTTCCTTCTTCGTAAGCTCATCTTCACCGTCTATTTCTGCCGCATTAACTGCCGCTTCGCCCATCTCTTCCTTGCGCCGACGCTGCTCTTCCAGATATTCCGCGTAATCTTGCTCGTCTCTCACTTCTTCCGGCACCATCACCGTCCGACCGTCTTCCAACATAATCGTGTGATGACCCTCTGGCATTTCCCACCTATGCGGTATAGCCTCCTCCTTATCTTCAGCTACTACATCTTCTTTCTCGTCTTTTTCAAAAGCACCCCTAGCGTTCTTCAGCATCTTATCTACCTCTTCGGCCGTATATACGCCCATTTCCTGCTTTCGTCTCAAATGCGCTTCGTATTTTTCCATTTTCGTCAATTCGCCCTGATCTTCAGCCGCATCAGCACCTTCGGGCTCCCCCAATTTCTCAGCCACTTCCGCACTCTTTGCTCGCATCCACTTCAAACGCGCCCCATACTCCTGCGGCGTTTCCCCCTTCTGCCGCGGATACATATCGAAATCGATGCTTCCTTCCGCAGACCCCCTCACATGTTCCCCCTCATATGGATTATTGTTTAGGCGTTCCATTTTACTTCCCTGCCCCCAAGTAAAAATTACGGAACCTCAACATCGTTTCTAAACTAATCTTCTGCGTATCAAGGCCAGTAGCTTGCACAAATTCCGCCACCTGCTCGTCGCCAAAACCCTCTTCGTCCAATTTCGTCGCCAATTCCACTGCCTTATCTTCCGGCAAAGCCTCGATAATCGCCCGGTCAATCTGCGTCATCAGTCTTTGCTTCAAATCTTCAGCCAACACTTCTCTCACCTCATCGGTCAACCCCGACACTTTTTTGTCATTTATTAGCTGATTTATAAAGTTATCTATATTTTCCATTTTTGACCTCTCAAAGTATTACCATTAGCACTATTATATACTTTTTCTCGCCAAAACTAAACCCCTAGAAATCACCGCTACATCGGAACGGCCACATCTTCTAATTTTACCACACTTGACAATATTTGTCAAGATACGCTAAACTAAACAGATGAACATATTGAGTATCGAAACCAGCTGCGACGAAAGCGCCACCGCCGTCATCAAAGACGGTCGCGAGATTCTTTCCAACGTCGTCGTTTCGCAAATCGATATCCACTCCGCCTATGGCGGCGTTATCCCCGAAATCGCCGCTCGCTCTCATATCGAAGCGGTTTTACCTGTCGTTCACAAAGCCCTCAGTACCGCCCAGCTCGATTGGCCCGACCTCGATGCCATCGCCGTCACCCACACTCCCGGCCTACTCGGGTCACTACTTATCGGCACCCTCACTGCTCGCACTCTCGCCATCCTCCACGACAAACCCCTTTATGGCGTCCACCACATCAAAAGCCACATCTACGCCAACTGGCTCACTCCCCCTAAAAATCCAGACCAAAAAGCCCCCGAATTCCCCCTCCTTGCCCTTGTCA
>CAYLGU010000032.1:0-5884 GCA_964383445.1 uncultured Candidatus Saccharibacteria bacterium | reverse complement strand
CGGGTTTTGCTAATGGATAAGCGATATCCCAGAGTGTGCCGGGTTCTTCGCGGTGAGTGACTTCGATATCTGCGAAGGCGGTTTGATGTTTGGTGCAAAAGTTAACAAGCTTTTCGCCGCGGTAGATGAGGCCATCGTCCCACATTTGTTTGAAGGTGGCGTATACTTGCGTGGTGACTTTGGGGTCTAGGGTGAAAGTAAGGGCAGACCAGTCGCATGATGCGCCGAGAGCGCGAAGTTGAAGCTCCATATTGCCACGTTGTTCGGTGACGAAGTCCCAAACTTTCGAATAGAGTTCGTCGCGAGAAAAATCGAAACGGCTCTTCCCTGCTTTTTCTAATAGGCGTTCATAAACAACCCATGTTTCAAAGCCGGCATGATCGGCGCCAGGGATATACCAAGTATTGTCGCCTTTTAGGCGGTGATAGCGGATGAGGACGTCCTGGAGAGCTACGGTGAGGCCGTGCCCGATATGGAGGTTGCCGTTGGCATTGGGTGGTGGCATAACGATAGTGTAGTTGCGAACATTTGCGACTGGGTCTTTGGGCTGGAAGGAATTAGAAGTTTCCCAGAGAGCATAAATGTCTGGTTCGAATTGTTTTGGCTCATAAGCTTTACTAAATTTCATAGAGATAGTATAGCATATCTGAGCTACTGCATGAAGTTGAGTTTTAGTGGAATTTTGTTGTTTTCTAAAAATGCTAGGAATTCAAAAGAATTTCACATGAAATACAGTCCCGTGTGATGATATTTCACGTGAAATACTTGACAAATGATGCGGTTTGTTTTGTAAAATAGTAACACTTTTTGTTTTCCCAAGCGGATAACTCTACTTAATCGCTTGTTGGTTTTATTGTAGATGATGCGGGATGCTAAGTCAAGCGGATGCTAATAAATAGATAGAGCAGGGAAGGGGGTTTTGCAGAAAATGGGGAAAAGGCGAAAGAGCACTTAGTTTTTTGAGCCTGATTTGCAAGGCGTAAAAATCTATCTTTTCACCTCAATCTAACTACTTTAGAGAAAACCTTTCACGTGCCAACCCGTCTTTACGGGTGGCAGGCAATTGCAGTCGGCCCGAAATAGATGACCAGCGGTCATCTCTTCGGCAGTTTCTCTAAAGTAGTTAGGTTGAGGCTAGATGAAATAAAAGTTGAGACAATTTATCTCCCAAGTCTAACTTTATAAACACAGACTAAAACTCTAAAAATGTCATACACTGGACAGCCAACAGGACCGCCCTTTCAGGGCGAACCTGTTGGTGTCGGCAGGAATATACATTTTTAGAGTTTTAATCTAGATATGTGTTTCTAAAGTTAGGCTTGGAGGAATAGCGAAAAGCTATATACTTCGCTTTCGCTCTTGACCTATCTCTCTCCAAAACAGTCTGGTTCGCAAGGTATAAAAATCTGTCCTTCGTCTAAACATTTGCTCGGGGGTCCCACTAAAGTCACCCACTCGCAAAGGTTTAGGAAGTCCAGATTTTTATACTTTGGAACTGCGACACAATTTTGGAGAGAGATAGGTCAAGAGCAGCTGAGCTTAAAAATAAGAAAGGTTAAATGAAATGGGAGATGAGGGGAAGTGTAGTAAAATAGGGGTATTATGGCGTTTATTAGGCAGTTCAAGACAGGGAGTGGGGCGACTGGGGTGCAAATTTGCTGGAAAGAGGGTGGAAAAGTAGTAAAAACTGTACATATTGGGTCGGCAAATTCAGATTTGGCATTGAAAAAGTTGTTGAAAAAGGCTCGCCAAGAGATGATGGCAGGGCAGAGAAGTATGTTTGATTTGGATAAATTTGATGAGGACAACGAATAAAAAACGCCAGATTGGCGTTTTTATAACTTTTGGCTGAGGGGTTTTCGGCTAGCGTCGGAAATGTTGGATGATTTTTTTGGCGGCAGGGAGAGTTTTGTCCCAGACAGAGTAAAGAGGTGAGCCGGGGAGGTCGTAGGCGCCGATAAGTTCGGTGGGGGCGGCGAAACCTTCTTTGAAATTGGAAACACCGTCGTTTAAGAGGCCGTTTAGGTCGTAATTTTGGATTTTTTGGTTTTTGCAGGATTCGATGGCGTATTGTTTGAGGATGAAATTGGCACGAAGTTTTTGGCCGAGATCGTTCATGCCGCCGTAAAGTTCGAAGGCGACAAGCGGGGAAGTAGCAAGCCAAAGAAAGGCAACAATGGGGTTTTCTGGTTGGTTTTTGGCACGGGCAATGAAAATTTGTGAATTTTTGCCCAAAAATTTATGAATATCTCGATAATATTCGTCATTGTGAAGTGAAAAATGGGCGCGTTTGGCGGTTTGATGGTAAATTTCGAGAATTTTTTCGAGATCGGCGGGATTTTCGAGCCTTTCGACGCTAACTTCTTTGGCAGATTTGTTAATATACTGACGGGTTTTTTTAGAGTAGGTGGATTTTATTTCGTCTGGAGATTTCGAGAGGTCGATAATGGCGGTTTTGGGCAGTAAGATGCCATTTTTGGTGTTTTTGAAAGGTTTTTGCGGGGCGATTTGGTCGGATTTTAGGATGTGGGGGTCGATTTTGAGAAGAAGGTTTTTTTGAGATTTGGCGAGATTTTCGAGAGTTTCAAAAATCAGTTGGGAATTTTTGGGGTCCGCGATAATTGGGCCACGAGGGCTGTAAAGTAGGGGAGGGAAGGGCTTTTGGAGTTGTTTTTTGAGGATTTGGGCGCCGCCGAGGATTTTTTGGTCTTTTTTGAAGAAATAACGTTTGGCGCTCCAACCATGGGCGGATTTGACCTCGCCCCAGCCCCAAAACTGAAGAGGGTGGCCGGAATTTTGGGCGACAAAATCGTCCCAGATTTTTTGGTTAGTAATTTCCTCGTATTGCATTGAATTTAGTATAGCATGGGGAAGTTTTGAGAGTTTTGCACAGTTTTTGCACAGAGGAGCTGTAAGGGGTTGATATTGATTATTTTGATGATATATGCTATAATTAGGGAATTAGGTTGGAGTTAATCTAAAGTTGTTTAAGAAGGATGTTTTGTTTTTTGCCCTGATTTTTAGCTTTGTTGGTGTCTAGGAATCAGGGCAGAAAATAAGCTTTTGCCCTAGATTTATATCACAGGAGGTATAAATCTGATGGACGGATATATGAGCGCTTTAGTGCGCTATATGAGAAGTGAAATACGACTGGAGGCAGCGAAAATTCCCGACTTTGAGGAAGGGGTAATAGCGCTTTCTTTGGTGGGGAAATCTGAGTGGGCGAACGAATCGTTGGGTGATTTTTGCGATAACGACGATAATAATGTTGACGTGGATTTTGTCTTTGCGATTCGTCCGGGAGGCAGGAAGACCAGAAAAGCAGGATTTAGGCGGAAAACCAAACGAGAAATGGCGTGCCGAGGTCACGCGGTGGCCATGATTGAAGCGTGTGCTTATGTAGTCGTGAGAGGTATTGGCCGGAAATCCTCGGATATGCCGACTGAGAATAATGCTTGTGGAAGAGTCAATAAAAGGGGTGCAATTTGTTTTGACTTGGTAGCTATTGAGGGTGATTTTAGGGATCCGGAAACGGATAAGCTGATGATGAGAATCTATGTAGCAGTGGCTGGTGCAAGTGGAAAGGAAAATGAAATTTGCGCGAGAGCAGCGGAAAAAGCGATAACGAAATGGTTGGTAGATACAGATTTTTGTACTGACTTTTATGGCGAAGGCCGCTTGGTTGTGGCATAGTGAAAGTAAAACACAAAACCCGCTAGAGATGGCGGGTTTTTGCTTGGACTGGAGATGATATAATGGAAGTTATGAACAAGTGGAGTTTTGGAGAGATTGGGCGAGATGAGTGGGACGCATTCGAAAATGCATCTGCGCAGGCGAATCTTTTACAGGCGGCGGCGAGAGATCGGGTCCGTGAAAAGATGGGTTATGAAACCTGGATTTTGGGGGTAAAAGATGAAAACGGACAGATTTTGGCTGGAGCTTTGATTTTGGTGCGTGGGGGCGTGGCGTGGGCGGCGTACGGACCGATTTTGGACTGGAGCGATCGTGAACTGGCGCAATTCTACTTGAGTGGATTAGAAAAATTTGCTGAAAAACAGGGCTGGTTGGCTTTAGAGCTGTATCCTTATGAGAAACTGCGACAGCGCAGCAGTAAGGGTGAAATTCTGGAAGAATATGCATGTAGTGATATAATTGAACTGCTGAAAGGCAGAGGCTTTAGTTATGATGGTGAAACTACCGCTTATGATATGAAGGCGAATCGCTGGATGTTTGTGAAGAATTTGACGGGAATTGAAAATGTGGAAGATTTGCGTAGAACTTATCGCAAAACTTTGCGAGCAAGATTGCGCAAGACAGAGGGGAAATTGTCGGCAAGAGTTTTATCCCGGGAAGATTTGGGTGAAATGGAAGGCTTGATTGATGCTTCAGATGCGCGTCACGGCGTTAAGGGGCGAGATCTGGATTATTATAAATATATTTATGATAGTTTTGGCGAAGATGTGGAGTTCGTGGTAGCCGATGTGGCCGGTACGCAAGATGCGGCGGCAGGAGCTCTGTTCATTTGGCATGGCGAAGAGCTAATTTCGTTCTTGAGTGGTATGAGGTGGGAATATCGTGATCTTGGCGGGCGAGCTTGGCTGCAAGATTATATGATGCAGCGATGTTTAGAAAAAGATATTCGTCGCGTGAACTTTTATTGGGTGGAGGGGAAGTTTGAAAAGAACTCTTTGCTGGAGTTTAAGAGTGGTTTTGGCGGGGAGATTGAAGAATATCTCGGTAAATTCACAAAGATTTTGCGACCTGGTCAGTATCGACTAAGAATGTTGAGGGGGAAATTGGGGCGCAGTCTGAGATCCTTGAAGAAATAAGCAAAAACCCGCAGATATTCTGCGGGTCTTTGCTTAGAAGAGATTGGATATAAAAACGGTAGCCCAAGTAACGGGGTAGAGAAGGCTGACGCTGAGACTAAAGACAACAACTTTGGTGGTAGTATTGACGCGCTCGGCGCCAACCTTATGAAAGCGGGCGGCTACTGAGCGGATGAAAAAGAAATCTACGATTGTTCCGACATTGAAGATAGTAAAAATAATGGCGAGTATAAGAGGCAGTTTAGTCGGTTCATTCGGAAGTAAATTCAGCGTTGCTGTAAATAGAAATTTGAACCAGAAGAAACTGGCAAAAAGTAAGAGGATGGACGCGATGATATCAAAGAAAATTGAAAATTTTTTCATGTTTTTTGACCTCCAAGCAAAAAAATAAAGAACGATTATTTCTTTATTATATCAAAAATTATGAGTTTTGTCAAGAGAGGGGGGAGCGGGGAGAGATATCGAGTGAATATGGATCGTCAGGTTGTTGGCCGGATTGGATGCTGAAAAAGGCGGCGGCGCCAACCATGGCGGCATTGTCAGTGGAGAATTGAGGTTCGGGGAAAAAGATTTGAGGAATCGTTGCTAGTGGGCTTTGTTTTGAATTTTTGTTGAGGAAGTTTTGGAGGCGAGTGGCGAGGCTTTGGCGGAGAAGCTGGTTAGCCGAAACGCCGCCGGCGACGACAATGGATTTGGTGTCTGGGTGAGAAAGGAGGGCGAGGCTGAGTTTTTCGGCGAGGATGTCGAGGGCGCTATCTTGGAAAGAGGCGGCAAAATCGGCGATTTGCTGGGATGAAAGTTGGGCGGCGAGTTCGGAAGATGGGGTGGAAATGGGGAGGTTTAGTTCGTTTTGGACGGCGCGGAGAACGGCGGTTTTGGGACCAGAAAAAGAGAAATCTAGGGGGTTTTCTAGTTTGGGGCGAGGAAATTTATATTTGTCGGGGTTGCCGCTTGTGGCGACTTTGGCGATAGCGGGGCCGCCAGGGTAGGGAAGACCGAGGATTTTGGCGACTTTGTCAAAAACTTCGCCGACGGCGTCGTCTTGGGTGCTGCCG
>CAYLGU010000031.1:0-5961 GCA_964383445.1 uncultured Candidatus Saccharibacteria bacterium | reverse complement strand
TCGCACGCCAATCCTCAATTTCTCTGGCGATACATTCCTCACGAACACCTCACTCGGGCACTCTTCCCCGCCATAATTCATAGCATTCAGGCAAAAATTATATACCACCGAAAACAACAACTCTTTATTTGCGATCACTAGTTTATCGCGATTTTTATAGCTCACCGCCACTTCTCGCCGGTTAAATTTGAACATCTGCCAAAGTTCTGCCACTGCCTCGTCGCAAACTCGCCGCGGGTTCACCGGCTCCATTTCAAACCAGGCATCCTCTAGCCTTGCCACTTTCACCATATCGTTTACCTGTCTCAGCGCCCTCTCGCTTGTCGCTATAATTCGCTCAGAGGTTTTTTGCATGCCCGCCAAATCCCGCTCAAACTCCATCGACAAAGCCAACTGTCGCACCAAAGCCCAAGGCGCCTTCAACTCATGCGCCACCGCAATCGCGGCCGAATCCACACTAAACACCTCACTTGTCATAAACTTATCTTACAACAGTGCCCCCAAAAATACCAATTAATTTAAACGAATAGTCGCAATCAGGGTTTCAAAATCCGTCCTAAATTGCTCTGCATCAGTTCTTAAAATCGCCGTTTTATCATTAATCTTAATCATCACCATCGAACCAGTAATGTCGTTCGAAAATGCACCGTCGTAGCGATCACCAGTAATATCTCCTACCTGAAAAACGTTCATTGTTAATTTGCCGCTTTTTACCAAAGCGTCATAAGTTTTGCGCACTTGCTCAATCGGACGATCATAAATCGTTACTCTTAGCGCGTTAATAGTCTTAGCACTCACAGGACTTACCTGACTCGGGTGCAAATAAGCCTCAAAATCACCGCCATTGTTGGCATCTTTACCTACATATACGCTCCAAGTCCTCGGATACATAAAACTCAGCGAACCGTAATCGGCCGGCCCAGTAAACTGCAGATTTGGCTGCTTTTCCCGCTCCGCGAAGTTCTTCTCGTCAATGTCTTGCTGCTCTGCTCGTGCCGCTGCTTCTGCCGCGCTAATTTTCCCGTCAATATCCGTCTGCGCTTCATCCCACTGCATATAAAACAGCACTGAGCAAATAATGCCAGCTACCGCCACCAGACTCACTGCTACCAAGATTATAATGTCGATAATAGATTTTTTATTATCAGATTTTAGGCCAAGCTTAGGATTAGGATTAACACCCATCTGGGCTGCCGGATCAACAGTCGGCATCATAGGCTGGTTCACTCCTCCGGCTGGCGCGACATTATTTTGGCTCATCACAGTATGCCCTCCATGCAAATTAGCTGCCGGCATTGGGTTTTGTGGTGTTGGAGCTTGTCCGCCTACTTGAGGGGCAGGACTCCCACCTATATTATTCTCATTCATGCTTTTATTATACTCATGCTTTTATTTTTTTGCAAAGTCCTCTTCAATGATTTTTATCTCATTTTTCATCTCTTCCAAGTCTTTTTCTATTTCTTTCGCCAACATTGTCGCCTGCTTGTACTTCTCAAGCGCTTCGTCCAACTTAAAATCCTCCCCATAGAACCAATCCGTCAACCCCTTTAGTTGTTCAATTTTTTCACTAATTTTTACATTCTTTTCCATCTTTTTCTCCTCTATTTTCTGTTGTAATTTTTACAACATTATTCTAACTCTCTTTTTCTTACCTGCTTCACTTCTGCTTCTACCTCTGTACTTATTGTTGTAATCTTTACAACACTCCCCTGCTCCAAGGCTCCCGTCACCAAAGCATAGCCTCTCGCCAACACCGCATCCGGATTTAGCTGTTCAATTATTTTACTCTGATTTATTAGTTCTTTTTGTCGCATTTCTATCTGATTTTTCAAGTTCCGCCCCGCCGCCACTATCTCTCCGCCCAAATCCGCCTGCTTTTTATTTACTTTGTCCAACAGAACTCCATAAATTCGCTCCATTTCCTCCGCCAAGCGCCTTTTTTCGGCGCTCTTATCCCTAGTCAACATTTGCGCCGCGTTACTTGGGGTTGAGGCTCGCATGTCCGCCGCCAAATCGCTCAAACTCTCATCCACTTCATGCCCAATTCCCGTCAATACCGGAATTTTACTTACGGCAATCGCCTTCACCAAAGCCTCATCGTTAAACACTGCTAGGTCATCCGCACTTCCGCCACCCCGTATAATCGCCAGCACCTCTACTTCACTATGTTCGTTAAAATAATTCAAAGCCCGTATTATCTGATCGGCCGCCCCCATGCCCTGCACCTGCACATGTGCTACTTGTAATTCCAAGCCTCCCCAACGCTCACCCAAAATTTTACAAAAATCTGCATAACCCGCCGCCTGCACGCTCGATATCACCCCAATCCTGGTCGGCAATTCTGTTAAAGGTCGCTTCTTGGACGGCAAAAACAGCCCCTCTTTAGCCAATTTTAGTTTCAATTCTTCAAAACTCTTTTTGATACTTCCCTCTCCCACTGGCAACATATCGCTAATAGTCAGCGAAAATTTCCCCCACTTTGTCAGTTTCGGCACCGCTTTCACGCGCAGCTTCATCCCGTCGCTAATCGGAAAACGCAGAGCATACTTCATCATAAAGCACCCTACGCTTGCCTCCGCATCTTTCAGGTCAAAAAACACATATTTATCCTGATTTATCTTGAAACTCGCCACCTCCCCTTCGACCAACACTTCACTGTAAGCATATTCCAAAGTCTGGTTTACAATATCAACAAAATCCCCTACCGACAAACATACTTTTTCGATAGGGATTTCCATAAGTTCTAATTATTTCTTTTTAGCTTGTTCAGCCGTCGCCGTAAACTTGTCCGTCCTCGACATCAAAGCATGTTGGTAAAAACCCCAACCGCTCAAAATCGTGCCAAGCAAGACCACGATACGCGTCACCACGACCACAATCGTCGTCACACTCAAATCTACACCCAGCGCCACCATCACTGCTATCATCGCCCCCTCGTAGCCGCCCACGCCGCCAGGCGTGACTAGTACCGTGCCGACTATACTCGCAATCCCCTCAGCAATCATAATCTGCGGCAAAATCTCTGGGCTCCCCATCGCAATCGCCACTACCCAATAAGTCGCCAGTTCAAAGAACGCATACAAGGCGCCCCAAAAAATCGGCTTTGCCAAAATCTTACCATTGCGCTTGATCGCCAAATAATCACCTCTCAAATCCGAAAAGAATTTATTCACATCATTTTCGCGCAAAAGCACTCGCTTTTTACCAAAAGTCAGCTTGCGCACCAGAGTATTGATCAGTTTACTCGCCTTCTCTGCGAACCAGTCCACCGTCTTTTGGCTACGCACAATCAACCAAGCAATCACAATCACCCCCTCAATACACAACGCAATCCCCGCTGCCAGCCACAAAGCCCATTCGCCACCAGGAATTGTCGAACCAGCAGCCAGTACTATAATCAAAGCAATCCAAGTCTGTATCGTGTTAGCCAATGCCGAAATCGCGTAACGCAAAATATGAATAAAGCTCACCTGTCCCGCCGAAATCTTAAAAGACTTCAAACGCCAAATCAGATAACCCAAACCACTCACTCCTGCACTAGGCAAAGCATGATTCACGAAATTAATCTCCAAACTTACGCGCATCAATTTACGTTTTGTCAGGCTAAAGCCTTGCCTGGCCTTCAAAAACGCAAAATAAATCTGCCCCGCACAGTAATACATAAACATTTGCTCCGGTATCAACAAAATCAACACCCAAATGTTTAACTTCCCCAAGGAATAAAGCGTCGCCTCACCCATCGTCATGGTAATATTATCGATTACTACGGTCTCGGTAAACGCCGAATAAGCAATTACCACTATTAATATCAGCGTAATTACGCTTAAAACTTTCTTAAACATGCTAATATTGTAGCATATGTTTATTGCAGTCCTAGGCCGTGAGCCAAAAATATCATTAGCGGAACTTGAGGCCTTTTTTGGCTCAGATAATGTTTCCCCGCTCTCTCCACAGCTCGCTACTGTCAAGTCCGACCACTTTCCGATCGAGCGCCTCGGCGGCACTATCAAGGCCGGCAAAATCCTTGATTCACCGCTCATAGAAACTCTCGCTGCCCTTCCAGAAGGCAAAATCACCCTCGGTTTTTCAGATTATTCTGCCCAAGCCAGCGCTCGTAGCGCCAACACTCAAGCTCTCAAGCTCAAATCTATTCTCAAGCGCCACAACCGTTCCGTCCGCATCATCCCCAATAACGCCACGCCTACTCTTTCCTCCGCCACCTCGCATCACAACCAGCTCGGCGAAAAGCCGCGCCACATCGAAGTTATTTCTTTCGGCAAACTCACCGCCCTTTCTATCGGCACCCAAAATATCAGCGCCTACGCCGAGCGCGACCAAGCCCGTCCCGCCCGCGACGCCTTTGTCGGCATGCTCCCGCCCAAACTCGCTCAAATCCTCGTCAATCTCGCCACTCTAGGTAACGCCAAAGGCATCCTACTTGACCCCTTCTGCGGCACTGGCACCGTACTCCAAGAAGCCATGCTCATGGGTTACGCCACTTACGGCAGCGATCTTTCCGAAAAAATGGTCAAATATAGCGACAAAAATCTCAAATGGCTCCGCCAGTCTCCTCGCCACAAAAATCTCCCCCTTTTAGAAAACAAACTCGAACTCGGCGATGCCACCAAACACCATTGGCAAACTCCTATCGATTTTGTCGCCTCCGAAGTCTATCTTGGCCAACCCTTCTCTGCTCCACCTTCCGACATCAAGCTCAAAGAAGTTAAATACACCACTCAATCTATTCTTTTGTCCTTTCTGAAAAATCTCGGCTCCCAAATTCAGCCTGGCACCACCCTCGCCCTCGCCGTCCCCGCTTGGCGCCGAACCGATAATTCATTTTCTCATCTAAATATTCTTGACGAAATAGAGAAACTCGGCTATAATCTACACCAGTTTAAGCACGCAATGACTCAAGATCTCTTGTATTACCGAGAGAATCAAGTCGTTGCGCGCCAAATAATAGTATTAAGGAAGATATAATCAAATGGCACATGTCAAAGCTGGCGGAACCGCCAAAAACATTCACAACAATGCTGGCCAACGTCTAGGCGTCAAACGCTTTGGCGGCCAAAAAGTCCGCGCAGGCGAAGTTCTCGTCCGCCAAACCGGTAGCACCAAGATCTCCGGCCCAGGGACTTTCCTCTCTCGCAATTTCACTATTCACGCTGCTATCGACGGCACTGTACATTTCGTCAAAACCAAAAAGAGCCACTTCTCCGGCCGCCGCGTGCCTCGTACTCGTGTCGAAGTTCACGCCGCAACTGCAAAAACTGCAAAATCCAGCAAAAAAGCTTAAATATTCTAGCTAAACTCTAAAATATCTCCCCGCTGGGGAGATATTTTTTACCACCAAAACATATCCCTAAACTGCTAGAAGCAAATAACGCTATCTTGTCGTAATTCCCAGGTTCAAAACGCAAAACCTCATTCTTAGTCTCCATTGTTTCATGTAGTGCCGTTTTTTTGTTTTTGTCTTCGTTTTGTTTTGGAGATTTTTTATTCATTTTCCCACCTTTGTTTTAATATTTGTATTTTATTTTTCCGCCTGCCACTTATTCCTAGCCGCTCCCTGCCGGCTATCCTAGTCAAAAAATACCAAAAAATCGCACTTTTTTGGTATTTTTCGTTATTAAGTTTTCTTGCCCAACTTCTTTTCTAAAAAGAAGTTGGTTTAGCTACTGCACCAGACAACGCACTGCAAATCCGCGGTACTTATAGTTGGGGTACGCCGGGTAGACGACGCCGGAATAGAAGTACAAGGAGTAGGCGTTGCCGGCAGAGTTGACGGTAGAGGACCAATAGTAGGCGCGGCTACCCTGGTTGCTCAAGCCCGAGTTGTAGTAGCCAGAGAACACGCCCTGGAAGCTACCCGAAGGCTGCCAGCCTGCGTAAAGCGAGCCAACTGTTGAAGCAGTCCAACTAGTGCTAGTGCCGTCATCGCTGTTCATGGCGGTACTC
>CAYLGU010000030.1:0-6073 GCA_964383445.1 uncultured Candidatus Saccharibacteria bacterium | reverse complement strand
TGGTGGTATTTTACTTGGCTCCGTATCTTTACTTGCCGGACAGCCTGGCATCGGAAAGTCCACGCTGCTCATGCAAATCGCTAGCCAAGTCGCCAATATCAAGCATAAAGTTCTTTATGTTTCTGGCGAAGAGTCTGCCGGCCAGGTCAAATCTCGTGCTCTGCGTCTGGGGGCGTCGTCGTCTAACCTGCACTTCGCCAGCTCCACTTCTGCTAACGATATTGCCAAAACTATTGAGGCCGGCTCCTACGACCTAGTTATTATCGACTCGATTCAAACGCTTTCTATGGCAGAAATTTCTTCCGCCCCCGGCACCGTTTCCCAAGTTTCGAATTCCGGTAATTTAGTTATTCGTGCCGCAAAATCCACCAATACCGCCGTAATTATCGTTGGTCACGTTACTAAAGACGGTACGCTCGCCGGTCCAAAAGTTCTCGAGCATCTCGTTGATGTCGTGCTAAATTTTGAAGGCGATCGCTATGGCGGCTTCAAAACCGTGCGCGCCGTCAAAAACCGCTTTGGCTCGACTACCGAAGTTGCCATTTTTGAAATGAACGACAAAGGGCTTTCTGAAGTCAAAAATCCTTCCGAGGCCTTGCTATCCGAGCGTCAAAATACCGACGGCAGCATCATTATGGCGACTATCGAAGGAACTCGTCCGCTACTTGTTGAAATCCAGGCTCTAGTCAACCCTTCGAATTTTGGTTACCCCAAACGCACCGCCTCGGGCTTCGACTTAAACCGTCTGAATCTCCTGGTCGCCGTGCTCGAAAAGCGCACCAAGCTCAAACTCCAAGACAAAGATATTTTTATCAATGTCGTGGGCGGCCTCAAATTAAACGATAGTGCTGCCGATTTGGCAGTTTGTATGGCAATTGCATCCGCCACCGCCGCCCGCAAACTTAGCGACAAATTAGTAGTTTTGGGCGAAGTTGGACTAGGCGGCGAAATCCGCTCCGCCGCTTCTCCCGATCGCCGCCTTGCCGAAGCTAAAAAGCTCGGCTTCACTGGCGCTATCGCTCCCGCCACTATCAAAGACAAATTCGTTCTGCCCGTCAAAGATTTACGTTCGGCACTTATCAAGTATATGGACAAATAAGCCTTGCTATCTTCGATAGACTATGCTAAAATACCCCACAGTATGATTACCAAAGAAAATAAATCTAAAGCTATTTCTGCTCTCGCTCGCGACGGCAAAGATGTCGGCTCTCCAGAGGTTCAGGTTTCTATTTTGACCGAACGTATCAAGGAAGTCACCGAGCACGTCAAAACGCACAAGCACGATTTTATGGCAAAACGCGGCCTCATGCAAATGGTTGGCAAGCGCAAAAAATTGCTCAAATACCTAGAAAAGACCAATTTCGAGTCTTACAAAAGCACTGTCGCCAAGCTTAGCCTCCGCAAATAGATTTTTGAGAAAATTAAAACACCAGTCGAAAAACTGGTGTTTTTTAATTGCCGTAGCCACCCCAGCTTGCATCGAGAATTTAAACAGACATGAAAAACCCGGCAGCTAGTGCCGGGTTTACAGAGAGGCTAATTATTAGATTCGCATTTAGCCGTCTGAGCCATAGGATGATCCCCGTATTTCTCGAGTAGATTATCTACTGTTGTCTGCATCACGCGGTCCACCACAAAAGAAGGGTCTTTATGGAAAGACAGAAGCGCCATGTATTCCGACGTTAGCATTGAACGCAGCTCATTAGCTACTATTTTACATAAATCCTCGCGCGCCACGTTCTCGTTGCTTAGCAGAGATTCTAGTACTTTTTTGCGGTATTCCATAGCATGGTCGCTGGCGGTACAAAAGTCCGGGAAAAGGTGGCTGACGCAAATTCTCAGCGCCTCGCGCTTTAGCTTGGAATGCGCGACTGCAGAATTAAAAGATAAGACTTCTTCTGCCTCTTTTAGCCGCTCTGGCAGATTCGAGATGCGGATTATGTTTTCGAGCACCCTAAGACGTTCGGTGTAGACGATACTAATCGTGAAATCGAGTATCGTAACTGGCCCGAATTCCGCTTCTGGATGCTCCCCGTATGGCTTCATTACTTTGCGACTTATCAACGTCACGTATCTCGGCCCCTCCCCGAGATCTCGTATTCTTTCATCGCGCAACTTTTTCACCGGGATGAAGCATTCCTTTACGAAGGCAGGGTGTTCTTTTGCCAAATCACCCTTTACTGTTATCGTGAAGGGTGAAATTTCATCTGTCCTGTCAGTTCTTACTTCCATAATTTCAATCATTAAAGCAAAACCTCCATATCAATGTTCTTGCCGTAATTCGTTTTTTTGCGCTGCCGGCACTCCTATGCGCACTTATCATTATATCACACCTTAAGTATATTGTCAATCATTAAAAGCTCCGCTCCTGTGCTATAATGAGATTAGTAAATTAATAAGGGAAAATGATAGATAAGTGCTCGGGGATACTTACTTATTATTTTCCCTGCAAAAAGAAAGGTGAATAATGGAAATTATTAATCCAAGTGGGAAGCATCTTGTCAGGGTAGAAACTGATTTTATGGGGCGTAAGCTCAGCCTGGAAATCAACCGTGTTGGTTTTCGTGCTACCGCCTCCGTACTCGTAACCTACGGCGATACCGTAGTTTTGGGTAGCGTCGTGGTCGGGACCAAGCCTGTCATCCAAGATTTTTTCCCGCTCTCTATCGACTATGAAGAGAAGTTCTATGCTTCTGGCAAAATCTCTGGTAGTAAATTTATCAAACGCGAAGGTCGCCCCTCGGATGAGGCTGTACTGATTGGCCGTATTATCGATCGTCCAATTCGCCCGCTTTTCCCGAAAGGTTATCGCCAAGAAGTCCAAGTCGTTACGACTGTGCTTTCGATGGATCCGAGTTTCCGCCCCGACATGGTTGCTATGCTTGCGGCTTCTAGTGCTTTGAGTCTTGCCGGCGTGCCCTTTGACGGCCCGATCGCGGGCTTACGTATCGGTCGCATTGGTGGCGAATTCAAGGCTTTCTTGTCGCCAGAAGAGCGTGCCTCGTCTGATCTCGACCTAGTTGTAGCCGCAAAAGATACCGGTATTACAATGGTCGAAGCTGGCGCTAACGAAGTTAGCGAAGATGATATGATTGCGGCACTTGACTGGGCTTACAAAAATATCCAGCCCCTCATTGCCTTGCAGCAAGAATTAGCCACTCAAGTAGGTGTCGAAGAAAAACCTTATACTCTAGTTCTTCCCGATGCTGAAATTCAAAAACGCGTAGACGATTGGACGGCAGGCAAATTTGGCGCCAACGTTCGCCGCGCCAATAGCACCGAACGACATGAGCTACTTGATGAAATCAAATACGCCATGCATGACGAATTTGCAGGTAAATACGTCAGTGACGAAGAAGCAGGTGTCACCGAAAAAATGTCTGCCGAAGAAGCTCTATCTGCCAAAGTTAAATATTATGACGAGCATTTCCGTGACAAATACAATAGCGCTTTCGAGCTCGCTGTATTCCATGACGTCCGCGACAATATCGTCAAAGAAGGTGTCCGTCCAGACGGTCGCAAGCTTGATGAAGTCCGCCCGCTCAGTTCGCAGGTCGGCATTTTGCCGCGTGCGCACGGCTCATCGCTCTTTACGCGCGGCGTCACTCAGGCCATGAACATTGTGACCCTAGCTCCGCTTTCCTTCGCACAAATTGTCGATACGATGGAAGTTACTGACGGCGAACGCCATTACATGCACCACTACAATGCTCCTGGCTATACCGTTGGCGAATGTCAACGTATGGGTAGCCCTGGGCGTCGCGAAATCGGCCACGGCTATCTTGCTGAACGTGCCTTGACTCCAGTCTTACCAGATCCAGAAGAGTTCCCTTATGCAATTCGTAGCGTAACCGAGATTATGTCTCAGAACGGTTCGACCTCTATGGCAGCAACTTGTAGCTCTTGTCTGGCTCTTATGGATGCTGGCGTACCGCTCAGGAAGCCAGTTGCTGGTGTCGCTATGGGTCTAATGCTGGACGGCGACAAGCCTTATGTCCTGACCGACTTGATGGATGCCGAAGATTTTGGCGGCGACATGGACTTTAAAGTTACTGGCACAAAGGACGGCATTACCGCCCTCCAAATGGATATGAAAGTCCACGGCCTACCTCTAGAAATCTTGGCCGAGGCAATTCGTAAGGCCCATGCCGGTCGCTTGCATATTATGGAACACATGCTTTCAGTCATCGCAGAGCCGCGCAAGGCGCTCAGCCCTTATGCCCCGCGTATCGAAAAACTCATGGTTAATCCTGACAAAATCGGCGCGATTATTGGTAAAGGTGGCGAAACTATCAACAAGATTACCAAAGAAACCGGTGCTATGATCGACATTGAGGATAGCGGACTCGTTACAATCGCTTCGCAAGACGGTGCGAGTATCGAAAAAGCCCTCGCTTGGGTCAAGTCTCTCGTCGAAGAGCCAGAAGTCGGCAAAATTTACACTGGTAAAGTTGTTTCAATCAAAGATTTCGGCGCATTCATCAATATTATGCCAAACATTGACGGTATGCTGCATATTTCGCAAATCAGCGAACAGCGTATCGCTAAAGTTGAAGACGTCCTCAAAATGGGTCAAGAAGTCAAAGTTCGCTTGGATTCCATTGACGACAAAGGTCGCCTCAGCCTTTCTATGCGTGGCGTAGATCAATAGGGAAGAGCTAGCCAATCAAAAAGAAAACCCCTCTATCTAGAGGGGTTTTTGCTTAAGGCGCCATGTCGAGGTCGAACTTTTGCTTCATTTTGTTACGAATTTCTTCGTAGCGAATTTCTCCAATACCGTTGACGCTTAGGACGTCTTCTTTGTCGGCGATAACTAAATCACCCACTGTTCCAAAAATCCTAGAGCGCAAAAGAGCTGCGCAAGTTTTGTTGGACAAGCCTAATCTGCCGATAGGCAGGTTGGCTACGTTTTCGCAGGCAGAGAAGTCCTCGTCTGCTTTTTCTACAAAAACATGGCTAGTTTCTGCTCGGATAATTGCCTCCAACAGATCGTCTGACGTGCAGGCCGTTCGATTACCGTGTGCATCTTGCACCCAGAATTTCATTAAAGAACCTCCTTTTTTGTCGTATAAAGTCACATAGGATACATTTCTAATTATAGCACACTTTGGTAAAAAAGTCAATAAAAACGCTTTGCCTAAACTTGTGTTATAATAAACTTATGGCAAAAAAGCGAGGTAAAAAAGCAAAAGAAGCCAAAAACACCCATGAACTTCCGGGCGGCTTTTGGCGACAAGTTCGTGCTCTAGTCATGATCGCCGTGGCGGTTCTTCTAGTTTTGACTTGGTTTGGCAGTGGGGGTACTATTTTGAATACAATCCACTCTGGTGGACTTTGGTTGATTGGTTATGCTTTTTATTTATTACCGATACTATTAGTGTATCTGGCAGTCGCTATTTTTCGCGCTAGCGACAACCGCCTCGCCGCATCGGTTTGGGTCGCCTCCGTCCTGATGATAATTTGGTTTTCGGGCATTTTTGGCATCCCGACCATCGGCGAAGCTGATTCGACTGGTGGCTTCATCGGCAATATCCTCAACAATGCTGTCGTGCAGCTAGTTGAGCCCGGCGTAGCAATCTTTATCTATATTTTGCTGGTCTTTGTTACGGCTACTTTCCTTTTGGCTGTCAGCCCCAAAACTGTTTTCAAGCGTATCTTTGCTGCGTTTAGTAGTTCTAAAACCAAAGAAGATGTTGCTAACGCCAAATTGATGCGCAAGAGCGCCGAGGCTGCCCCTGTCGCCGAGATGAAAGATCTTAAAGTTAAATCTGGCGTCGATGTACTTGATCAGTCCAAAAAGGCTGCTGCTGTCGATAAATCTCTTGCTCCCGCCAAAAAAGAAGAGCCAAAAACCGCCTTGGTTGCCGTTTCCGATCCGAATTGGAAAGCGCCTTCGGTCGAGCTGCTCGAGAAAAAACAGTCGCCTGCCGATGCTGGTAATATTCAGCAGAACGCCTTAGTAATCAAGAATACCCTGGGCGAATTCGGTATCGATGTCGAAATGGAAGGCGCCAATATTGGCCCGCGCGTCACTCAGTACACTTTGCGTCCACCCAGTGGCGTTAAATTGTCG
>CAYLGU010000029.1:0-6411 GCA_964383445.1 uncultured Candidatus Saccharibacteria bacterium | reverse complement strand
ATGGCGAGCCGCCATCTCTTCGACAGTTTCTCAAATGGGATTAGGTTAGGCTTAGTCTTGAGTGTTTTTTACTCTTAACTTATCTCTTTCTAAAACAGTCTGGTTCGCAGGGTATAAAAATCTGTCCATTTGTCTTTTTTACCTCAGCCTAACTACTTTAGAGAAAACCTTACATGTGCCAGCCCGTCTTTACGGGTGGCAGGCAATTGCAGTCGGCCCGAAGTAGATGACCGGCGGTCATCTCTTCGGCAGTTTCTCAAATGGGATAAGGTTAGGCTTAGTCTTGGGTAGTCTTTTCGCTCTTTGCCTATCTCTTTCCAAAACAGTCTGGTTCGCAAGGTATAAAAATCTGTCCTTCGTCTAAACATTTGCTCGGGGGTCCCACTAAAGTCACCCACTCGCAAAAGTTTAGGAAGTCCAGATTTTTATACTTTGGAACTGCGACACAGTTTTGGAAAGAGATAAGTCAAGAACAATAGAAGCTAAGCCGTTGTAGTTATATTGAAACTCCTAAGCTAATCTCTTCGGCAGTTTCTAAAATGGGATTAGAGTAGACTTTATTCGTCAAAAAATAGGGGAAGAGGAGGAGGGGAGGTTTAGTGGGTGGAGGCATTAAGAAATAAGACCCGTGTAAGGGGTTATGATTGTAGTCTAGCATAAAATGTCAAAAAAGTCAATAGGATAGGGAAGTGAACTAGAAAATAAAACGACATGAAAAGCAAGAGTAATCTGTTCGGGTATTATGCAATAAAAATTAGAGTTGAGGAAGTGTGGGAAAAATCGTGAAAAGAATTTTTTGTGTTCGGTTTACATCTGTTAGAGCGGGTAGTTATGCCCAGAAATGTGGAAAAGTACAAGCAAAATGGGTCTTGCTTTTGTTTGGATTTCTGTATAAACTAAGGGCAAGTGGAAATACAAAAAACAAAAACCACGAAAAACAAAAAACTATTAACTAAATGACGAAAGGCAAGGTTGAAAAGATTATGTCAACAATGACAAAAACACAGAACGATCAGCCTGCAAATTGTACGATTGTTAGGTTAACAAAAAGTTAATCGGTATTTTGTTGGCTCATTAACAAAGTTTGAATCCGACCAACTAGGAGTTTTGGGGCGCGTTTGGGATACGCGACAACAAATCCAAAAGGTACTTACTAAAAACACACCTCCCAATATAAATAACTCCACCTCACACAAAATAAGTCTCTCAACAGCTACGAGTCTAGATCGGCTATACGCCGGTGTCATCGTAGTGGACACTTTGTGCCAAAGGTACGAAAAATAAACAACAAACAAACACAAAAACTCCGAAATTTCTAGTTGAACGGGTTCAAACAAAGTATAATAGATGTATGGAAGAAATTCATCAGCCAGTATTACTTAGCGAAGTACTAGCAGTACTCCGGCCAAAACAGGGAGAGGCTTATCTCGACTTGACGGCTGGCTATGCTGGACACGCTAATGCTATTTTGGAGATAACGCAGAATTATAACAATGCGGTTTTAAATGACCGAGACGATAATGCAGTGGAATATTTGCAGGCAAAGTACCGCAAGGAGAAGCCGCAGATAATGCATGAAAGTTTTTATAATACAGCGTTGTTCTTAGTAGAGAGTGGTAAAAAATTTGATGTAATCTTGGCGGATTTTGGAGTTTCTTCATTGCAGTTAGATAGGCAAGAACGAGGCTTTTCTTTTGCGCATGACGGACCCTTGGATATGAGGATGGACAGAAGGCAGAAATTGGACGCGGAACGAATTGTAAATAAATGGAGCATAAAAGAATTAGCCGATATCTTTGTAAAATACGGAGAAGAACGAAAGGGCAGGGCGGAAATGTTGGCGCGAGAAATAGTAGTTAACCGTCCGATCAATAGCACAGGAGAATTAGCAGAGATTATCAAACGCAAATCGCCTTATAGCAAAACACACCCTGCAACAAGGATTTTTCAAGCGATTCGGATTGTCGTTAATGACGAGATGAACGAAATTGAGAAGACTTTGGAACTTTTGCCGCAACTTTTGAATAAGGGCGGTCGAGTAGGAATAATATCTTTTCATAGCCTGGAGGACAGACTGGTCAAGAATTATTTTAGAACAATGAGCGGGCAGGGGATCGAATCGAAGTTAGAGATATTGACGAAAAAACCCATAACTGCAAACGAAAATGAGTTAGTTATCAACCGAAGAGCACGGAGTGCGAAGCTGCGAGCGGCCGAGAGGCTGTAAGCTGCGAAGTGCGTGAAGGGCTCGATGTAGAGTAAAAATAAAAATAAAAAGGAGTAAAGAAATGGCAAAGATCATTGTAACCAATCGTTCTAAAGCTGAAAAAGTCAAAGTTCACTTTCGCTAAATAGTAGCGTAACCTACATGTCCCATTTTTGGGGCACCATGAAGTAGGTAGAGTTACTTTTTGGAGTGTGTAATTTATGACCTCCCTTGCCCCGCCTGGACGTATGTTTACTGCGTCTAGGCTTGGGCTGGGTCTTTAAGAACAAAAATAAAAACGGAAAAATTAAATGGATGCAGGTATAATGCGAAGGCGGGCGACTGCGAGGTCGGCGTCTAATTTGGAATGGGCGAGAAATCGCAACGCGGTGCGGCATGAGCCGAGGATTAGCCTGGGGCCGATCAGCCATACAATTATAGTAGTAGTACTAGTTTTGATCGTAGGATTGATTTATGTGGCGCAAGGTGCAAAAGCGACGAGCTATGACTATGACGCCGCGGGCGTAGATAGCGAAATTGCAAGTTTGGAAGCACAGAAGGATAGTTTGGCAGTAGAGAACGCAAGGATAAAAGCGGCAGCGGCGAGCGATAGTAATGAGATCGCAAGCAGCATGGTGGACGCAAAGGCCAGCGGTTTTGTAGAAGAATAGAGTATAATAATAAGATGAAAGCAAGAATAGGCTGGTTAAAGTTTGGCTTGATTTTTGCCGTAGCAGTAATAGGGCTACGATTATTTCAGATTCAGATTATCGAGCATGATAAATATGTAGAGGCGGCGAGCAGCGAACACGTCAGGAAGTTCGAGCTGCTAGCGGAACGGGGACAAATTTATATGCTAGATGGGGATGAGGTGGTGCCGGTGGTGATGAACGAGCGGGTGTGGACGGTTTTTGTGGATCCGGCTTATGTGGGTAATGCGGAAAAGGTGAAGGAAACTTTGACGGAAATTTTGGGGGATAAGGTTTTTGCAGATTGGGATAAGGTTTTTGCAGATAAAACCGTGCAATATTATGAAGTGGCAAAAAATGTAGTTTGGAACGAGATTTCGCAAGTGGAGGAGGCGAATTTGAAGGGGGTGGGCAAAAAAGAGTCAACGAGGCGCGTGTATCCAAGTGGGGAATTGGCGAGTCAGGTGCTGGGTTTTATTAATGCGGAAAAGGTGGGGTATGGTGCAGAAGGTTCTTTGAATGAGATGTTATCCGGGACTAACGGTCTACTAAAAACGGTGGCGGATGTAAATAATATCCCGCTAACGATAGGTGATGAAAATGTAAAAATTCCTGCTGAGGACGGGACGGATGTGGCGCTTTCGATTGATATTACGGTGCAACGAGCTGTGGAGAAGATTTTGGCGGAAAAAATGGGTGAGGTGGGAGCGACCTATGCTAGCGCCGTCGTGATGGACCCGAATAACGGGAGGATTTATGCGATGGCGAATTTGCCGGGATATAATCCAGAGAGTTATTGGAAGGTGAGCGATGCGTCGCTTTATCGTAATAAGGTATTGGAAGATCCGTACGAGCCGGCGAGCGTATGCAAGACTTTTATTTTTGCGGGTGGTATCGAAATGGGGGCGATTCGTCCGAGTGATACATATAATAATACTGGATCTACGGTGGTCGAAGACAGGACGATAAAAAATGCTTATGCGGGGATGACGGGAATTATTAGTTTTCAGGATGCCTTGAATTTTTCTTTGAATACAGGAAGTGTGGAGGTGTTGCGCCGCTACGATAATGGGAGTATCACGAAAAAGGGTAGGGAACTTTTGTACGACGTTTATTATAATAAGTTTAATCTGGGCAAGGCGACGGGGATTGAATTTTATGAGGCGACTGGCACGGTAGTGGGGCCAAATGAGGGTTATGGACGTAATGTGCGTTATTCGAATATGACTTTTGGGCAAGGTTTGGACTTGACGATGATGCAGGTGGCGGCGGCGTTTTCGGCGGCAATAAATGGCGGAGAGTATTATGCGCCTACGATTGTGGCAGGGACGGTAGAAAATGATGAATTGATTGCGAACGCTGAAAAAGACAGCGTGACGCAATCGATTAGTAGCGGGACTAGCGCGACGATGCGGGATATGTTAGTGAAGGCGCGGAAGATAAGTTATGCTTCACAGCAGGATTTGTCGGGTTATGCGATTGGGGGTAAATCTGGTACGGCGGAAACCTATGATGCGAGCGGAGCGTACACAAAAAGTACAACAATCGCGAGTTATATTGGTTTTGGTGGCAGCACGCAGGACTTGCCGGAATATGTAGTGATGGTTAGAATAGGTGGAGAGGGGGCGAATTTGCAGGGAAGTAGTGATGCGGCGCCGATTTTTACAGAGATAAGTAATTATATGTTAGAACATTTGAAAGTAAGGCCGGCAAATTAAGGTAAGCGGCACATGTATTCATTATAGCACAAAAAGAAAGGAAAGTCAAGTAAAATGCTAGAAAAGTTGAATTCAGAGATGGTGTACGAGCTAGTGCTGGCGCTGGGGGCGTTCTTGGTGGCGATGTTTTTGACACCGATTTATACGCATTTTGCTTATAAATATAAATGGTGGAAGAAGCAAAAGAGCGTGGCGGTGACGGGCGAAAAATTGACAGTGATGAATAAATTGCATGCGAAGAAGATCGCGCGGAAGTTCCCGACCATGGCGGGAGTGATTATGTTGCTAGCGGTGGGACTGACGACTTTTTTGTGTAACTTTGACCGGGCGCAGACTTGGTTGCCTTTAGCGGCGTTTGTGGGAGGTGGGGTGATTGGCCTGATCGATGACGTGTTTAACTTGTTTGGGCATAAAGCGGTGGCGGGGCTGCGGGCGCCGGTGAAGTTTGCGATGATTTCGATTTTGGCTTTGGCGCTGGGCTGGTTCTTTGTGGCGAAGTTGGGTTGGACGAGCATTTATGTGCCGTTTGTGGGGTCTTTGTCGTTGGGGGTAGGGATGATATTTGTGTTTGCGTTTGCGGTGGTGGCGACGAGTAACGCGGTAAATATCAGCGACGGCCTGGACGGTTTGGCTGGGGGCTTGGCGGCGATGGCTTACGGAGCTTTTGGGGTGATTGCGCTATTGCAGAGTCAGTGGGGTGTGGCGGGATTTTGCTTTACGGTAGTGGGAGCACTGCTTAGCTATATTTGGTTTAATGTTTATCCGGCGCGTTTTATGATGGGCGATACGGGTTCTTTTGCGTTAGGGGCGGGACTAGGGGTGGTGGCGATGATGACAAATGGATTTTTCTTGTTGCCGGTGATTGGGATTATGTTTGTGGTGGAGGCCGGGTCGGCTTTGATACAGATTTTTTCGAAAAAGGTGTTTAAGCGCAAGATATTTTTGAGTGCGCCGATACATCATCATTTGCAGGCAAAGGGTTGGGAAGAGAGTAAAGTCGTGATGCGGTTTTGGGTAATCGGGGGCGTGGCGGCGTTTGCGGGTATATTCTTGGCTTTGGGTGGGGGCATTGTAGTTTAATGCGTCGACATAAACCAGATATGGTGATGGCGATTTTGATGATTATTTTGATGGCGGTGGGGCTAGTGATGATTTATTCGATTGGGCCGAGTTGGGCGCAGTTTCAGAGCTCGATAACAGGGGATACATATGCGGATAATTATTTCTTTATCCGGCAAGCGGGAAGTGTCGTAGTGTCTTTGGCGGCGTTTTTGTTGGCTTATTTTTTTCCTTTTGATAAATTGAGGAAGGCGGCAAGGCTGCTGATGATTACAGGGCTGGTCCTGTCGGTTTTGTTAGCGATTCTGGGTGCAATGAACAGCAGCATGGTGCAATGCAGCTTGGGGGCTTGTAGGTGGTTTAGGCTGCCTTTTGGTGGGGCGACCCTGCAGCCGGTGGAGATTTTGAAGTGGGGAATTTTGCTGTATATGGCGGAGCTGATTGTGAAACACAAAAAGGCGGGGACTTTAGACAGCAAGGATTTTATGATTCCTTTGGCAGTAGTAATGGTGGTGTCGTTGTTTTTGGTGGCGGTGTTGCAAAAAGATTTAGGATCGGCGGTGGTGATAACCTTGATGGTGTTTTCGATGCTGTTGGTGGGCGGGATGAAATGGTCAAGATTGTTTGGGATTTTGGGGGTTGTGGCCTTGGCGGCGGTAGTTTTGGTGGTGGCTTTTCCACATCGTCTGGAGAGGATTGCGAGTTTTAGTGAGGGCGGTCATCATGAAGAAAATGCCTT
>CAYLGU010000028.1:2812-7111 GCA_964383445.1 uncultured Candidatus Saccharibacteria bacterium | reverse complement strand
ACAAGGGGCGTTTGGGCGGAAGTGGGGGCTTTGGGCTGGCAGGTTTGGCGCTGGCGGAAGATTTTTTGGGCAAGAAACGCACAGAAACTTTTTCGGGGTCGCCAGGCCGAGGAAGGTCTTGGTCGGCGACAGTTTTAATGTCGGTGTCGATTTCGCCGTCTAGCATATTGATAACGCGAGTGGCATAGGTGGTGAGGGCGGGGTTATGGGTGACCATAATAATAGTATTGCCACGAGAATGGATTTCGCGAAGCTCTTCCATGACTATGTGAGAGCTGCGACTGTCGAGATTGCCGGTAGGTTCGTCGGCTAAAATAATAGATGGGTTAACGACGAGCGAACGAGCAATGGCGACGCGTTGTTGTTGTCCGCCGGAAAGCTGCCAAGGCATATAATATTCGCGCTCTTGGAGATGGAAATGATCTAGTGTGTCGGATGCCATTTTGAGGCGGCGGTACTTAGAGTACCCGGAATAGACAAGGGGGAGGGCAACGTTTTCGATAATAGGAAGCGACGAGATGAGGTTAAAATTTTGAAAGATAAAACCAATTTGGCGAGCGCGAAACTTTGCTTGCTTGCGGGCAGAAATACGTTCGACGTTTTTGCCAGCGAGGGTGTAGGTGCCGGAGCTAGATTTGTCGAGGAGGCCAATAATATTGAGTAGAGTGGTTTTGCCGCAACCGCTGGGCCCCATAACCATAATAAATTCGCCACGTTTGATAGAGAGGTCAAAATCGCGCAAGGCGAAATATTCGGACTCGCCAAAACCATAGCGCTTGGATACGCCGGACAGCTCAATAATAAGGTCTGATTCGTTTGACATTATGTTAATTGTACCTGTTTTAGACGGGAAAATAAAGGGTTAACGAAGGGGTTGGTAATTTTTTGGGCAAGAGCAGACAAATATGTTAGAATGGGATGAGCTGGAGAGGTGTCCGAGTGGTTGAAGGAGCACGCTTGGAAAGCGTGTGTGCGGGCAACCGTACCGTGGGTTCGAATCCCATCCTCTCCGCCAGCGAAAATTAAAGGTCCCGTAGGGGTCTTTTTTTGAGGTTTGACAAAGAAAAACCGCCGTTATTAAAAACGACGGATTTTAAAGAAGTGGTTTTGTTGAAAAGTTTAGGCTTCGGCGGCACTGAGGAAAGACTGAGAAGTGCTTTGGAAGGTGGAAATTGAGTCATCGGTGTCTTTTTTGCCCGAGCTTTCGAAAATGTCGCGAATAAAGCTGTGAACAGGGCTGCCTTTGCCATGAAGGGTGCCGATGGTGGCGGAAAAAAGATTGTGGGGCAGGGGCTTATCTTCGCAGAAGAAGTCTTGGAAGGCTTGAAATGTCGAAAGCCCGTGGAGGCATTCTGGCATAAGCCGAGAAAGATTGACGATTAGCTCGATAGAATTGCGTGCCTGGACTACTTCTGTTGCGCCAAAGGAATGGGGATCGTCGCCATAATGAGTTTTTGCGATTGTTGGGGATTTTTGCATAGAATTTTCACCTCGTTTGTATTTTGGCAGGTTAGACCTGCAGCTTGAATAAAAACTTTTGAAACCACATGGAAAAAAACGAGAACTAAAGTCTCGATTTTTTATTATATCAAAGATTTGTTTTTTTGTCAATAGGAGAGGTCGCGCGCGAGGATGCGGGCGAGGCGACGAGTAAAGAGTTTTTCGTTGTCGCTATCGTAACCGAGGCCAGGGCCGTTGTTGACTTCGATGATTCGCCAACCGTCGTTGGTATAGCCAAAATCAATGCCAATGAAGCGGGGCCCATTGATGTTGAAGCGACGGTCGATAGTTTGAGAGATCTCTTTGACTTCTGAGGGAATAAGGGAAATGTCGAGTTCGGTGGCGTTGCCGCCGAGGGCGAGATTGGAGCGGTATTTGCCGGGTTGTGGTTGGCGAAGGAGAAGGGAAATAATTTCGCCGTTTAACATAATGACGCGGAGGTCGTGATAGCCTTTGCAGAGGCCGGGGATGCCGATAGAGGTGTCCAGAAATTCCTGTGCAAGCAGAGGAAGTTCGAAATTATCATGGTAATCTTGGGCTTTGCCGACAAAAACTTTTTTGCCACCGTGCCCAGAAAGCTCCTTGAGGGCGATCAGCTTGTCTTGGTAAGTGAGCTTGAAGACATCAAGATGAACGGGTTTTCGGATGAGGTATGAGGGGGCGTGCCATTTGGGGAGAAAAAGATAGGTGAGATATTTGTTGCGACAGATTTCGCGGAGGATTTTGGGGGAAGTGGTGAGGATATCGTCGTGGCGGAAATGACATTTGTCAAAAAGAGCGGGGACTTGGATGTCTTTTTTGACGAGGGTATATTTGGTTTTACCGTTTTTGAGGTCGGCGCGCCAGTAGGTGTTGAAGCGACCTTTGCCAAGATAGGTTTTGTCTTGGAGGAAGAGGATGATAGGGGTGATGCCGAGTTGGAGAAGTTCATAATGAAGGCCGTCGTAGGCGCGGCGATAGTACTCGGTATGATTGCCGAAAGGTGAGTCGTAATTGGCATGGGCATAAATGGCGACTTGCGCCTGTTTTGGCTGTTTGTTTTTCATAACTTTTTATAGTATAACATGTTTTTTGTGGCTTGCAAAATGTGGGCTTGACGAGTGCTTGGCGGGTTGGGGTATAATGAGGGGTATTATGTTAAGCGGAATGTTAGCTTTGGGGGTGTCAGCCTTGGTGAAAGAGGGGGAATTGCGTATGCAGGGGATTGTAGACGGAGTGAGGCCGCCAATGACGAGTGAAGTGCAAACGCAAGCGCAAACTTCTGTTGCAAAAAAGGTAATAAAATACGACGTTTCCTCGAGAGGGGCGGTGGAGGGGAACTTGGAGGAGTTTCGTAAACTCGTGGCGGAGACTTTGGAAGATGCGCGGGGCTGGGTGAGGGCGGGGGTGGAATTTGAAGAGGTAGCGAGCGGAGCGAGCATGCATGTAATTCTGGCTAGCGGGGAACAAGTAGCGGCGGCGGCTCCTGGGGGGTGTTCGGCAACCTTAAGTTGCAGAGTAGGATCGTTAGTGTTGATAAATGATACGAGATGGATGAACGGATCAGATAGTTATAACGCGTTGGACGTGGCGTTGACGAATTATCGGCAAATGGTAATAAATCACGAAGTTGGGCATTTTTTGGGGCATGGGCATATTGAGAAATGTGAAACGAATGGCGGTTTGGCACCAGTAATGCTGCAGCAATCGACGGGTTTGCGGGGTTGTTTGCCAAATGTTTGGCCGTTAGCGACGGAGTTATGGTATAAATTATGAAAAAACAGCGCATAATATTTTTAATTATTTTGATGATTGTGGCTGTGGGTGGGGTTTTTGGCGTTTTGTATCTGGGGCAAGAAAAATTGGACTATGTCGGCGCGATAAAGATAAGTGATGAGATTTTGAGCAAAAAGCAAGAAGTAATTGAGTTTTGGCGAAACGAATATAGTTCGGACGAAGTTGCGCCGACGCAAGAGAGCATTGAGCAATTTGTGGAAGATACGAAGAAAATTGGCGAAAGTTGCGCGGCTTTAAGCGAAAGTACGGTGCTAAAAAATGCAGAATTAAAGCAAAAATATGAAGATTTGCAGGAGGGGTGTAAAAAAATAGAGGGCGTTGGAGGAAATGTAGATTTGTTGGGGGATTTTGTGAAATTGGACGGAGATATGGACGAGGCTAGCGAAGTAGCTGGGCGATTGCGTATGAGCGAAAATGAGTTGCTGCGAAACCTGGGGGGAGATTTGGAGGAATATATACAGAAAGTGGCGGATTTTCAGGTAAAGTATGACGGGAAAACTAGCGTTGACGATTATGAAAGTTTGATTGCCGAGCAGAGGACGGTGGTCGAGGCGGGAAATAATTTGAACAATAAATATGCTCAAGTAAAAACGGAAGAAATTATGATGATTGCGATAGAAAATGTGGAAGACTGGTTCGCGAGAGTGTTGGAGTTTAGAAGTGTTTTGGAGCAAAAACAATGAGACGATTGCTCGTAGTTTATAATCCGCGATCTTCGCGGTTTCGTGAGGTCGAAAAGGAGGTTTTGACGCAGGTCCGCGATTTGAAGGGCTGGATGGTGGGGAAGTTTGAAGTGAAGCCTGGCGATGTGGATAAAAATGCGGCGGAGTTGGCGAAAGTAGTTATGGACGGAGATTTGATAGTTGCAGCGGGAGGGGATGCAACGGCGACGATCGCGGCGAATGGCGTGATGTTGGCAAAGAGAAAAAATGTTAGTTTTGGAAGCTTGGGTTTTGGGAATTTTAACGATGTGGCAAGTATGTTGAGGACGAAGGAGTTAAAGGAAATTTTAGAGGGAGAAAC
>CAYLGU010000028.1:0-2802 GCA_964383445.1 uncultured Candidatus Saccharibacteria bacterium | reverse complement strand
GCTTAGTAAATGGAAAGCATTATCGGTACGGGATGTGTTATTTTACGATCGGCCTGTTTGCGGAGGCTTGTGCGGTATTCGATGAGAAAAAAGTGCGGCGATATTTGCAGAACCGTTGGGGGAAGTTGGCTTATAGCGTATGGGTTTTGGCAAAATGGTATGTAAAAAATCGAAAACGAGAGTTTTTGAAGGATTTTGAAATTTTGAGCGTGGGTCGGGGGGAGCTGAAATGCGATAAAATGTCAGATTATGTGGCGCTAAATGGACGAAGGATGGCGCGAGTGATGCGAGGGGGGGAATGGTTTTTGACGGAAGATAAATTTTTGAGTGAAGTGGCAGATTTGAGGAAATTTAGGGGGATTTTTGGGATGATGGCTCGAAGTATTTTGGCTAAAGTGCCTGGAAGCGAAACGAAAGGCGACGAACTGACATTTGCGATGCCGAGTAAAATTATGATACAGGCGGAGGGGGAATATAAGATGCTGGAGGGAGTGAAAAAAATTGAAATAAGAAAGGCAGCGCAGCCGCTTGAGGTGGTGCTGAGGTAATATGGAAGACGCAAAATTTGCTCAACTAATAAATTATATGCGCACGCATTGGCCGAGTCAGGTCAAGCCGGAATGGCAGGTGGCGGACGAAGAATATCCAGAGATTGTTGATAAGATTGTGAGAGATTTTACCATCAACGCAACGAGAAATCGCCAGTTTTTTCGGATTTGTGGGCAGAGCGGTAGTGGTAAAACTTCGCAGCTTTTGCCGGCGGTAGAAAAATGGTTAGAAGTACGTAGACTTCAGCCAGTTTTGATAGGGGCGAGATTGTTTGTGCCGTATCATCCGCACGCTAAAGAAATTGAGGCGGAATACGGAGCAGAGAATTTGCGCAAAATGACGGATGAGGTAAGTACGATTTTGATGTTTTTAACATTGAAGGCCTTGATTGAAGCGGGGTTTGATATCGTCCTGGACGTAACTTTGTTGGATCCGATAGTTGAAGGGGTGTTAATGGGGCTATTGTCAGATAATAACTATCAGACTCGGATGATGATGGTGGCGGTGTCGAAAGAAATTTCGGATCAGTTCATTGCAAAACGAGCGGGGCGAGTGGTGGCGAAGTCGACCGCGGATGAATTTTGGCGAGTGATTCGGGAGGCTTTGGAATTTTATGCGATGGAGTATAAAAATATGCCGTTTTTGGCTTGGAGTGCTTGGGGAGAGGAGCCGGTTTTTGATGGGGTGATTGGCGATGGGCGAGCTTTGTCGACAGTAGAGAAATACTGGCAGATTTATGCTTTGCCGGGCGAAACGGATGAGGATGGTTTGAGGGCGAAAAAAATTGAATATCTGAGTCATTGGGAGGGTTGATGTCAGAAGTTAGCCGCGCAGAAGGGAAATTGGCGGGGGCTTTGAGGGCGTTTGGGGTGGATTTGCGGGGGAAAATAGTACTCGACATTGGCTCGAGCACGGGTGGGTTTACTTGGACGGCGTTGAAAAAAGGGGTGAAAAAGGTGATTGCGGTGGAAAAGGGGACGGCGCAAATGAAGGCGCCGTTGAAGTTTGATCCGAGGGTGGAATTACATGAAAAAAGAGATATTTTTACGGTTGGGCGAGGCTTAGATTTAGAGATTGGTGCGATTGATGTGATTTTAGCGGATGTATCTTTTGTGAGCTTGAAAAAGGTTTTGCGGCATGCGAAAAAAGCAATTGCGGATGATAAAACGGAATTTTTGGTGATGCTGAAGCCACAATTTGAGGCAAAAGCGTGGCAATTGAAAGACGGAATTGTGAAGAATAACAAAATTCGACGAGAAATAATTGTGGATTTTGAGATGTGGCTGAAGAGAAGCGGTTTTGTGATTTTGGGGAAGCGAGATAATGAGGTGGCAGGGAGATTTGGGAACGTGGAGAGGTTTTATTATTTGCGCAATGTGGGAGTTTGAGTTGAAATAGGTCACCTGAAAAGGTGGCCTATTTTTATGGTTTGGGATAGGGCAAGAAAAAGCCCCTGATTAAAGAATCAGGGGCGGGAGGGTTTTGCGATTATTGATGATATATGGTAAAAGTTCCGCTGCGGCGTTTGGCGTTGTAATAGCCGGAAAAGCTTTTTGCGCGAATGTTAGAGTTGGCAGGCGGGATCAGGACACCCTTCACGTTAAAGGATTCGCCGCTGCCGTCTCCATACTCTAAAGAGAGGATGACGGTTTGACGCTTTTCGCTAGCGCTTTTGTCTGCGGGTAGGATGGAAAATTCGGGTCGGTGCGGACGTTGCTTGCTGCAGGCGTATTTGAGGCCGTCAACGAGCTCGTGAGCGGAAGGGCCGTTCGTAATAGAAACTTTTTCTTCGCGTAACATAATCGTTACCTCCTTTTAATTTTTGGCGAAAGCCAAATACAAGCAAGATAAACTTACTATGTTGTTAATTATAGCACAGATGATAGCATTTGTCAATGCTGATATGGGGTGGGACTGTGGTATAATAAAAAGATATGAGTTTGAAAATTGGAATTGTGGGGTTAGCAAATGTGGGGAAGAGCACGCTTTTTAATGCGTTGACAAATGCGGGGGCGTTGGCGGCAAATTATCCTTTTGCGACGATTGAGCCGAATACGGGTATGGTGGCGGTGCCGGATGAGCGTCTGGAAGTGCTGCGAAAGATGAACAATGCGCAAAAAGTTTTGCCGGCGACGGTAGAATTTGTGGATATTGCGGGTTTGATTGCGGGGGCGAGCAAGGGAGAGGGCCTGGGGAATAAGTTTTTGGCACATATTCGCGAGTGCGAGATAATTTGTCATGTGGTGCGGGCTT
>CAYLGU010000027.1:0-7130 GCA_964383445.1 uncultured Candidatus Saccharibacteria bacterium | reverse complement strand
ATCAGTATTTTTCACAACATCCTCTTCCTCTATAGCCACTCTCGGCTCTTCAAGCGAAATTATTGCCCTCTCATCATTTATCGTATTTTCTACAACAGAGGCTACGCCTTCCTCGCTTATTCTCCCAAAGTTCACTAGCCCTAGCCCCTCATCAGTATCACTTACGCCGCCACCCCCAATTCCTCCTTCACCATCCGCAACTAGACTCCCTATTGCCCCGCCTTCACCGATGTCCGCCTTCGCTTGCTCCTGCTCAGCCGCCTCTTCCCTTTGGCTCTCTGTTTCTTTTTCTTCCCAGGACTCATTAACTTCAGGGGCTCCATCTTTCAAGACACACTCGTTGCCATTGCTCTCATCGCTATCCTTATCCATGCTGTCATCTCCTCCCACTTCCGCACTCTCAGGCGCAAGCTCGTCCTCTATTGCTTCTTCATCTCTATCGCTATCTTCTTCAGTCTCATCATTTGCTCCTTCGGAATCGTCATGATTTTCCTCACCATCATTTTCTCCTTCAATGTCGTCACCACGATCGTCCCCGCTACTATTTTCGCCTTCTTCTTCATAATCCCTCACCTGATCCGCAATATCTTCAGGCACATATTCGCCAATTTTTATTGCCTCATATTCCCCCAAACTGCCCGGGACGTATCTGCACGCAAAACCTTCTCCATACATCTCATTCTCGTCGTCCATCGAAATACTCTCAAAACACGAGGACGCATAATTCACCGTATAACCAATCCCTGAGTGACTCACAGTCAAAACCCTATTCATCCCCATCAAAAACTGCGCCCCCGACTTCGACAAAGGCAGCTCCAGTCTGCTCCCTGCCCCCAAAATTTTATCCCCAACTTCTCCCGTCACCCTCTCAAACCAATCAGTACCATCTTCGCCGATTTGCAATATCTCTACTTTCATATCCGTCAGAACAACATCCAATTCGTCATTATTACTTCTTAGCACTATCTTTCCATTTCCCGTCAAAGTCCCCGGCACCCAAACTTCGTACACATAGCTCAGCTCGCCCAACCCATAATAATCCTCTATTCTCTGCGCCTCAGCAGCCCTCCCGCTCCCTATCACCAATAAAGTCATGGCCGTAGCCGCCACCAAGTATTTCAACGTATCCAAAAATGGATTTTTTCTCATATTATTCCTCTCTGTAAAATATTTAATTTTACAGAGAAAATAACATCAACTTCAGCTCAATTAAACCATAAGTTGCAAGATTTTTATTTTTTAGTTTTTTTCGTTGAATCGCCAGCCTTTTTCACCAGCTTTTCGTCAACAACTTCTTCTTCCTCTTCTTTTGGCACGATCCCCATCGAAGCTACGGTATCGCCATCGTTCATCTTCATTAGGCGCACGCCCTGAGTAGCCCTACCTAGGGTCGGGATATCTTTCACTGATACCTTTATTGCCTGCCCCTTTGTAGACATCATAATGATCTCTAGCGCTTCCGGATCCAAAGTATGCACCGCTACAATAGGGCCAGTCTTCGCAGTCACCGCCGCCACCCTAATACCTACCCCCCCTCGTTTATGTGTTGGGAAGTTTGTTACAGCCGTAGCTTTACCGTATCCATTTGCGCTAATCGCAATCAGCCTTTGATTCGTCGGATCACTCACGATATCCATGCCAACGACCATATCGTTTGGTCTTAGGCGCATACCTCGCACCCCTCTTGCAACTCGACCCATAGAACGCGCATCGTCCTCATTAAAGCGAATCGCCTGTCCGGCCGAAGTAGAAATGATAATATCATCATGCCCAGTCGTACACTGCACCCAACGCAATTCGTCATCCTCATCTAAATTAATCGTAATGATGCCGTTTGAGCGAATATTCTTATAGGCTTTTAGCGGCGTCTTCTTTATCGTCCCCTTTAATGTGGTCATGAACAAATATTTGTCGTCATCCGCGTCACTCTGCTTAATAATCGCTGTAATCTTTTCTTCCGGATGCAAACTCAACAAGTTAACCGCCGCTACGCCCTTAGCCACCAAGCTAGACTGTGGCACTTCATAAGCTTTTATTCTAAAGACTCGTCCTTGACTCGTAAAGAACATCAGATAATCGTGCGAATTAATCGTCAAGATCGTTTCAATTACATCCTCTTCTTTTGTCGTAATTCCTCGTCTACCCTTGCCTCCACGATTCTGTCTTCTGAAATCGTTCTGCGACACACGCTTGACGTAATTTTCTGCCGTCAGCAAAATCACGCTCTCTTCTTCGGGTATCAAATCTTCATCTGCAAACTTTCCAAGTTCGTGATTAAAGATCTTACTCTTTCGATCGTCGCCATATTTCTCTTTCAAAGCTAGCAGCTCTTCACGAATTACTCGCAAGATCTCGTTTTCGTCCGCCAAAATTGTCTCTAACTTCTTTATCAGCTCGTGCAATTCTTTCAGTTCGGCCTCAATCTTATCTCGCTCCAAGCCCTGCAAGCGCCTCAACTGCATCGCCAAAATCGCCGCTGCCTGCACTTCGGACAAACCAAATCGCTCCATCAATCGCTTATCGGCGTTGTCATAGCTCTCGCGAATCGTCTTAATCACCTCATCAATATGGTCCAAGGCAATTTTCAAACCTTCTAAAATATGCGCACGGTCTTTTGCTTTTTGCAAATCAAATTCCGTACGGCGACGCACCACAATTTGACGGTGCTTTATAAATTCCGTCAAAATCTCTTTCAGCCCCATAATCTTTGGCTGAATACCATTCACCAGTGCCAAAACATTGTAATGGAATGCCGTCTGCAGTGGAGTTAATTTATACAATTGGTTCAAAATTTTCTTCGGGAAAGCGTCTTTTTTGAGCTCTACCACCACGCGAATTTTTCCACGCGCACTTTCGTCGCGGGCGTCCGATATCCCGTCCAGCTTTTTCGACAAAACTAGTTCCCTAACTTTATCCAAAAACGCTTCCTTGCTCATACCATATGGGACTTCTGTAATTACGATGCTAAATCGCCCATTTTTACGCTCTTCAATATTTGCAACTGCACGAATCGTCACGCTTCCCTTACCCGTAGCGTAAGCCTGCTTCATTGGCGACCCGCCATAAACCTCAGCTCCTGTCGGAAAATCTGGCCCCTTCACGTGCTTCATTAGCTCATCCAAAGTAATTTCTGGGTTTTCAATCTGTGCAACCGTAGCGTCAACCACCTCTCGCAAGTTGTGTGGCGGAATATTTGTCGCCATACCTACCGCAATACCCATCTGCCCGTTCAACAAGATATCAGGCAAAGCCGACGGCAACACTGACGGTTCTTGCTCGGAGCCGTCAAAGTTATCACGAAAATCAACTGTATTCTTATCAATATCAGCCAAAAGTTCCGCGCCCAACTTTTCCATTCTCGCCTCTGTATAACGCGAAGCCGCTGGCTCATCGCCGTCCATCGATCCAAAGTTACCCTGCCCCTCAATCAACGGATAACGCATCTTCCATGGCTGCACCAAATTCACCATCGCCATATATATAGACGAATCACCATGCGGGTGGTATTTACCCATCACGTCACCTACGATACGCGCAGATTTTACTGTCGCATGCGGTGCCTTCCAGCCATTTTTGTCCATTGCGTACAAAATACGACGATGCACTGGCTTCAAACCGTCACGCACATCTGGCAAAGCACGATCAATAATCACCGACATCGAGTAGCGCAAGAAAGAATCTTCCATCACGTTCTCAACTGTTTTGTCTTCTACTCCAACTACCGGCTCAAGCGGCGCGTCTTCTTTATCTAAAACATCGTCAACGCCATGCGTATCAACATCGTCCGGTACGCCACCAATCATGGATTTGTCTTCTTCTGGAATATCGTTCATATTTTTCTTGTCGTCTTTCATAATTCCTCCTTAAAAGTCCAAATCATTCAAATTAACACTCGCCGCCCTAGACTGAATAAAGTTCTTTCTCATGCTAACTTCGCTTCCCATTAACTTCGTAAATATCGCATCCGCTTTTTCTGCGTCCGAAATGCTCACTCTCGTTAGAACTCGATCTGCCGGGTTCATAGTGGTCTCCCATAGCTGCGAAGCATCCATCTCGCCCAAACCCTTAAATCGCTGCTGTGCAGTATACCCTGCCTGCCTGAAAGTCTCTTGCTCCTCATCAACCTTCGTTCCACTTTCTTTTCGCTCAGCAATCCTTTCTGCCAAGCGTTTCTCTAGCGACTCCTCATCATAAATATATTCTATTTTTCTAGTATTTCCCGTCCCCTTAATCAATCCAAACAGCGGCGGCTTTGCTAGATACACGTGTCCACCCTTTATAACTTCTGGCATATAGCGGAAAAAGAAAGTCAAAAGCAAAGTCGAAATATGCGCGCCATCCACATCGGCATCCGTCATGAACACCACTTTATCGTAACGCAATCCCGCAATATCAAACTGCTCGCCAATCCCCACGCCCAATGCCTTGATCAAAGAAACAATCTCAGCATTAGCAAACATCTTATCCAAGCGTGCTCTTTCCGTATTCAAAACTTTACCACGTAAAGGTAAAATTGCCTGAATTTTTGAATCTCGCCCTTCTTTTGCTGAACCGGCCGCCGAGTTGCCCTCTACGATAAACAATTCGCACTCCGAGCGCGTCCTTGACGAACAATCCGCCAACTTCGATGGCAAATTCATCCCCTCAAAAGCACCCTTACGAATCACATTATCACGCGCCGCTCGTGCCGCCTTGCGTGCCCTTGCCGCCAAGGTCGCTTTACCGACAATCTTTTTCGCAATCGCCGGATTTTCTTCCAAGAAATATGAAAAATACTCACTCATTACGCGGTCAACATAACTGCGTACTTCTGGATTTCCTAACTTGTTTTTCGTCTGCCCCTCAAACTGCGGATCTGGCAACTTCACCAAAATCACCGCCGTTAAACCTTCCTTGATATCATCACCCGTCAGGTTGTCTTCTTTTTCTTTCAATAAGCTATTTTTACGCGCATAATCATTTATCACGCGATTCAAGGCTGTTCTAAACCCAATCACATGCGTTCCACCATCTGGCGTCAACACGTTATTTGCAAAAGGCCTCAGAGTTTCCGCAAAAGTATCATTGTACTGTACGGCAATCTCCACCATCGAATCTTCTACTTGTTTTTCTACGTAAAACACGTTTTCACTAACAATTTCTTTGCCAGTATTCAGCTTCTTCACGTAACTCTTAATGCCCCCCTCAAAGTAAAACGCATCTCGCTTTTTCGTTCGCTCATCATATACGGTCGTCAACATACCTTTTGTCAAATAAGCCTGATGTCGCAAATAGTTCACCACCCAAGCATAATCAAATTCAACCGTTTCCTTAAAAATCGTTGGATCCGGGTAAAAAGTAATACTCGTGCCTTGCTTATCGGTCTTACCCAAGACTTCCATTGGTTTCACTGGTACGCCAGCATGAAATTCAATATGATGAATTTTACCGTCACGATAAACTTCCGCCACCATTTTAGTCGACAAGGCATTTACAACCGAAGATCCCACACCGTGCAAGCCAGAGGAGGTCTTATAGCCACCGCCGCCGAACTTACCGCCCGCGTGCAAAATCGTCAAAACCGTCTCAAGTGTAGATTTCTTAGTTTTTGGATGAATATCTACCGGAATACCGCGACCATCGTCATCAACTCGCACCCCTCCGTCTTCCAAAACCGTAATGTCGACTCGAGTCCCGTACCCCGCCATCGCCTCATCAATCGAGTTATCTGCAATTTCTTTTATTAAATGATGAAGACCCTCATATCCAGTTGAGCCAATATACATGCCTGGGCGTTTTCGTACCGGTTCCAATCCTTCAAGCACCTGAATTTCAGACGCATCATAATGTTCTGGCCCACCAGCCTTGTTCATTTCAGCCATAAAAAATTTACCTCAACTTGATAGATTAATACCTCTTAAGTATACCCCATCCCCTCTAAAAAATCAAGGTCCAGCGCTCCTAATTCTCCCCTGTCTATTAACGTAAGCGTATTATATTTTCCGCCTCTTCACTTTTCGACGTTTCTTCTGACACTACAGCGGGTGCCTCCCTGTCAGCTTCAGGGCCTCCCTTTTCTTCACCCAACTCGCGTGACGCTCGCTGAATTTTTATACTATCCCCGCCTGAAAAATCTTTCTCGTCAGGCGAGCCACTGTCTTCAGCCTCCTCAACAATCATCTTCTTCGGCGGCAACGCCTCTCTCATCTCTTCCTTCAACTCTTCTTGCTTCTTTGTCGCTTTTTCCGCCTCCAGCTCCGTCTTCTTCGTCAGCCAACTGTCTAAAAAAGTCTTCTGCTGTACCGGCTTCGCTGCCACCCTCCCCTCAGCAAAGGAAACCCCGCCAGCATCTTTCGCGATCGACTCATCGGTAGCCGCCAAACGTGCATTTATTTCCTTATCCACTTCCGCCCTCGTCCTGCCATACCTAACCGCAGAATAGCGCTTCAGGGACTCCAGAAGCTCTGGGTTGCTTTCTCCCATCGGAGGCAGCAACTTCATCGTAAATGGCGCGCTCGGCACACCAAACATCATCACAGTAGCTACAGCGCTATAATTCTCAAGCTTATGTAAGTCCTCCGCATTAAATACTGGCGAAAACGCTTTTTCCATTAACTCCGCATCCGTCACGCCAAGTCGCCCCGACATAATCGTCCCCACGTTGCCTAAAATCCCCTCTCGAATCTTGTCCGTCAACTGCGTCATAAACTGGTTCGCTAACACCAAGTTCAAACGATACTTTCTCGCCTCACTCAAGATACTCTCAAAGCTCTCTGTCGAAAAATTCTGAAACTCGTCCACGAATAAGCTAAAATCCCTACGGTCATCTTCCAGCATATCTGCTCGACTCATCGCCGCCGTCTGAAACTTCATCACAAAAATCATACCAAGCAACTTCGAATTCAGCTCGCCCATCTTGCCCTTTGACAGATTAACTAGCAAAATCTTCCCCTCATCCATCACCTCACGGATATTAAACCCGCTCTTCCTCTGCCCCAAAATATTTCGCATCATCTGGTTACTCAGGAACGGCCCCCACTTACTCACAAACCAAGTTACAACTTCTCCTGCCTCACTACTCTTCTGTGATGCCGGAAATTCCTTCGTCCAATAATCGTAAACTGTCTTGTCTGTCACAAATTGCAACTTAT
>CAYLGU010000026.1:0-8496 GCA_964383445.1 uncultured Candidatus Saccharibacteria bacterium | reverse complement strand
ATTTTATGAAAACCTGGCAAAAAGGAGCTTTTGAGCCCGAAAAATGTTGGGTAGGCGACAAGCATAAGGTTTGCTACCCAGATCAAGAAAGCGCCGAGATGAGCGCACGGCTAATCGAGGTCGAACATGGACTGAGCAGGGGATTTTTGCATGTCTATAAATGCGACTTTGGCGAACATTGGCATTTGGCCGGCGGAAAATAGCTCGAACAAAAATCAATATTCGTCTGCCCGTTAGCGATTCCTTTTTTATGAACTGGGTTAGATTGCTACAGGCATAGATATTTTGCCAAGATTTTTGTAACCTTCCAACTTGATGTCTTTGAGAGCCTTACTATTATCAAAGGCGAAGAAATCTTTAATTTCGGGGTTAATCCAAAGCTTAGGGGCAGGGGGAAGTTTCTGCGTCTTAGCGCGCTGGAGCTGTTCGCGAATGCCTTCAATTTGATTTTCGTATATATGCGCATCGTTGATTACATACATCATCTGGCCAGGTTCTAGGTCGCAGCAATGAGCGATTAGACAACAAAGCGTTGCGTATTGCGTTATATTAAATGGCATTCCGAGAGGGACGTCATTACTGCGCACGCTAACGGTAAGATTTAGGCGTCCTTCAGTTACGCTCCATTGAGTATTCCAGACACAGGAAGGTAACGCAGCGCTTGGCAACCATTCATTTTGCCAAAGCGACATAATCATGCGGCGGTTATTGCTATCGTTTTTAATAGTCTCGATTAAGCCTTGTGTCATCTTATAGCGATTTACGATCCAGCCGTAGGCTGTGCCAATAGTGTGCGCAAATTCCTTGCCAAATTCCTTGCCAAGGTAAAATCCTTTTTCATCTATTTGCCATTCATCCCAAATTTTTATACCTCGCTCTTGAAGCCAGCGCACGTCATTGCTCTGAACTTGGTAAATCCAAAGCATTTCTAGAACGGCCGATTTGAACGCCACGCGCTTGCTTGTCAAAATCGGGAACTCCTCTGCGAGGTTAAACTTTAAAACTTGCTGGGGCAAACGATAGGTCGTGATTGGATTTATAGTCTGAGACAAATGATTTGGAAAATTCACTCCGGCATTGTTACTAAGCTTCATGTTTGCAACTTTTGGATCGTTTTGGACTTTTTCGCCATCACGCAAAATCCGCTCGCAAAGCGCTATATACTGCTCATCAAATTTAGTCATAATATTACCTCCAATTCCCCAACCCTTTTGATTACTATATCATAAAGCCGCTACTCGTGCTATAATTCTGACAAAGTGGGAGATCTTTAAGAAAGTGGGTGATTTTTTGGTTTTTACTAAAGCACGCATAAACGAAGTTTTGGAAAATTACGCAATAGCATATAATCTGACGACGAAAATTCGGGCAACAGACCTACTCAGGCATATACCGGGCAAGCTCAATCAAAGAACACTGTTAACGCAGAGCATAGCGGAACACAACCTTATGACTGCGGCGCTACTCGAATTTATCTGGCTGGAATTTTCAAAGAATATCGGGCGTAGAGGCTTTGACTTGGACCCAATCTATATGTCTTTTATGGCTTCGCATCATGATTTTGACGAAGCGATCGACGGAGATTTAGTGCCAAGCCTTTGCTACGGATGTACGACGGCGGAAGCTAAAACGGCTTCTAGTACCAAGACCATGCAGAGGCTCTACGGTAAGCGTCCTAATAATTTTGCGCTGCGAGCTTACGACGAGTACGAGGCGCGTAAAACTTTTACGGCGCAAATTGTCAAAGTCGGCGACATCTTGGAGCTATTTTGCCACAACCGGATTCTGCTAAATTTTGGCCTTGGCGTAATAACTGACGAAACCTGCCAGAATTTTTTACCAGAAATACAGAACGAGTCAAAGCATTTTTTAGAGCTTTTTGGCCGTGAGACTTCGGTGGCGGAAATCTTAGAACATATATATGCCGAAACCTACGAGGGTTACGATTTTCCGCCGATTCTCGACGAAATGTTTGCTAGCTTCAAGAGCGCTATTTGCAAGTTTAATTTTAGGCAATTTATTGGCTTTTCTGAACTGCCCTAGCCCCACTTTTGCCCCGGTTTGATGCCGGGGCATTTTTTATGCTGTATAATATAATATGCATATGAAAGAGATGACAATTTCTTGGATGGCTTTGCGCCGTGGGGGTGAAATATTATTGGGGCTGAAAAAATATAAATTTGGTAAAGGATTTTACAACGGTATCGGCGGCAAGGCCGAGCCGGGCGAAACGATTCTCGAAACTGCCATACGCGAGTGTGAGGAGGAGGTTGGAGTCAAAGTTACAAAGTGCGAGAAGATGGCAACGATATATTTTCCGAAACTTTTTTATCGTGGAGAATATGTAAATAGCACGATGCACTGCTTTGTGGCGAGCGAGTGGGAGGGCGAACCAGTAGAGACGGAGGAAATGGCGCCAAAATGGTTCAAGATTGCTGAACTGCCCTACGAACAAATGCTGCCAGATGACAGACACTGGCTACCAAAAGTTCTTGCCGGGCAGAAAATAGAGGGTGTGTTTAGTTTTAATAAAGATTTGAAGTTGCTGGATTATAGTGTCTACGAAATGCCGGAAGATATAATTGCGGAGCTTTATGATTCGGATTTCGGCTTGGTTGACGGATACGCGCCTAGCTACAAGGCGCGTTCGGCGGCACGAGCCGTTCTGTTGGACGACAAGGGCCAGGTCGGATTGCTGGATGCGACAAATCGACACATTTACAAATTGCCAGGCGGAGGGATCGAAGAAGGAGAGAGCGTAGAAGAAGCCTTGCGTCGTGAGGTTATTGAAGAGTCTGGATACACGATCACCCGTGCCAAAAGTCTCGGTCAAACAATTGAGTATCGCCATAAATTTAACCAGGTAAACTTAACTTTTACATTTATTGCACATACTGATAAGTTCGTTGGCCAAAATCTTGCCGAGGACGAGGCGGAAGACGGCTTTGAACTAAAATGGTTCAAAAATATCGACGCAGCGATCCAAGCAGTTGAAAGCGTCAAGGTTGATAAATCAGATTATGCGGCGATGTTTTTCACGAAACGTGAGCTGGCTATCTTGCGCGCCGCCAAAGAAAAGCTATAATCTCTTCATTATAGCATACTTTGCTGAAAAAGTCAATATGATGCGTTGAAACTGGGCTTTTTATGCTATAGTTAATCTCATGTTGCTATCGGTTGATATTCGAGAAAAATCTTTTGGAGCCAAAAATCTTTTTCGGCAGATTAGCTTTTCGTTGGACGAGCACGAGAAAGTCGGACTCATCGGCAGAAACGGAATTGGCAAAACTACCCTGCTTAACATTTTGACTGGCAAAGATACGGATTTTGCTGGTGATATTATCAAACGCCGAGGCGCCACAATAGTTGCCACCGATCAAGAATACGCCAATGTCGGCGAAGCTTCGGTAATGGAATATATTTTGAGCGGCCTGCCAGACTTTGTGCGGCTCTATCAAATCATGCAGGATTTTGAGGCTCTAGAAAACCCAAGCCAGCGCCAAGTCCGAAATTATTCTGAAGCGGTGGAACAATTTTCTAATAAAAATTATTATTTCGTGGAAGATGCGGTACGAGAGGAATTGAAAAACTTTCAGCTTGATGGTTACGAAACTCGCAAATTCAAGACCTTGAGCGGTGGTGAAAAACGCCTAGTAGAGGTGGTGAAGATTATGCATAGTGATGCGGACCTCGCCATTATCGATGAACCGACTAACTTTATGGATTACGTGGCAAAAGATAAATTTATCGCTTGGATGAAGCGTGCGCCGGAGGCGATTATCGTGATTACGCATGACCGTGACGTGCTAAAAGAGCTCGATCGCATTGTCGAAATAAAAGACGGCAACGCAGAGAGTTATCGAGGAAATTACGAGGCCTACTTAGCACAAAATGCTCTGGCGACTAGCTCGAATATGAACGAATATGAAGTAACACAACGACAAATCGAAAACCTGAAAAAACAAATTTCTTATGCTCGGAGCAAAAAAGCCTCTTGGACGGGTACAGCCGACAAACGCAACCCTTTCGTAGTAATGGAAAATCGCTGTCAGAAGCAGCTGGTTGAATTGCAGAAAATTGAAAAGCCCGAATTTTGGATAGACAAGCAGAGCGCGAGCGAACTGAACTATAAAAACGCCGCTCGCTATGAAAAATACAAGAGCAAGAATATTCGACTGGCGCTCAAAGATGCCGGCACAAAATCTAAAAAAACAATTTTTAAGGCTAATGATTTGAGCATAGGCTACGACCAACCGCTATTCGCAGGCAAAAACTTTGAGCTCAAGGAATCGGGCACTTTGGAGTTTCGAGGGCGCAACGGCGCTGGAAAATCAACACTGATCAAGGCTTTGCTGGGTAACCCGGAAGTAAAGGTTTTTGCTGGTGAGATTTTGCGCGATCCACACGTCAAAATTGGCGTTTATGAGCAAGAGGTTGCCAAAACTTACTTTAAGCTAAGCTTGCATGACGCCGTGGAACGAATTTATTTGGATCAAAAATTAAATATCAACGAAACGAAAATTCGCCGACTTTTGGCCGACTATTTGTTTGCGCCGGAAGACCTCGCCACACCGGTGGCAAGTCTTTCTGGCGGACAGAAGGCGCGTCTGCAGATTATCAAAATGCTGTCTGCCGACCCGCAACTTTTGATTTTGGACGAGCCGACATCGCATTTAGATTTGCCGTCTATCGAGGAGCTGGAGGCGGCACTGCAGAAGTATTCTGGCGCAATTCTTTACATTTCTCATGATAATTATTTTCGCCAGAATCTTGCTGCGGAAGTGTTAGAGATTTAGACTTTTATTTCAAGATATTTTTGAGATCGGTCGGCAAAACAATGATGGTTTTTTGCGAAGGATCAGAAGCGGTCTTTTCTAGAGTCTGAAGAGTACGGATAGTGAGGCCGCCTGGTGTACCGGCGAGCAGACCTGCCGCATCGGCCACGGACTGAGCAGAGGCTTTTTCACCCTCAGCAACGATAATAGCAGCGCGGCGTTCGCGTTCGGCTTCAGCCTGCTTCGCCATGGCGCGCTTCATGTCGGCCGGAAGTTCGATATTTTGGAGTTTGACGTTTTCGATGTCGATACCCCATTTGTCGGTTTCTTTGTCGACGATTTCTTTGATCTTTGAGGAGATTTCGTCACGCTTGGACAAGAGCTCGTCTAGCTCGAAGTTACCCGTGATGTCACGGAGAGCGGCCTGAGCGAAGTTAGTAGTGGCATAAATATAGTTGGTAGTTTCGAGTACGGCTTTGCTAGGATCAAGCACGCGGAAATAAACAATTGCATCTACGCCGACCGTTACGTTGTCTTTGGTGATGACTTCTTGTTTTGGCACGTCAATCGGGGTCGAACGCACGTCCACTTTTGCCATAGTTTGGATATAGGGGATGATGACGCGGAGCCCGGGATTTTTCATACCCGTATATTTGCCGAGCGTGAAGATAACGCCGCGCTCGTATTGTTTGATGACGCGAATGCCTGGTAAAATAACCAACAAAATGACCAAGGCGATGAGCCCTAATAGAAATTCCATATTTCCTCCTTGTTTTATGCTTTTATCATAGCATGGCTTGACGGTCTTTTGGCCTTGATTTTAGGCGAGATGCTATAATGTAAACATATGAACAGAGTGCCTTTGGCGGAGCGGATGCGCCCGCAGAGCTTGAGTGAGGTAATCGGCCAAGACGAAATTGTTGGCGAGGGTAAAATTTTGACGGAAATCGTCAAGAAAAAAGAGCCGGTAAACATTATTTTTTGGGGGCCACCTGGCACCGGCAAAACTACTCTGGCGCGGATTATTGCCAAAGAATTTGAGGCGGAATTTGTGGAAATTTCTGCGGTAACTGCCGGCAAAAAGGATGTCGAAAAAGTCGTAGAAACTGCGCGCCAAAACTGGAACCTAAAAACCCGTACAGTGCTTTTTGTAGACGAAATCCATCGCTTCAATAAGGCGCAGCAAGACGCTTTTTTGCCACATGTGGAGAGCGGGCTGATCACCCTGCTCGGAGCAACGACCGAGAATCCAAGTTTTGAGATTATCTCTCCCCTGCTATCAAGGTCGAGGGTCGTGGTCGTCAAACATTTGAGTCGCGACGATATTTTACTGGTTATGAAGCGAGTCCTAAAAGCCGAAAAAGCCACGAAGCGTGTCAGCAAGGCGGCTCTGGATTATTTAGCAGAGCTGTCGGGCGGAGATGCCCGAGCGGCGCTGGGAAATCTGGAGCTAGCTTTGTCTTTGGCACAAAAAGTCACTCCCGAGACCGTCAAGCAAGCGGCTGGCAAAAAAATCCCTGGCTACGACAAAAAAGGCGACAACCATTACGATAATATTTCGGCATTTATCAAATCGATGCGAGGCTCGGACGCCGATGCGACGCTATATTATTTGGCACGCATGGTAGAGGCGGGCGAAGATCCAAAGTTTATAGCTAGACGCATGGTGATCTTTGCCAGCGAAGATGTCGGGCTGGCAGGAAATGGCGCGCTAAACTTAGCGACAAGTGCGTTTTTGGCAGTAGAGCGAGTGGGTATGCCAGAAAGTGGGATTATTTTGTCGCACGTGGCTTACGCCCTAGCGAAAGCCAAGAAATCACGCGCGAGTTATGACGCTTGGCGACGCGCCGAAGAAATCGCACATAATAGCATGGGGCTGGCGGTGCCGTTACATCTACGCAACGCCTCAACTAAACTAATGAAAGACCTGGGCTTTGGTAAGGGGCAAAAATGGGAGGCCGGCTTTCATATGGAAAAAAGTTACTTGCCAGAAGAAATCAAAGATACAAAAATCGCCTAACTTTTTGGCAAGATTAGGCGATTTAGTTTGTACGGATTATTTATTGCCGCAGACGACATTATTGGCGTTTAGCCAGCCCTCTACGGAGCCGCCGTCTAGATATTGACCCTGTATGGGCAGGACATGGATTTTGCCAGCAGCTTTGATGTGGGTGATAATCGGATCAGTAATGAGGTACTCTTGGTCGCCGGGGCCAAAATCGTTCTGCTCATAATAATCAACTACGCGCTGCAAAAGCTCGCTAGACATAATATATTTGCTAATATTGATGAGGTTTGAGGGGGCATTTTCTTTTTTGGGCTTTTCGTAAATGCCAGTCAGCAAACCGTCTTCGATTTTTAGCACGCCGTACTTTTCGACTTGCTCGTGCGGAATTTCGACCGCCAAAAGTGCCGAGTCGTCTTCGTTTTGAATGAGGCTAGTCAAGCGAGCCAAGTCAGAAGAGCCGTCAGCGTTAAAAATAAAATCGTCGCCCATAAGTACGGCGACTGGTTCTTTGAGATTGAAAGCTTTAACAACTTGAGCGACGGGAGCGGCGGTGCCATAGCGCGAATCAACATCTTTTTGCGAGAAAAAGTGCATCGTAACGCCGTCCGGTACGGTGCTGATAAGACTTAGTTTGTCCGATTTGCCGCGATCAATGAGATACTTTTCTAAAACTGGATTTTGATCATAGTAGGCTTTGACTTGAGAAAAAGGCTTTTCGTCAATGACCATAAAAATTTCTTTGATGCCAGCTTTGGCACAATCTTCGACCACGTAATCCACGAGTGGGCGGTTGCCAATTGGCAGCATGGATTTTTCGATGACTTTGGTCGCGGGTAGACGCCTTGTCCCCCAGCCTGCAACAGGAATAATTGCTTTATTAACTTTCATGAGGTTCTCCGTTAAACTTTTCCCAGTTTACTATCTTTTGCGGCTTTGTTCAAGCAGGAAGAGCGCTTCGTTCAAAGCAATGCTCAACATAAAGCCCGCGATAATCGTAAACAGGTAGGGCATCTGCGGGATTAGGCTGTCGCTGAAATAGAAGGCAACAACGGCGGCAGGGATAAGAACTATCGTACTGACAACTTGCACGAGTACGATGCGGGGTTTTTCGGTTTTGGATTTTAACATCAAAGCGAAATCGTCAATTTCCTGGGATAATTCATGCGCCACGATAGCGGCAGTGACAGCGATGCCGACGCCGACGCCTGCATAGAAAGAAAAACCAATAACAGCGCCATTGATAAGCGTACGCGCAGTGTCGACCAAGACGGCGAGAGTAGTTTGTCCGGTATTTTTGAAACGCTTAAGCCCGCCGTGTTCACGATAACGACCGATCAAACGGCCAAACATAAAGAACATCAAGATGCTCGATAGGCCCAGAATAAGCAGCTGCCAAAGCGGGATGATGTCGGAGATTAGCGGCACCATAACGACTAGCGTCGTATAGAGCATAATGCCTAAAGACAAAAACGGCCCGACTTTTTTGATAGTTTTGCTAAGGTTGCTACCCGTGAGGAGCAAAAAGCCGCCGCACAGGGACGTAAAGGCTGCAAGAGCCGTTACTGTGATGATGATTGGTAAAGTTTCCATAATGCTTTTATTTTAACTCAATAATGGGCGGAAGCCAAGTCGCTTGTGGTTTTACGTTCAATAACAGGGAGATAGTAGACGCCATATTGGCCAAACCAAAGTCGCCTTGAGCAAGCTGATAAT
>CAYLGU010000025.1:0-9774 GCA_964383445.1 uncultured Candidatus Saccharibacteria bacterium | reverse complement strand
AGTACGAATCGCCAAATCGTCACTATGCGCACGTTGATATGCCAGGTCACGCTGACTACATTAAGAACATGATTACTGGTGCCGCTCAGATTGACGGTGCTATTCTCGTAGTTGCCGCAAACGATGGCCCATTGCCACAGACCCGCGAACACGTACTTTTGGCTCACCAGGTGAACGTACCAAAAATCGTTGTATTTTTGAACAAGATGGATCTTGCAGACCCAGAACTAGTTGAACTAGTTGAAATGGACGTCCGTGAACTTCTTAACAAATACGGCTATGACGGCGATAATGCTCCAATCATCAAAGGTTCAGCAGCTAAAGCTCTCGAAGGCGACAAAGAAAACGAAGACAAAATTATGGAACTCGTTGAAGCTATGGATACATACTTTGAGCTTCCAGAGCGCGATCTCGACAAGCCTTTCTTGATGCCTGTCGAAGACGTCTTCTCGATCAAAGGCCGTGGCACAGTTGCTACTGGTCGTATCGAGCAGGGAATCGTCAAGCTTAACGACGAAGTTGAAGTCGTTGGTCTAAAAGATACTCAAAAATCTGTCGTTACCGGCATCGAAGCCTTCAAGAAAACTCTTGAACAGGGCGAAGCTGGCGATAACGCAGGCCTACTACTCCGTGGCATCGAGCGTGATGATATCGAGCGTGGCCAAGTAATCGCTGCTCCAGGCACCATTACTCCACACACCGAATTTGAGGCTCAGGTTTACATCCTAAAGAAAGAAGAAGGCGGTCGCCATACTCCTTTCTCCAAGGGCTACAAGCCACAATTTTACTTCCGCACCACTGACGTGACTGGCGAAGTTGAACTTCCAGCAGACAAAGAAATTGTCATGCCTGGCGACACGCTTAGCTTTAACGTTAAGATGCATGCTCCAATCGCTATGAACAACAATGACCGTTTCGCTATCCGTGAAGGTGGTAAAACCGTCGGTTCTGGCGTCGTAACCAAGATTATCAAATAATCTAGCGTTAACGATAGAAATAGCCCCGCTCAGGGGCTATTTTTTGTAGGAAATAAGCAAGCTGGGCGCCGCCTTGCATAATAGCAATCTTTGTGGTAAAATATAAAAACGAGTTGAGTATATACAACTAAGCACATTAAAAGGAGGAACTGAATATGTCGTACGGTACTATTTTGTTCGATCTGTCTGAGGTTATCATTTCTGGCTACTCGGACTACGAAAAGCACGTTGGCAAGGCGCATCCTGAAATACCTCTGGAGGAAATTATATTAGTCAAAAAATCCTTAAACAAAGAGTTCATGGATGTCATGCGCGGCAGAGTTACGGAAGATGCGTATTTCTTACATTTCTCAAAAGCATTAAATGGACGCGTGTCTGCAAATGAGCTAAAAAAGCTCGCTCGCATGGGCTTGGGGGCGCCTCTGCCCGGTATGCTCACGTTGATCGAAGAATTGTCCAATAAAGGATACGGCTTAATCCTAGTCTCAGACTACGTATCTGGTTGGCTCGATTATCTGTGCGAGAATAGTAACGCTTGGTACGCGGTCGATGATTTGTTTGACGAGCTTTTCTTTTCTTTTGAGTCTGGGCAACTCAAGCAAGACCCGGGCACGTTCGAGTCCATTTTGCATGAGCTGTGGGAGCACGCCGAAAGCGTATTGTTTATAGACGATTTGCCGGAAAATATTGCTGCTGCCGAAAATGCCGGAATCGAAAGTATTCTCTTCAAAAACGCTGACGCCCTTAGGCGAGAGCTTACCTATCTAGACATCCTCTAAAAAGACTTCCCCCTACTTTTGTAGGGGGATTTTTCTTGACATGCACTCAAAAACCACGTATAATCCGTCTATAAATTAACAATTAACTCCTAAAAACTCATCGACTGGATGTCTAGTCCAATCTGAGATTATAGGAGTAGCACAAAAAGGAGTAAAATTATGGCAGAAGCAAAAGATGGCGGCCTCAAAATCCGTATCCGCCTTAAAGCTTATGATCACCGCGTGATCGACCAGAGCGCAAAACAAATCGTCGATACGGCTATCCGTACCGGCGCACAGGTCAGCGGCCCAGTCCCACTACCTACCAAACGTTCGACTTTCACTGTCGTCAAATCCCCACACGTCTACAAGACCGGTGGTGAAGCCTTCGAAATGAAAGTTCACAAACGCCTTATCGACGTCATGAATGCCACCCCAAAGACTATAGATAGCTTGCAGAATCTATCTTTGCCTGCCGGTGTCGACGCCGAAATCAAGATGTAACTCATAGCGCATCGAATTTTTGAAGACCGCCTACTCAGGGCGGTTTTTCTTACGTATGCATCCTCCGTTTCCAAGCAGTCTACGTATAAAACAAAAATACCTCGCCTAGCAGAGTAAAACTTGTTTACATTTTTCAAAATCTATGATACAATACAAACGTTATTTTAAATTTAAATTCATGAAATAACTGGACGCAAGGTGCAGGTCTTAGAAGTAAATCTAGGAAACCGCCCACAAGTCTAGCTATTTTAATGGGAAGGAAACAGATGAAAGTCATCCTCGGCACCAAAATTGGTATGACCCAGATCATCGGCGAAGACGGTATTGTTACCCCTGTAACTATTCTTCAAGCCGGCCCTTGCACTGTGACTCAGACTAAATCCGTCGATACTGATGGATATAGCGCCGTGCAAGTTGCATTTGGTCAGGGTAAGAATCTGAGCAAAGCCGTGGCCGGACACGCCAAAAAATCCGGTACAGAACTAACACCAAAACATATTCGCGAGTTCCGCGTCGACGCAATCCCAGAGGACATCAAGCTCGGTAGCGAAATCAAAGTAGACAACTTTAGTCTAGGCGACAAGGTTGAAGTTACTGGTATCAGCAAGGGTAAAGGCTTTGCCGGCACCATCAAACGTCACAACTTCCAAGCTAGTCGTCGCACCCACGGTGGCAACGGCAACGTTCGCCGCGTCGGTTCTATTGGCTCCATGTACCCACAAAAAGTCTTCAAGGGCAAGAAAATGCCGGGACGCATGGGTGCAGACCAGGTGACTGTCAAAAATCTAGTAGTTGCCTTCATTGATACCGAACGCAATCTCATCGGACTAAAAGGTGCCGTTCCTGGCCCTAAAAAAGGTCTTATAATCGTTGAGGGAAAGGCATAATATGGCAGACGCAAAACTAAACAAAGATATTTTTAGCCTGGAAGTTACTAACCACGAATTGGTCAAACTAGCCTATGGCGCTTATCTGGCAAATTCCCGTTCCTCTCATGCGAAAACCTTAAAGCGTGGCGAAGTTCGCGGTGGTGGTAAAAAGCCATGGAAACAAAAAGGCACCGGTCGTGCCCGTTTTGGCTCTACCCGTAACCCAATCTGGCGTCACGGTGGCGTAGCCTTCGGCCGTACTGGTGAAGAAAATTTCACTAAAAAGATCAGCAAATCTGCTAAACAGCAAGCTGTACGCCAAGCTCTCTCGCTCAAAAATCAAGCCAAGGCAATTGTCGTTGCTCCAGCATTTGAGCCAAAAGACGGTCGCGTCAAAGAAGCAATCGCTTACAAAAACGCTAATCTCAAAGATGCCAAAAAAGGCAGCCGCATCCTTGCTGTAGTTCCAGAAAAAACTGAACAGATTCTTCGTGCCACCAATAATATCTCAGAAGTAAAATTGGTCCGCCCAACTTATCTAAACGTGTTTGATATTATCAATGCCGATCTAATCGTTATCACTGAACCTAGTCTAGCCCAAATCAATGATTGGCTAGGCGGAAAGGAGAACAAATAATGTTAGTTCGACCAATCCAAACCGAAAAAGCCTTCACTGCGCAAGCCAAAAGCACCTACATGTTTATCGTGCCAAAATCCGCCAGTAAGCAAGAAATCGAAAAAACTATCGCCAAAGAATACGGAGTAACGGTCATCTCAACCAGAACTGTTATCCGCAATGGCAAAAAGACTCGTTTCAGTCGTGGCAAACATGCTTATCCGGGCACAACTTATCGACAAGATAAGAAGATTGCGTACGTCACACTAAAAGACGGCGACAAGATTAAGGTATTTGACGAAGAGCCAGTCGAGGAAGCCAAAACGGCCAAGACCAACGATACTGAAGTCAGTAAAAAAGGTCCCAGCGTCAAAGAATCCAAAGATCAGGACGCCAAGAAATCAGGCATCTTCAATCGTCGTCGTACCGAAAATAGAGGAGATAAATAATGAGTATCAAAGCATATCGCCCAACCACTCCGGCACAACGCCAAAAGACTACACAGGATTTTGATGCGATTACCACCAAAAAACCTCTCAAAAGTCTACTAAAAAGCAAAAAACAGCAAGCTGGCAAAAACAACCAGGGTCGCATCACGGTGCGTCATCGCGGTGGCGGCGTCAAAAGACACTACCGCTTGATGACCTTTAGCTTTCCAGCAGGCCTCGAGTTGACTGTACGTGAAATCGAATATGATCCAAATCGTAGCGCTCGCATTGCCCGCGTGCAAGACCAAGACGGTAATTATTATTACGTACTTGCTGATACTAGCATGAAAAAAGGCAAAGTTATTAAAACTGGCGCTGAAGCTCCAGTAGAGAGCAGCAACCGCATGCCGCTAGAGCAGATCCCAGTCGGCTCCCAAGTCTACGCAATCGAGCTTACCCCAGGTAAAGGCGCTCAGATGGTTCGCTCCGCTGGCACATCCGCACAGCTTATGGCGAAAGAAAACGGCTACGCTACTTTACGTATGCCATCAGGCGAGGCCCGCAAAGTCCTCGTTGCCTGCAGCGCAAACCTAGGTGTCGTTGGCAACGTACAGCACCAAAACATCAGGATCGGTTCAGCTGGCCGCAATCGACGTAAAGGTATTCGCCCAAGCGTTCGTGGTGTAGTTATGAACGCAACTGATCACCCTCACGGTGGTGGTGACGGCGGTCGTCACGGCGCAGGTAAAGCACCTCGCACCCCATGGGGTCAACTTACACTCGGTTACCGCACTCGTCGTAATAAGAAAACTAACAAGATGATTGTTCGCAGTCGTCATGAAGGGAAGAGGAGATAATATATGTCACGATCTCTTAAGAAAGGCCCTTTTGTAGATTACAAGCTTGAGAAAAAAATCAAAGCTTTGTCTAGTGAGGACCGCACTATTATCAAAACTTGGGCTAGGTATTCTACTATCAGTCCAGAAATGGTTGGACGCACAATCGCAGTGCACAACGGCAAAATGCACATCCCTGTCTTCGTTTCCGAAAACATGGTCGGGCACAAGCTTGGCGAATTTGCCCCAACCCGCAAATTTAGAAAGCACGGCGGCAAAAAAGCCGCTGAAGCAGCAAGGTTGAAAGGTTAAGCCATGACGAAAACAGCACATGCATACATCAAGGGCGTTGACAGTCAGCCTCGCAAAACCAGTATTGTGGCCTCGCTAGTACGAGACCGCTACGTCGACGATGCGTTGGTCATCTTGGACCATACCCCACGTCGCGCTGCAAAATCTGTCAAAAAAGCAATCGAATCCGCAAAAGCTAACCTACTAAATAGCAACAGTATCGATACCAAGACTATCGTCATTGCTCGCATCTCAGTTACCGCTGGTACTCGCATGCGTCGCTATATTCCTGCTAGCCGCGGACGCGCCCTGCCTTACGAAAAGATTAGCTCAAACATCTTTGTAGAAGTTTCCGGCGAAGAAAAAGTTAAAAAGGCTGCAACTAGTCAAGTAGCAGACAAAAAGGAGAAAAAGTAATGGGCCAGAAAGTAAACCCCATCAGCTATCGTCTCCAGGTAAGCAAAGACTGGAGCAGCAAATGGTTTGCTCGCAAGAGCGAATTCAAAAATTGGCTGATCGAAGACGACAAGATTCGCAAAATCATCGAAGAACGGTTTAGTTCTCGACCAACAATTTCAAAAATTAAAATCGAACGCTCAGCAAACCTTACAACTATCGTTATCCGCACCGCAAAAGCTGGTGCCGTGATCGGCAAGCAAGGTTCCGGGATTAATGAGCTAAAAGGCCAAATCGAAAAGATCGCCTCTACGCCAATCCGTATCAACGTTGAAGAAGTTAAAAAACCTGAGCTCGATGCCAAGCTCGTCGCAGAAAACATTGGCTTCCAACTCGGTAGGCGTATGAATTTCCGTCGTGCCGTCAAAATGGCCTGTGCCAACACTATGAGTGCCGGCGCAAAAGGTATTCGTGTCGAAGTAGCTGGTCGTCTTAACGGTGCCGAAATGTCACGTCGCGAAAAGTTTATCGAAGGCTCAGTGCCCCTACATACACTTCGTGCTGATATTGATTTCCACGTACATCATGCACAAACTATCGCCGGCGTTATTGGCGTAAAAGTTTGGATCTATAAGGGAGAGAAATAATATGGCACTTTCAGCACCTAGAAAAGAAGCACACCGCAAAGTCCGTAAAGGCAAAAACAAAGGCGTCGCTACCCGATGCAATACCGTCGCTTTCGGCGATTGGGGCCTCATGAGCCTAGACAATGAGCGCATCAACGGTCGTCAGATCGAAGCCGCTCGTCAAGCAATTACCCGCTACGTTAAGCGTGGTGGTAAAGTTTGGATTCGCATATTCCCACATACCCCCGTCACCAAGAAACCTCTTGATGTCAAGATGGGGAGCGGGAAGGGCGAGCCTCAGTACCATGTTGCCAAAGTTAAAGCCGGCACCATGCTATTTGAAATCGCAGACGTTACTGAAGAGCAAGCGAGAGAAGCATTGCGCCTTGCATCCCACAAAATGCCTGTTCGTACCAAGATAGTAAAGAAAGAGGAGTTGTAATATGGCCGAAGCAAAAAAGACCAAAAAGACTGCAGAGACCAAAGAGCTTTCTCTTGAACAGCAACTCGTGGCGAAGCGCGCAGAATTATTGACTGCACGCCAAGCACTTGGTAGCACCCTGCAAAATCCACACGCAGTCAACGTAATCCGCAAAGACGTTGCCCGCATTATGACAAAAATTAACGCCACGAAAGGAGACAACTAATGGCACGCACACTAACCGGAGTTGTGTCTTCCGACAAGCGTGACAAGACGATCACCGTCACAGTCACCTCTCGTGAGACTCACCCACTTTATCGCAAGCAGTATACGAAAACCCGTAAATATACTGCCCACGATGAAAAAAACAGCGCTGGAGAAGGCGACAAAGTTCTTATTGAAGAGCATCGCCCATACTCCAAGACAAAAACCTGGAACTTGGTAAAAGTTCTCGAGAAATCTCAAGGTCAAATCGATCTCAAAGACGAGGTTGTAGCCGTCGCAGAAAAAGAGGAGACGGAGGAATAATATGATTCAGCAAGAAAGTAGACTAAAAGTAGCCGACAACAGTGGCGCCAAAGAACTCGGAGTTATCCGCGTACTTGGCGGTACTCGCGCTCGCTACGCTCGTGTTGGCGATATCGTCACCTGTAGCGTAAAAGACGCTACGCCTACTGGCCAAGTCAAGAAAAAAGCCGTAGTACGCGCAGTTATTGTCCGCACTCGCAACCAGATTCGCCGTCCAGACGGTAGCACAATCTGTTTTGACGATAATGCAGCAGTAATCGTTAACGAAGACAAAACACCAAAAGGCACTCGTGTCTTTGGTCCAGTTCCGCGCGAACTTCGCGATTTAGGCTTCGCTAAAATCATCAGCTTAGCCCCGGAGGTACTATAAAATGAGTATAGTTAAACGCATCAAGACCGGCGATCTAGTAAAAGTAATCTCCGGCAGCGACAAAGGTAAAACAGGCAAAGTCACTAAGGTTTCGCCAAAAGAAAACCTAATCTTTGTAGAAGGCATCGGTAATCGTACGCGCCATATGCGCCCAAGTCAATTCCGTGCCGCTGGCAAAAAAGACATCCAGGTTGGCATTGACGCTAGTAAAGTCAAGCTTATCATTGACGAAAAGACCGGCGCCACTAGCCGCATTGGTTACGAGAAAAACGCCGACGGCAAAACCGTCCGCGTTGCCCGCCAGGCTAACAATAGGGAGATTAAATAATTATGAAAACTTACGAACCACGACTAAAAACTCTCTATAACGAAAAAATTGCAAAAGAGTTACAGGAAGAATTAAAGCTTGACAACATCAACCAAGCTCCGCGCCTAGAAAAGATCATCATCAGCTCTGGCGTAGGCAAAAAACGTGAAGACAAACGCTTCACCGAAACTGTATCTCTAACACTCAGTAAAATCACCGGCCAAGCCGTAACTAGCCGTCTAGCCAAAAAATCAATCGCAACTTTCAAACTGCGTAAGGGCCTAGGTGCGCCAGTTGGCTACCTAACCACGCTCCGTAACGACAAAATGTATGAGTTTGCCGATCGCTTCATCAATATCGCATTGCCACACGTTCGAGACTTTCACGGCGTATCACGCAAATCTTTTGACGCTAGTGGTAATTACAGTATCGGCATTAAAGAGCAGACTGTGTTCCCAGAAATTTCGTTCGAAGATGCAGCAGTATTACATGGTCTAGAAATCACTTTCGTAATTAAAAACGGTTCAAAAGAAGGGAGCCTTAACTTGTTAGAAAAATTCGGCATTCCATTTGAGAAGGAGGCTAAGTAATATGGCAAAAACTTCCGCAGTACTTCGCGATCAGAAGCGACAAAAAATGCACGACAAATACAAAGCAAAACGCGCAGAGCTAAAAGCAATGGGTGACCTCGAAGGTCTACAAAAACTCCCACGCAACTCTAGCCCTACACGACTAAAAAATCGCGACATGCTAGACGGCCGACCCCGCGCCTACATGCGCCGTTTCGGCTTGTCCCGTATCAATTTCCGCGAAAAAGCCTCCAAGGGTGAAATCCCTGGCGTAACAAAGAGTAGCTGGTAAGGAAAGAAAGGAGAAGAAATATGAGTATTCAAAGTACAGACCCTGTTGCAGATTTACTAACCCGTATCCGCAACGCTATCGCCGTTGGCAAAACTGAAATCCGTGTCCCCACCAGCAAACTAAAGTTCGCCATCGCAGAAAAATTGCAAAAAATTAATTATATCGACAAAGTAGAGATTGAAGCAGCTAAACCTCGCGACATCCTGCACGTCGTTATTAATAGTGCAAACTCAAACGCCCGTATCAATGAGATCGCAAAGGTATCAAAGCCAGGTCGTCGAGTTTATGCCGGCGCAAATGAAATACCGAAGATCAAATCTGGCCGCGGCACAGTACTAATTAGTACAAGCAAAGGCATTATGACCCGCAACGAGGCCATTAAGTCCCGTCTTGGCGGCGAGATATTAGTAAAGGTTTATTAAAAAAGGAAAATTATGTCTAGGATTGGAAAACTACCTATCGAAATTCCGAGCGGTGTGACAATCACAGTCAATGACAACACCATTGACGTGGTCGGACCAAAGGGAAAAATCAGCGTACTAGTGCAACCAAACACTACTACGACCGTAGAAGAAAAACAAGTTATCGTCACTCGCAAAGATGACGAAATCAAATCAAAAGCTTGGCACGGTCTTCAACGCTCACTCATCAATAATGCTGTTCAAGGCGTCACCAAAGGCTACGAGAAAAAACTCGAAATTAACGGCGTTGGCTTTCGTCTATCTGGCGGACCAAAGACTATTGAAATGTCGCTAGGTTTCAGCCACCCAGTGAAGTATACTGCCCCAGAGGGTGTAGAATTAAAAGTCGACAAAATGACAATCACTGTAGCTGGCATCGACAAACAAATGGTCGGGCAAGTGGCAGCTGAGATTCGCAAACTCAAAAAGCCTGAGCCCTACAAAGGCAAAGGTATTAAATATGCTGACGAAGTTATTATTCGTAAAGCAGGGAAGGCAGGGAAGAAATAATGGAAGCTATTTATC
>CAYLGU010000024.1:0-10765 GCA_964383445.1 uncultured Candidatus Saccharibacteria bacterium | reverse complement strand
ATTTCATCTAGCCTCAACCTAACTACTTTAGAGAAACTGCCGAAGAGATGACCGCAATTGCCTGCCACCCGTAAAGACGGATTGACACGTGAAAGGTTTTCGAAAATTGGATTAGCTTAGGGCTTTCAATACAGCTACAATGGCTTAGCTTCTATTACTCTGGCTTATCTCTTTCCAAAACTGTGTCGCAGTTCCAAAGTATAAAAATCTGGACTTCCTAAACTTTTGCGAGTGGGTGACTTTAGTGGGACCCCCGAGCAAATGTTTAGACGGAGGACAGATTTTTATACTTTGCGAACCAGACTTTTTTGGAAAAGATAAGCCGAGAGTAAAAACAAAGCGTATGAAAATTCCAACCTATGTTTCTAAAGTTAGACTCGGGCAAAGATGATAGTAACTCTACTTCAAGTACTCGTGCAACTTTTTTGTATCTTTGTGTTTACGCAATTTGCTCAAAGCCTTCGCTTCAATCTGGCGAATTCGTTCGCGTGTCACGCTAAACTCCGCCCCAACTTCTTCCAAAGTGTGGCTGCTCCCCCCGCCAATCCCAAAACGCATCTTGATAATTTTTTGTTCACGCTCGCTCAAGGTCTGCAAAATCGCCGCAATCTGCTCTTTCAAAAGCTGCGTCGCCGCTGCATCTTCTGGCGAAACTCGGTCTTCGTCTTCGATAAAATCACCCAAAGAAGATTCATCATCGTCGCCATCTCGCCCCACGCTCGCGTCCAGTGACGCAATATCTTGCTTAATCTTCATCACGTATTCAATCTTTTCCGGCTCCATGTCCATCTCTTTTGCCACCTCTTCAACCGACGGCTCACGGTTCATCTCTTGCGTCAAACGGCGCTGCGTGCGCAAAACCTTATTGATAGTCTCCACCATATGCACCGGAATTCTAATTGTCCTCGCCTGATCCGCGATCGCTCGCGTAATCGCCTGACGAATCCACCAAGTCGCATAAGTCGAAAATTTAAACCCTTTGTCCGGGTCAAACTTCTCCACCGCGCGCAGCAAACCGGTATTCCCTTCCTGAATCAAATCCAAAAAGTCCAAACCTCGTCCGCTGTATCGTTTCGCGATACTCACCACCAAGCGCATGTTACTCTCGGCCATCTTATCTTTGGCTTTTTTCTGTTCTTTTTCGCTGCCATTGATAATCTTTTGCGCCAAATCGAACTCTTCTTCGGCCGTCAAAAGCGGGACTTTACCAATCTCTCTCAAATATAATTTCACCGAGTCATCAGCAATATCATCATAATTAACCGACAGATCTATCTCTTCTTCCTCTTCTTCGTCATCAATCTCATCCAAATCTGGCTCGTTCAAGTCATCCAATCGTGATTTTTTTGCTTTTAGATTCTTTTTTTCGTCACTCATCTTGACATTTCATCCTGTTTATGCTAATATTTAAGAGTAAGCCTTAGTCGGCCTTTATTTCTTATGTGTCTGCTTATTCAACGCATCAAGTTCTGCCAATAATTTTTCCAATTTCTCAGCGTCCTCTTGCTCTTCTGCTTCTGCAATCGCCAACTGCAAATCTATTTTTTGTTTTTGTAAATTTTCTTGTGTTACTCTCCGAGTTAGCTCGTCTGCTTCTCGCAATTTAGCATCTTTCGCCCAATTTGCGTAACGGTACTCGTATATCAAACTTAGTTCTTTGTCGTCAAGTTTAGCACAAATTAAGCTTTTGTCAATTTCCACCCCCCCAAATTTTGCCAGCGCCGTCAAATTTTTTGCCGCCATGCTAATATCTTCCCCGCACACGCCTGCCTGTCTTTTTTCCGACTTGTCCTGCAAAATTTTCTTCAATCTTTTCCTATCTTCCCCCAATTCCTTGCTCCTAAAAGTTTCGAGATCTACCCCCAGTTTTTTCGCCACCATTTTTTCATATCTCTCCTTCAAGGTCACGTCACTAATGTCGCCGATCAAACGTTTCGCCATATCGCCGTATTCCTTAAAGCCTCGCTCCGTTCGCAAATCGTTTTGCTCCTCGTATTTACCGAGCAACCACTCCACCGCCGGCACATATCCACCCACCGCTTTTTGCCACAACTTGGCATCTTTCTGAATCAATTCGTCCGCATCTTTACATCCTTGATAATCATCCACCACCGACAAGAAAATCCCCAACTTACTCGCCAACCCAATCGCCCGCTCCGCCGCCTTCACTCCCGCCTCGTCACCGTCATAAGCCAAACGAATATCGTCTGTGAGCCGCGCCAAAGCCTTTAAATGGTTTTCCGTCATCGCTGTCCCCGCCGTTGCCACCGCCTCCGTCACTCCGGCCTGATGCGATGAAATCACATCCATATTTCCCTCCACCGCCACCGCAAAATCACTCTTTCGCACACTTTCTTTTGCTTGACTCAACCCAAAAATATGCCGACTTTTGTTATAAAGCAAAGTTTCTGGCGTATTCAAATATTTTGGCGAATTTTTGTCCTTATCGTCCAAAATTCTGCCCGTAAACCCAATCACCGCCCCCAATCCATCCATCAGCGGAATCATCATCCTGCCCTTAAATAAATCCCCCCCATATTGGTTGACCAAACCCGCATCTTGTAAATTCTCATCTTTATATCCACGCTTTTTCAAAAAATTCACCAAAGCCCGCCCGTTCATCGGCGCATAACCAATCCGAAAAGTTTCCACCGTTTTTCGGTTCAAATTTCGCCGATAAAACACATAGTCCATCACTGGCTTATTTCGCGTCAAGCAAAACTGAAAATATTTACAGGCAAGCTCTAAGCATTCGCGCATTTTGCGCTTTTTTTCTGACACTTTCGCATCTCCGCCACGATATTTTGACAAGTCCACCCCCGCCTGCGCTGCCAATTTTTCCAAAGCCTCTCGAAAATCTATCCCCTCCACTTCCATCACGAAACTAAAAATATCGCCACCCTTATTTGCTGAAAAGTCATGCCAAATCCCCTTCTCTGGCGACACCATAAAGCTCGGCGTCCGATCCGTCCCCCACGGCGAATGCCCTTTCAGGTTCCGCCCTGCCTTTTTCAGTTCAATGTATTGCCCAACTACATCCTCTACCGCCAACCGTGCGCGTATCTCCTCCTTGGCATCATTCATGTCTCAATTGTAACAGATAGCCCACTTTCCGACTATATTTCACCAAAAGCCTATGTTACAATATGCTTATGGATAATCAAGATTACTTAGATCAAATTGCCGTCAAACCGCAAAGTTCTATGGCCGCGCAAATTTTCACCCCAAAACTTATCAAAATTATCTCTGGGGCTATTATTGCTCTGGTCCTTATTTTCGTGCTCGGCGCTATCATTAACGGTTTCGGTGCCAAAGATAAAGCCCTCTATGAGAGTTATCACCTCCGTCTCCAAAACCTCTCCGCCGAAAATGGCCCTATCACCACCTACGCCAAAAGTATCAAATCTTCCAAATTACGCTCGTTAGCCGGCACGTTACGCAGCTCCCTTTTTGTTACCGCCACCAATTATTCCGCCATCACTTCCAATCTCAAAGTCGACATCAGCGCAATTAGTGATTCCGCCGCCGAAACCGAAAGCGCCAACCTTATTGACTACACCAATAAGTTAAAAGACGCCAAGCTCAACGGTTTGCTCGACCGTAGCTTCGCCACCTCCACCGCCTTACAAATTTCCGAAATCCTCAGCATGGAGTCCGAAATCCGCAATAAAACCAAAGACGCCGCCGTCCTCAACATAGTCGACACTTCCACCGAAAATCTCAAAATTCTCTACCAAGAACTCACCGACTTCGCCAATAGTAATTAAAAGCACAACCCCGCCACGCACGTCTTTTGGCTCGCACTTATAGCAGAGCAGCATCAGTTAAATCTTGCTTATTTTTTTGTAAAAAGCAGAATGTAAGCCTACGCGCAAAGCTCCCAGCCTAAACGCACCAAATCCAACACATCCTCTTGGCTCATCTGCCCCGCACAAATCACTTCCACACCACTTCCCCCCAAAGACTTGCTCAGCATTACCGACTCATATTTTTCTCTCAATAATTTCCCCAGCTTGCCATCGCAACGCACTTCTATTCTAAGCGGCTGCGTTCCTTTCCAAAGCACCAAAAATACCTTCTCCCCTCTACGAAAAATCTTACAAGGTTCAGCGTGCATTTTATCATCACGCATTTCGCGCTCTTCGCAAGCGACTTCTTCGCCCAGCTGCATCGCAAACTCTAAGACATCATTTTCAGATACCATTTCAACTCCTCTATACTTCCGCGTATATCGTCTAGCGCTCGATGCTGTTCTTGCTTCAAAAACTTCTTGCCAAGCGCACCCTCAAAATAAATTTTCCAAGCACTTACGTCCAACATCCTATAATGCAGTTTCGCATCCAACTCCGGCCACGCTTTTTCAATAAATTTCCTATCCTGATGAATCGAATTCCCCGCCAAATAAACTTTTTTACCAAAGTACTTTTTTACAAATTTCAGCACTTCTTTTTCCGCCAATCCTGACTCCACTCCATCCGCATTTTGCGCTATCAAAGCATCTCTGGTTTCCGCGTTTTTCTCCCAAAATTCCCCCACCATTCTTTTTTTCATCAGCTTGTCGTCACATTTCACTGCCAATTCACAAGTTGCAATTTCCTTCATCTCCCAATCCGTCGCAATACAAGCTAACTCCAAAATTTGGTCTTTTTCTGGATCTAGCCCAGTCATCTCTAGGTCCATCCATAGTAGTGTCGCCTTTTTTGCCATGCTATTTTTTCCTAATCTCCACGCGTAGCCATTTCACTACAATATAAACCACCCAAGCAATCACCAAAAAATTTATAAAATCCGACACAAACGCCCCGTACTGCAAGCGCGCCATTTCACCCGTAGCAGTTTCGCCCAATTCCCAATACAGACCCTTCAGCCCTTCGCTACTGCCCAGCAAAAACCCTAGTGGCGGCATAATGATATTGTTTATCAACGAGTTCACCAAAGTCGACGCCGCTGTACCCAACACCAAACCGACTGCCAATCCGACAATCCCCTGCTCTCGTACAAAGGTCCCAAAGCCCTCCAAATGTCTCGCTACAAAAGGTTTTTTCTCCGTCTCTTTTTTCTTCGTCATTTTGCGTTACATCCTTTCCGGCACCGCTATGCCGATTAAATCTAAAGCTCGCGTCATTACTTGACTCAATTTTACCAACAAATCTAGCCTTGCCGATTTCTCAATTTCGCCCGCCATACCTACCGGCACCGCTTCATAATAACGATTAAACTCCTGTGCCAACTTGAATACATAATTTGCAATTCGGTGCCCCTCCAATCTTTCCGCCGCCACTTCCACGACCTGCGGGAACTCCAGCATCAGCTTCAACAAATCCTTTTCCGCCTCAAAACCATAGTCACCGTAATCCACTTTTATAAAATCCTTATTCAAGGCCAAAATCTTATTCATCCTCACTATTGCATACTGACAAAACGGCCCCGAAAATCCAGACAGGGCAAAAATCTTTTCCCAATCAAACAAAATTCCCGTTCCCTTTTCCGCCATGAAGTCCGTGAACTTTACCGCCCCCACTGCAATCTTCTTTACATCTTCTTCCGACACTTCTCTGCCTTCAGTCAACGCTCGCGCTCGCTCTTCCGCCTTATCCAGCAACTCTTCCATCAAAACTACACCTTTACGGCTAGACATTTTTTCACGCTTTCCGTCTACCAACTGGTCAATCATCCCAAACCACAAATGTACCTTTTCTTGCGATAATCCTAATTTTTTACCCATCGCAAACAACTGTTCAAAATAAAATTTCTGTTCTTGCCCAACACAATACACTACTTTATCTGGCGCAAATTCTTTCGCCCGATACACCATACACGCCAAATCTGTCGTCGCGTATAAAGCCGCTCCATTACTTTTTTGCGCCAAAATCGGCACATCAATTCCAAATTCATCCAAACGGCAAATCACGCTACCGTCCGCATTTTTCTCGAACAAACCTTCTGCCACATATTTTTCCACCAAATCCTTGCCCTGCTCCACAAAAAAGCTTTCACCTAACTCGTAATCTGTTTCCAGCCCCAAACGCCCCATTATTTCATGTATATGTTTCAAAGAAACTTCATTAAATTTTTGCGACCAAGCCAGCGCCCTTTCGTCGCCCTGCTCCAATTTCAAAAGCCAATCTTGCACCGCATCCGCCAGCTCCCTACCGCCAGCTTCTTCTTCCTCCTTCAGGAGTCGCTTCATTTCGATATAGATTTTACCCAGAGCGTAGACATCTATCTCGTCCAGACTTTTGCCCGAACGTTCAAAACCTACGCTCCAAATTCCAAACGGCGTTCCACTGTCCCCCAAATGGTTATCCGTCAAAACTCGCCACCCCGTCGCTTCCAGCATTTTTTTCACTGCCCAGCCTTGATTGCCTGGCCTCAAATGCCCCACCGAATACGGTTTTGCCATATTTGGGCTAGGAAATTCCACGATCGCTAACCGCCCCGCTCCCGTGTCGGAATTTCCATATTTTTCTGACCACTTTTGATCTAATTCCAGTTTCAAATCTTTCGCGTTCACCGTAATATTAATAAAGCCCGGCCCCGCCACCTCAAACTCTGCCACCAAAGTCTTTTTTAGTTCCAGTATTATGTCTTCTGCAATCTCACGCGGCGCTTTACCTGCCACCTTCGCCAAGCGCAAAGCCACATTTGTCGCATAATCCCCTGGCATATTTTCTGGCACTTCCGCCAAATCTATCGCACCGTCAAAATCATACAACTTTTTACAAATCAAAGAAATCGCGTTTTTCATCTGTTCCATCTTCCATATTTTAACACTTTGTGCTAAGATAATCCATACTATGCAAATCCGTGCATAGTTAGCACATTTTCAGAAAGGAGACTATTATATGAATTCTAGTCAAACAGAACGCACTGCCATTTTGGACGCTTACGCTGAGTTGCAAAAATCCGAGGGCCGCAAAGCCTCGCAAGGCCGCAAAGGACGCACCCCGAAACTTGATCGCATCATCGAAAAAAGTCTGCGTTATCTCGGCAACCAAGGCTTCACCTCTGAAGATCGCGGCAAGCTCGCCGAAGAAATGACCATCTTTCAAGGCCAAACAGGCGATATCTTGCCCCATTCCTTCGCCAATGGCTACACAAATTGCAGCTGCCAGCAAAAAACCAGCGAAGAGGAAAACGAAGCCACCCCGTCCGTAGCTAAGCAAAAACCCAAGTGCATTAGGCCGCGCCCCCAATCGCGCACGCCACGCTAACACAGTCTAGCGTTCTATTTCCTGTCAAAGTGCGAAGTTTTAGTACTTCTTCGCACTTTGTTTACATATCTCCATCCTCCTTTTTAAAACCCCAGACAATTAGGTCTGGGGTTTCTTCTTGTTAAAAATCTTCAAATTTATTTTTTCAGACTTTTCACAAAGGCATCAAACAGCGGATGTACTCGCATCGGCCTGCTGCGAAATTCTGGGTGAGCCTGCGTTGCTACCATAAACTTGTGTCCAGGTGCCTCCACAAATTCCACCAAACTTCCGTCCGGGCTTAATCCGCTAATTTCCAATCCGCCTTTTTTTATCTCTTTCAGGTATTTTTGGTTTACTTCGTAGCGATGACGATGTCGCTCGGTCACTCTACTAACACCATAAATTTCCGCCACCAAACTACCCTTTACAAGCTTCGCGTCATAATCGCCCAAACGCATCGACCCCCCAGTATTTTCCTTCCCCGCCTGCCCCGGCATCAAATAAATCACATTTTGCGCTGGTTTTTCTTCCAGCTCTTCCGAAGTCGCTTTATTCAACCCGCCCCGCTTTGCAGCTGCAATTACCGCCACCTGCAAACCCAAACATAGACCTAGATATGGTTTATCTTCTCTCAAAGCAAAGTCCGCCGCGCAAATTTTTCCATCCACGCCACGCGCGCCAAATCCACCCGGCACCACCAAGCCATCTACGCTTGCAAAGTCCGCATCCGTCGCCTCCTCCGCATTTATCCAAACCAAATCCAACTCTACACCATTTGTCACCGCCGCCGACTTCAAAGCCTCCGTTACACAAATATAGGTATCATCACAACCCACATATTTCGCCACCAAACCAACCTTTACTTTTTGGCTATATTTCTTTGACCACTTCTTTGATAAATCTTCCCATGCCGACATATCAGGCTCACTGTCGTCCCCCACAAAATCATTCAGAATCCCCAACACGCCACTTTTTAGCACATTCAAAGGCACATCATATACGCTCGCCACATCCGGCAAAGCCACCACCGCATCTTCGGAAATTCCTGAAAACAGCGCGATCTTACCCAAAATAGTTTTATTCAAATTACGCTCTGCACGTACCGCAACTACATCCGGAATAATCCCAAAACCTCGCAAATCCTTCAAAGCGTTTTGTGCTGGCTTACTCTTGAATTCATTGCTCGCCTTCAAAAACGGCACATACACTACGCTCACATATAGACAATTTCGTCGCCCCACGATATTCGCAAAACTTCGAATCGCCTCCAAAAAGCCCAAACCCTCATAATCACCAACTGTTCCCCCAATCCCCGCCCTGCACGTTCGATTTTTTCCTGCACCAAGCCAGTAAAGTGCGGGATCATCTGCACAGTCTTGCCGCCAAATTTCCCAGCCCGTTCTTTTTCTATCAGCTCCCGATAAATCGCCCCCGACAAAGTAATCGAATATTTATTCGTTTCCTCGTCCAAAAAACGTTCATAATGCCCCAAGTCCAAATCCGTTTCCGCCCCATCACGCGTCACAAAACACTCGCCATGCTCAACCGGGTTCAACATCCCCGCATCCACGTTCAAGTACGGATCGCATTTCTGGATCGAAACTTTTAGACCTTTAGCTTTTAGTATTGCCCCCATTGACGCAGCGGTAATCCCTTTGCCGACTCCCGACAAAACGCCTCCCACTACAAAAATATATTTTGTTTGTTTCTTCATGGCACCTCCCGTTAAATGCCACACCCTAATGAATTCTAATATATCACTTATGCTTCAGTCTTGTTAGTCTTGTTTTTTAGATTTTTTCTTTCCTAACTGCTCCGACATTTTGCGAAACTCTTCATCCTTCGCCAAAACTTGCGGATTCACTTCTATCGCTTTTTTATTTATCCCCACCAATGACAAGCCCTCCAAAGTTTTCACTCGCGACAAAGCCACATAGCCCATACCATACTCAAAAGCTCGCGACAAATCCACCCTCGCCGCATCCAGTGTCATCCCCTGACTTTTATGCACCGTGATCGCCCACGCCAATCGCAAAGGTATCTGCGACATTGTCGCCCGCCGCGTCTCGCCGTCTATCATCTCCCACGTTTCCGGTGCCACCATTACTTTCTTGCCCCGTCCAAAATCCACTACCGGGTAATTCCCAAATTCCGCAAACCCCACCACTTCCCCCACGCTACCGTTGAAATAGCCTTTTTCTGGCACATTTTTCACTGCCATCACCAAAGCCCCCAGTTTCAAATGCAAATCCACCGGCGACAAAATACTCTTCGCCAACCGCTCTTTATAAGTTTTCTGCCCCGTAAAAGTCGCCGTATAAACTTTTTCTTCAGTCAAAATATCCGCCAAACGCCGATTATTCACTCTATCCACCGCAAAATTATGCGTATATAGCTCCGTCACTTCCCCATCAAGTTCCGCTCCTACCCTAGACATCAATTTTTCTATTTGCCCCCTCCGATAATCTCCCCGCCGGATCGCACTCAAAATCTCCAAATATTCTCCGTCACTTTGCCGTTTTTGCTCTGTCAAATACAATACGCTAAACTTCGTCTCTCGCCACACCACCGCATCATAGGCAAAACTCACCGCCCCTTCCCTATTCACCGGCGGCAACTGAAAAAAATCTCCACTCAATACAATCTGCAATCCCCCAAAAGCTTCAAACATATTCGCCCGCACCCTACGACAAACTTCATCCACCATATCCAAATATTGCCCGTCCAACATCGAAACCTCATCTATCACCAGTACGTCCGCATTTTCTATCGTCGTCCGCCGACTTTTTGGCAACTTCGTAAAGAATTTCGCCGCCAGTTCCTCCCTCGCCCCAATCCCACTCCAAGCATGTATGGTCGCTCCGTTCAAATGTGTCGCCGCAATCCCTGTCGACGCCGTCACCGCCACCCGTTTTTTCTTTTTCTTCGCCTGCCGGATAAACTCATTTAGCACATAAGTCTTGCCCGTCCCCGCCGCCCCCGTCAAAAAACAATTCTCCCCCGCCAACAACAACTTCAAGGCCAACTCTTGCTTCATCGCCCCATTATATCATCCGGCACAGCATGTTTTTTGGCCGCTCTCTTCAGGCTTCTCATTAGACGCAAAACTTCATTCTTTGTCTCCATTGTTTCGTATAGTGCCGTTTTTTTGTTTTTGTTTTCGTTTTGTTTTGGAAATTTTTTATTCATTTTCCCACCTTTGTTTTAATATTTGTATTTTATTTTTCCGCCTGCCACTTATTCCTAGCCGCTCCCTGCCGGCTACGCCGTCTTGGGAACGTCTGGAAAAGTGACTATTGATTCTTTTTTCAGACAGAACTAGAGACTAAAACGAAAGACCCTAGAGCTACTGAACCAGACAACGCACTGCAAATCCGTAGTACTTGACGTTGGTGTACGCCGGGCCGACGCTGCCGGAATTGAAGTACAAGCGGTAGGCGTAGGCGGCAGAGTTGACGGTAGAGGACCAATAGTAGGCGCGGCTACCCTGGACGGCCAAGCCCGAGAAGTAGTTGCCAGAGAACACGCCCTGAAACGATCCCGAAGGTTGCCAGCCTGCGTAAAGCGAG
>CAYLGU010000023.1:0-10813 GCA_964383445.1 uncultured Candidatus Saccharibacteria bacterium | reverse complement strand
AGTTTATCACGCTTTTTGTCTTTAATCTAATCCTGTCAATTTACCTTTTCTAGTTATTATTGTATAATTTAAGTATGAATATATTAATCACTGGCGGTGCGGGCTATATTGGTTCACACACTGTCGTAGAACTAATTAAAAACAATCATAAAGTTGTCATCATTGATAGCCTTATTAATAGTAATAAAGAAGCAGTTTCTCGTATCGAGCAAATTACTGGCCAGAAAATTCCCTTCGTGCAAGCGGACACGCGCGACGAGCTTGCGCTTCGTAAGCTATTTCAAGAAAATTCTTTTGACGCTATTATTCATTTTGCTGGACTTAAGGCCGTTGGTGAATCTGTCGCTCAGCCTTTACGCTACTATGCGCATAATATCGATTCGACTGTTGTTTTGCTTGAAATCGCTCAAGAATTCGGTGTTAAAAAATTCATCTTTAGCTCGTCGGCCACGGTTTATGGCGCAGACGCCCCAGTCCCTTATACGGAAGATACTCCAGCAGGTAGAAATATCACCAACCCTTACGGTCAAACAAAATATTTCATCGAGCAGATTTTACAAGATCTTTGCGTTTCAGACCCAGAATTCGAAGTTTCTATACTCCGTTATTTTAACCCAGTTGGCGCCCACGAAAGTGGCCTCATCGGCGAAGACCCGAACGGTATTCCCAACAACCTCATGCCCTATGTTTCGCAGGTTGCAGTTGGTAAATTAGAACAAGTTTCTGTCTATGGCGACGATTACGACACCCCCGACGGTACGGGAGTGCGAGACTATATTCATGTCGTTGACCTTGCTAAGGGCCACGTTTCTGCCCTCGAACATATAGGCAAAGGAATTACGGTCTATAACTTAGGTACAGGTAAGGGAAGTTCCGTATTAGAAATTATTAGTGCTTTTTCAAAAGCTTCGAATAAAAAAATCCCATACAAAATCGTAGCTCGTCGTCCCGGCGATCTCGCGAGTGTCTTTGCTGACGTCTCTAAGGCTCGCAGAGAGTTGGGCTGGAGCTCAGATAAGACTATCGATGACTCCTGCGCTGATTCTTGGCTTTGGCAATCGCAAAACCCAAACGGTTTTAGTGCTTAACTAAAAAATAATGAACCGCTTATTTTTCTGTCAGTATAAAATCTTTATCTTTTTTGCTAAAAGAAATCAAGTAGGTTGCTTGGGGTTTGACATCAACGGATTTCGTCCCCGCCCTTGGTAGGCGCAAGTACTAAAGTCAGATCGTCAGCCGTACCACTAGAATGCTTAGTTTTGTATCCGACGCTATAATCGAATAACCAGAAAAATATAGAATTTACCGTAGTCAGCCCCCTCCGCATCTTTCTACGAAGCAGCCGCTAGGTGAAACAACTACGATAGAATTTTCTTCAGTCTTGCAACGTCAAAGCCCAAAATTTTCTCCATATCTCCTTCATCGGTCTCGATCGTAGTAAAGGGTACGCCCATTTGTCCGCTCAGTTGCACCATAGTTTGAGCCGCATAAGGATTTTCATCTACCAAAAATTCTTCATACTCAACTTTATTGTCTTTTAGCCATTCCTTTAAGTAAACGCAATAAGGGCACTGTTTGGTTCCGTAAACTGTAACTTTCATAATTTCTCCTTTTAATTTATTTAATAAGTTTTTTGCATCGCCTATTCTCTTCGTCGTCCATCCTCCCGCCTACAGCAACATCCGCATACGCCGGACACTGTCAAATTTCCCGAAATTCTACAACCCGCCCCTATAGACCTTTCTATATAAGGTCTAATCTCGTCGCCAAAATCGGCGTCCCTTAATGCTCCGCAAAGTTCGCACTTGAAATGATCATGAGGTCGGTTGTTCGTATCGAATCTCATCTCTGCGGTTAATCCGTTTGGCGCCAAACGCAAGATCCCATTGTCTACGAGCCGCGCCGTAATGCGATGCACTGTAGTCGCACTAATATCCGGATAGTCTTCCCGCAATCGCTCCAAGATGTCATTGTTTGTAGCGTGTCCCAACTCTGCCAAAATTTCCCGGATAGCAACCACGTATCGCCCCGCTCTAATTCTATTGCCTTCTTGCATCTAACTCTCCCATGTAGTCGCGAATCGAAAGTGCCGCCACCGCCCCGTCGCCAGTCGCGCTAGCAATCTGTGCTATCGCGCCGCTACGTACATCTCCCGCCACAAAAACTCCGTCCAAACTCGTTGCCAAGTTTCTATCACTTTTTATATATCCGCTTTCGTCCAGCTCTATCGGGGAATCTTTTAAAAACTGCGTATTTGGCGTTATGCCCGCGAACACAAAAACTCCGTCTGTTTCAATTTCTTGCACTTTACCTTGTGTCGCTGTTTTCACGCCGGTGACTTTCGTGCCGTCGCCCGTTATTTCCTCTGGGGTAGTGCCCATATGGACACTAATTTTCTTATCCATTTTTGCTAGCCTGTCTTGCAAAACTTGGCTGGCCCTCAGTTTGCTTCTAACCAGCAAATCTATATGGGTTGCAAATTTTGATAAGAATATTGCCCCCTGCACCGCACTATTGCCTCCACCCACTACCACTAGTCGTTTCCCTGTATAAAATACACCGTCGCAAGTTGCGCAATAATGTACGCCTCGTGAAAAATATTCCGATTCGCCTTTTATCCCCAAGACTTTATGATCGCAGCCTGTAGCTATCAGGACACTCTTTGCATGGAAATCACCGTCATCTGTCGATAATTTTAGCCCTTTGTCATCTCTTTCAATTTTATGTACAGCACCAAATTCTATTTTCGCACCAAAACGTTCCGCCTGCTTGCGCAGCTCTTTTGCAAAATCCATGCCACTAATCCCTTCGGCATAGCCTGGATAGTTCTCAATTTTATCTACGGTCGCTGCCATTCCTCCCACTAAAGCCTTTTCAAAAAGTAAAGTGCTTAAGTTTTCTCTAGCCGCATAAATTGCCGTAGTTAGTGCTGCGGGGCCGGCGCCTATTGTGATTAAATCGTATGTATTATTTTCCATGAATTAAGTATAAACCCTTTTTTATTTGTTGTAAATGGTTTACAATAAAAAAGAAAGTTTATATAATTTAATCAAAGGGTATAATAGATATATGAATATTCGTATCTTCAGCCCAGAAGCCTGCACTAAAGAGATAGCCTCGAAATTAGCCTATGCCTTAGACGCCGAGTTGCCGCTCGGACTTTTCGTGAGTGGCGGCTCCGCCTTGCCTATCGAAGCTCAAATCATCAAGCAGCTATCCTGCCATATCAAATTCTCTAAACTTACAATTCTACCCGTCGATGAACGTTTTGGTGACTCTGGGCATAGCGACTCCAATATCGCCGGGCTTCAAAAACTTTTACCAAAATCTATTAAACCTCAAGATATTTTAAAATACGGCACTATAGAAAAAAGCACAGCCAAACTTGCCGAGTTGTTTGAAAAACACAGCGCTCCAGCCAGCCAGTCCATAGCTATTCTAGGCATTGGCCCAGACGGCCACATTGCCGGAATTTTACCAGGCAGCCCCGCCGCAAATAGCGCCAAGCTTGCCGCAAATTACGACTCGAAACCTTACCAAAGAATTACACTTACCGAAAAAGCCATATTGCGTTTTGACGATATTTTTCTCTGCGCTTTTGGGCCCAACAAACAGTCAATCCTAGAAAAATTAATTTCAAATCATCAGACCGGGCTCCCCATGGATATATTGCACAAGCACAAAAATGTTACTATTTTTACAGACAACGCACTAAGTAAAGAAGGAGAAATATCATGAAAATTGCAATCCACGGACTCGGTCGCATGGGCATGCAGATCGCTCGCAAGCTTGCCGAAAATGGCGAGCATACTTTGATTGCGCATAACCGCAGCGCAGACCCTATCAAAGAAGCTGAATCTTATGGCGCCGTTGCAGCCTACAGCAAGGAAGAGGTCCTGACAAAATTCTCCGGTGACCAGGCTATTGTATGGGTCATGCTGCCCTCCGAGATTAGTGACGCTGAAATTATTAAATGGAGCGAAATTTTACCAAAGGGAAGTATTATTGTAAGCGGCGGCAATTCTGATTTCCGCAAAACTTTGGCATTAAACCAAAAAATGCAAAACGCCGGTATGCAATTTATCGATATTGGCGTTAGTGGTGGTATCTGGGGCTACGAGCGTGGTTTTCCGCTCATGTGCGGTAGCGACTCTCCAGAAGCTTACGCAAAAATCACCCCAATTCTCGATATCCTAGTCGCACCTGGCGGCAAACACGCTCTCATGGGCAAAAGTGGCGCAGGGCATTATGTAAAAATGGTGCACAATGCTATCGAGTATGGCATGATGCAATCGCTTGCCGAGGGCTATCATCTTGTTCACGACAGTCCATTTGGGGCAGGGCAAATAGATATTGCTGCCGCTGCCGCCGTCTGGCAAAGCCACAGCGTGATCGACAGTTGGCTAAACGATCTCGCTGCGGATATTGTTTCCGAAAACCCTGACCTAAAAGATATTGACGGTTACGTTTCCGAAAACGGCGAAGCTCGTTGGGCTCTCGAAGTTGGTAAGGAGCAGGGCATTGCTATGCCGGCGATCAATGCCGCACTCGAAACTCGTTACGCATCGCAAAAAGGCGAAACAAATTACACTACAAAAATGCTCGCCGCTCTTCGTTTCAAATTTGGTGGCCACAAATTAAACGGTGACAAATAATCATGAATCAAAATCCTCTCCAGCTAGTTATCTTCGGTATCTCTGGTGATTTAGCTCGACGTAAATTGATCCCCGCTATTTTTGAGTTAATGCTAGAAGGATTTTTGCCCCTAGATTTCCAAATTATTGGCGTGAGTCGCAGGGAAATCTCCGTACACGACGTTTTGGCTTCTGCCCAAAAGTTTTTTGCCGAAGCTCCCACTAAAGACGCATTGGCTCGTCTTGAAAAATCCATATCAATCTTCCAAATGGACCCAGCACAAAACTCTGAGTATCTTCGCCTCAAAAGTTATCTCGATCGCGACCAGAGCACCCCACTGCGTCGGCTATTCTATCTCTCCGTCCCGGCTCAAACTTTCCCCAGCATTGTCGCAGGGCTTGGCGAGTCAGGGCTAAATTCCACTCCCAACTCCAATAGTCCTTTGCCGCATATTCTAGTCGAAAAGCCTTTTGGCTACGATTTGACTTCTGCCCACGAGCTCATCAATACTGCTCAAACCTATTTCCAAGAATCCCAAATTTACCGCATCGATCATTATCTCGCCAAAGAAACTGCCCAAAACCTGCTCGTCTTTCGTTTTGATAATCCTATTTTTGAACCACTCTGGAACGACCGTTTCATCGAAAGCATCCACATTACGGCAGCCGAGCAGATCGACATAGAAAACCGCACGGATTTCTATGATCAGACTGGTGCCATGAAGGACGTCATCCAGAGTCACCTGCTCCAACTTTTAGCCTTGGTTACAATGGAGCGCCCTTCCGAGTTTAACGAAACCGAAATTCATCGCTCCAAAATTCGCCTATTTGACTCCATTTGCCCCGCCGACCCGGCGACTACTTTGCGTGCGCAATATGAAAATTATCGCAGCGAAGTCCAGAATCCCGAATCTTGTACTGAAACTTTTGTGCGTCTGCATCTGCGTATCAATAATGAAAAATGGCGCAAAACCAAAATTAGCATTGAAACTGGCAAGGCCCTTGATCGCTACGGCACTACTATCGAAATTAATTTCCGCCCCACAGACGACGCCAAGCATCCGAACTCCCTAGTTTTTCGTCTCCAGCCCAGTGAAGGTGTCGTCCTGAAATTGCAATCCAAAAAACCTGGACTCACCAACAATACCCAGCAAGTAGAAATGGGTTTCAATTTCAAAAGCGCTTTTCCGGAACGACTCAATGAGGCCTACGAGCGCGTTATCGCTGACGCCGTTCGTGGCGACCAAACTTTATTCGCGTCTAGCCAAGAAGTCCTATCGTCTTGGCGCATTTTGGACCCACTCGTAAAGACTTGGTCAACAGAATCGCAAGACTTGGTTTTCTACCCTAAAGGTGCCAATCCGGACAATATTCAATAAACAAAAAGCCGGCCAAATTTTATTTTGACCGGCCCGAATGTTTGATCTATTTTTTATTGCGATTTTCAACGTCTGTTTTAGAAAGTTTCTTCGTGCAGAAGAACCAGTCGTAGCAAGTCATTTCCGATTTATCTTCCATGCGTTCTTTTGCCACGCCGCAAGAGCCTGCGGTCGGCACAATTACGTCGTCGCCTGGTTGCCAATCGGCTGGTGTCGCCACGCCGAATTTGTCCGCGGTTTGCAAGCCTACTAGTACGCGATAGATTTCATCAAAATTACGACCAAGACTGAGCGGGTAATACATAATAGTGCGAATCTTACCGCTTGGGTCGATAAAGAATACCGCTCGCACCGCTTGCGTATCGCTCTCGCCCGGCTGAATCATGCCGTATTGTTTTGCAATTGTCATCGATACGTCGTCAATCAAAGGGAAGTTTACTTCAACATTTTTCATGCCTTTGTATTCGATTTTATCCTTAATTGTGCGCAACCACGCAATATGGCTATAGAGCCCGTCAACCGACAGCCCCACTAGTTTGCAGTTAGCGTCATTGAATTGTTTTTCTCGGCTTGCAAAGGTCATGAACTCTGAAGTACAAACTGGCGTAAAATCTGCTGGGTGGCTGAATAAAATTGTCCAGCTCCCCTTGAAATCTTGCGGGAACTTAATCTCTCCCTGCGTTGTTTTTGCCACAAAAGCTGGCGCCATTTCGCCAATGCGTGGCATTACATTTACTTTTTCTTCATTATGAATTTCTTCCATAAGAACTCCTTTTTTAAATTTCTATATTATTCGGAAACAAAATTTCGCCTTTGTCTGCGACATTTTCTGCAAGTACCCGTGACGGTCAAGTCGTCAAAGTCTGTATACTCGTCGCCGAATTTTTTCCTTGCAAAGTCCCAAACTTCATCGTCAAAATCTGCATCGCGAAGCCCATCGCAGTATTTGCATCTAAAATGGCAATGTGGAGTCAAAGTTATGTCAAAGCGTCGCCCTGAATCTGGGCCGCTCGGCACTAACTTTATTTTTCCGCACTCCAAAAGACGCGCCGTGATGCGATGTACGGTAGTCGCACTCAAGTTCGGATATTCTGTGCTTAGTTTTTCCAAAATCTCGGCGTTAGTTATATGCCCGTGTTTGGAAATTTCTGCGTAGACCACTTGAACGTACTTACTATTTCGCTGTCCGCAAATTCTTTCACAATTGTTTTGGCGTCTTCGTTCCATAGCCCCAGTATAGCGCATATTTTTATTAATGTAAAGACTTTACATTAATAAAATCAAAGTTTTTTCAACTAAGCCCTAATTTCCCATAGGTTGGCGTCGACCTTCATCGCCTCATCACATTCTTTTCTGGTCAAAACAAAACCAGATTTCTCGGCAATCTTATTGCTGGCAATATTCTTTGGGTCGGCTCGCAAAACAAGACGTTTAAAACCAAGATCGTTCAGCGCGACATCAACTAATTTGCTCGCTATTCGCGCATATTAATTAATCCTAACCCAGGGCATTCCACCAAGCTTGCATTCGCAAGAAGCTCGACAAATTTCAATAACTTGCAGTACGGCTGGATGGGTAAATTTACCCTTACCTATTATTTATACCACAGAATTCCCGCTTTGTTTCAAGATGTATGTCGCACAAAAAAGACCGTTGGTTAAATAGCGCTAATATAATGTCTGACTCTGGAAGACTTTCTAGATTTACGAATGGAGAAAGGGCATATGTTTGCACGGTCCTAGCCTTCCCTACGCCTAGCTCGTCTCAACTCGTCGGCCTCGATTCGCACCCGAGATAATCGCTAATCAATTCAATCACTACGTCGTCTTTCTTCTTGCGAGTGCCCCTGCGGTAACCATCGCGTGCACTAAATTTGTAGGCTTCCAAAAATACCTCTGGCTTCAGAGTTTTAATCTCGGCACCTTCAATTTTTTGTATTTGTATGGCGGCATCTACTGAGTCGGTAATATTGTCTCGAACAAGAATATTGACGTCTGCAAATGCAACAACTGTCCCGTCGCTATCAGCAAACTCGTGCTCGCGCTCATTGCTAAGCGAGAATCCCAACCCATCCATCTTCGTGATTAAGGTTTGCCAATTAGCCTCGACCCATTTCGCGTCTACAAGTAAGTCTATATCGCCGAATTTCTTAAAAGCCCCAATATAAAGAGAAACCCCTTGCGAGCCATAAAGCACGGGCTCTACCCCCGTGTTTTGAATGGACGCAATAATATCCAATGTTTTTTGCGGCAACGATGACATGTATCTATTATCTGTTAGATAGCAATAAAAATCCAGCAGCACGCTTACTGGATATTCCGCAAAACGTCACCAGCAGCCTACAAGTTCTGGTAGTACTCTCGTAATAGCGCCGAGATTAGCTTATTCCGTTGCGTCATAAATTCTTCATAATTTTCAAGCTTCCACAGCTCAGGGTTTTTTGGTATGCAGTTGTCTTCCAAATTGTCTCCCAGGTCACTTACGTTTGAACCAAAATCCTTAATCCTTACTAGATATTCTGCTGGCGACAATTTGCCAATTTTGATATTTATGTCACGACTAAGAATAACGAAATTAGCTATTCGGTTATAATCATACTGATTTTTGCCATTATCTTTCATCAGCTGCTGTGGAAAAATATGATGCAAGTCTGACACTTTCATGTCTCGAACCGCAATATCGCTCAAAAAGCTTTTCTTGCCGAGTTTTGTCTGTGCAGCTACAAACAAATTCCATTCTGGGGTTCTACTTGTGGCAGTTTTATTCAGCGAACGTGGTAGGGTTTCGGACCAATAAATATCGTTTAGCTGTTCTCGTTCGTAATTGTTCAAGAGACTCTTAGCTCCATCTATAGTGTCAAAACTCTTGAAATCTTTATCCCAGCGAGTCTCAAAGGATCCGCTATGATGCTCGGTCAATATAGAGAACACCAAAAACTTTCTCGTCATCTGTCGCACGTCAGCGTAATTCTCGCCCAGTGACAAAAGTTTATGGAACACAGAGAAGGTAAAGTTCAGGGCGTTTACAGAGCTGAACATGCTTGCTTCCGTAAAACCACTGCCTCGTAAAATATCTTGCTCAAAGCGTTTAAAGTTGTATTCGTTCACAATTTTATCTATCGCCTCGCTAAAACTTACAAAAGACTTTTCGGCGATATCTCGCAGATAACTATCTTCGTTGTTAAAGCTTTTCACCTCGAAGTTTCTACCAGAAAGCAGTGCCACGACGTCTCGCATGCGTGCGCGATTGAGCCCTATTATCCCAGATACCCTAATTACGTCGCTATATGACGGCTTGTATAATAAATCAGTTTCGCCGCCCGCCCACTTAATGCGTGCGAATTGTTCTGTTGAGCTAAATTGGCGGTCATTCTTCTCTATGTCCGGAAGTACTTTTGGAGACTGCAGCAGATTGCAGAAATAATCAAAATATTTACGCAAATACATGCCGTATTCGTCCCCGGGCTCTGCTTCGAATACCGCGATGCGACTCATTGCAAAATCAGCCTCAGACAGGCGCGTGCCCTTACTATTAATGCGTATGAAAATTTCGTTAACGGTCTCTATTTCTACGTCGCTATTTATTTCTAGTTCTCCAACGGTACGAGTTTTTATATCTATGAGTTCTTGTAGGCGTTTATTTACAAGGCTCTTGTCGATATCTTTATTATTTTTAGCGTAATCTTCTATAAATTCATATGGATCAAAATCATCTTGCATCACCTCGGAGATGTCCGGAATCCAAGATTTGTCATTCTCAATAGCTGGCGTAGAAGTTTCAAATTTCTGCTTAATAGGGTGAAAAGCTATGCGGATTTTCTCGTGTTCATACTGGTGGTTGATGACCTCTTGGCCGTCAAGCGCGGCCTTTAGTGCGGTCACGCGTTGTTGACCGTCAATAAGGATAGTCTTGCCCTTACTACTAGTTCCGTCCTTGAGCCGAACGTCTGGATTTTGCCAAGTTATAATATACCCAACGGGGTATCCTTTGTATAGCGAATCCATAAGATCGCGCACTTTCGTAGACCTCCATACGAACGGACGTTGAATTTCTGGAATTGCTATTTTATTCATGTCTATCAGTGACAAAATATTGCTAACCGATTTATGTTGAATCGTATATTTGTCTAATGCCATAAATTTATTATAACAAAAAATGATGCCTTCCGGTCCCAAACTTGGCTCTGCGCAGCGGTCACGGGGCGCCCAGCAGAAAATGCTGTAAACACGGAGCGCTAAGCAAACGCTCAATACAGTTTACCGCCATAGCGTCCATGGTGGCGTTTTTAAAAGCCTCCTATCATATGTCGCAAACAGAGGTATTAGCAGTCTAGAAAAATCACTATTTTCTTGTTACCATAAAAATAATGAACCTTACATTAAATAGCATCTCAAAAATCTATAAAGACAAAAAATCCTCAATCGTCGCGTTAGATGACGTCTCGTTGTCCGTAACGAGCGGCGAATTCCTTGCCTTAGTCGGACCTAGTGGCTCCGGAAAATCTACTCTTCTTCAAATCATTAGCGGTATCGAGCAGCCTACCAGCGGACAAGTCTTAGTTGACGGTCAAGATATCTCGCACTGGGACAATAAACGACTCGCCGCCTACCGAAGAGAACATATTGGCATCATTTTTCAGCAATTCTATCTCGATCCCGTGCTCTCCGTCCGTCAAAATATCGAGTTAGCTGGATTATTTTCTCGTAGCGCCCAAAATAGTCTCACTAAACGTACCAAAGAACTTAGCGAGCTTATGGGTTTAGCTAGTTATCTCGACCGACTTCCTTCAGAAATATCCGG
>CAYLGU010000022.1:3752-12346 GCA_964383445.1 uncultured Candidatus Saccharibacteria bacterium | reverse complement strand
GATGGGGTTTTCTTGGCCAATGTAGACATTGAGCGGGTCGCCTGGGGCAGCTTCACGCAGCCAGGGCTCGAGATTATCCAGAAGCATGGCAACCTGCTGGACGTATTTGCGCTCTAAAAATTCGGGCTGGGCGAAAAGGTTACCGAGTCCGGAAAGATAGAGCTGCTCGCCAATAGTTGCGAGACCGAGATTGCCCGTAAGTTCAACTAAACTATCTACTGCGCTACGAATCGCGAAGTCGGCACGAGTCTGAGAGCTGATTCGGACCTCTAGGGCGCGGGCGGAACGATCAATCGCCTTTTCGTCAATTTCATCAATTTCGGAATCAATTTCTTCTTGAAGTGAGTTTACATAAAGACGATAACCTGCGTCAGTCGGCACGCGACCGGCAGAAGTGTGGGGCTGAGTAATAAGACCCATTTCTTCGAGGCGAGCCATTTCGGAGCGCACAGTTGCAGAGGAGACGTCAAAAAGCTTGGCGAGCGTAACGCTGCCAACAGGGGCGGCCATTTCGGCGTATTCTTCGATAATTGCGTAGAGTATTTCTCGCTGTCTATCTGTCATGATAGCTACATTTTAATCTTTTTGGCACTGTTTGGCAAGGTCTGCTAATTTTTTACCGTATAGACATCCGCAAAGCCCGCCAGGACCGCTGGGTAATCTTTGGACTTAGTATCCCTGAGACGTTTTAGCAAATCTTTGTAGAATTGCTCGCTGGTTTTGATTTTGCTGCCGTTTTGGTCATAAATATCTACGGAAGTTTTGGACTTTGCCTTGATATGGATGAGATAGGAATCTTTGACTCCCAAGTAGTCTCCAGCGGTGGTAGACAAAATACGGGTAGAGTTATCTAGATAAACCCGACGCTCGCCCGTAGTTTCGTAGCCAAAGAAGTATGGCTTGTAGGCGAAGACCTTGCTAGTGGCGCGAACAACTTCTGAGCCATCGAAAATACTCAATAAGCGAGTTTCATTGCCCTGTTTGGCAATAATATATTGGCCAGCGAGCCAAGTCATACCCTCATAGGCAGGGTCGGCGATATTAGTAATGAAGCTGTCGTAGTTAAAGTTGCCAATTTGGCGGTTGCGAGTAATAGAATAAATGGCAGATCGGCCGGTATCCGGGTGGAGGACGACCAGCAATTCACTGCCCCAAGTGAATGGGATGATTTCACGATAGATCTGCTCTTGAATCGTAGTGCGTGCCGACACGCCCGTGGAGCGATCATGGATATAGTAAGCTGAGTTGTCGCGGACTAATAGACTATGGTCGCTAAGTTCTACGATTTTTGAGCAGTTATTGCTCGTGCATTTATACCCTTCGATGACCGCCAAATCGCCGGCTACAGGCGGTTCGTCTTGGCTATTGTCGCCCTCGCTTGGGGAAGAAGGATTAGGCGTATTGGAAATAATAGTAGAAATAAGCCAAATAGCGGCAAAGATTAAGGCCCCGGCTAAAATAGTCATGGACGAAATGAGTAAAATTTTCTGGGTACGTTTTTTAAACAATTCGGCTTTATATTGTTTTTCGGCCAAGGCTTTAGCGGCAGCTTCTCGCTCACGAGCAATGCGCAACTCCTCTTCGCGCTCAGATTCGACCATACTAACTGGTTGGTGTTCCATGCTATAATGTTAGCATAAATTATGGAAACAACTGAAACTATAAGCGAAATCAAACAATGGCTAGGCAATGGCAGCATTAATATTTTTGGCCTGCCTTATTCTGGGAAAGATACGGTGGGGATTAGGCTGGCAGAATTGCTGGGTGGACGTTTTTTGTCCTCTGGATTAATTTTGCGCGAGGCCGAGAAGGAAGATAAGGATTTGAAACTAAGCATGATGCAAGGAGCGTTAGTGCCGCAGGACAAGTTCAAGCAGATCGTGTTGCCGTATTTTTTTAGAGAAGATATAAAAGATTTTCCTTTGGTTTTGAGTAGCGTAGGTAGATGGTCAGGCGAAGAAACAGAAGTCATGAACGTAGCAAAAGACAGCGAGCATGAGATGAAAGCCGCTATCTTGCTTAATATTTCTGAGGCCGACATCAAAAGTCGTTGGGAGCAAGCGCGAGTCTTGCAAGATCGCGGCAAGCGCGCAGATGATAAAGACCTGAAAGTCCTAGACAATAGAATAAAAGAGTTCCGTGAAAAAACTATGCCAGTAGTGGCGACTTATCAAAAATTAGGGCTACTAGTGCCGGTAAGAGCCGATATGTCTAGGAATGAAGTTTTTGAAGAAGTGCTAAAAAATCTTTTACGTTTTATCCGCAAAAATTAGTTTCGCTTCAACATCACAGTAAAGGCTTCTGAGGGGATGTCAACTTTGCCGAAGCGCTTCATGCGAGCTTTGCCTTTTTTCTGTTTGGCGAGAAGTTTTTTCTTGCGGGAGACGTCGCCGCCATAGAGATAGCCAGTAACGTCTTTGCGATAGGCACCGATAGTTTCGCGAGCGATAAAGCGAGCGCCAATGGCGGCTTGTAGGGCGACCTCAAAATTTTGGCGGGGGATGACTTCTTTGAGCTTTTTGACAACTTCCCTGCCAATCGCATCAGCTTCACTGCGGTGCGCCATGACCGAAAGTGCGTCGTTTTTTTCGCCAGCGATATAGAAGTCTACGCAAACCAAGTCTTCGTGACGATAATCAGAAATTTCGTAGTTGAAAGAACCGTAGCCGGAAGTAACGGACTTGAGCTGGTCATAAAAATCCGTAAGTAAATTTGCCATTGGGGCTTCAAAGTTGATAATCGCGCGCTCGTCCATATAGGAAATGTTTTTTTGTTGTCCACGTTTTTCGACTACGAGCTCTAGCACGGCACCGACGAAATTTTTTGGGACGATGATTTCGCCTTGGACCCAGGGTTCACGAATCTCGGCAACTTTTGTAACGTCAGGGAGATCGGAGGCGGATTTGATATCAAGCTTTTCGCCTGTGGTTGTCGTGACATGATAATCAGTTGAGGGGTTGGTAACTACAAGATCAAGGTCAAATTCACGTTCTAGCCGCTCATGGATAATATCCATGTGCAATAAGCCTAGAAAACCGATACGTAAGCCAAAGCCGAGCACTGGGCTGTTTTCGGGCTCATATTGCAGGGCCGAGTCAGACAAGGCAAGTTTTTCGATTGCCTCTTTGAGGTCTTTATATTGGTCGTTTGAAACTGGAAAAAATCCAGCATAAACAAATGGGTGAATATTTTTGTAGCCTGGGAGAGGAGTTTGGGCAGGAGATTTTGCAAGCGTCACAGTGTCGCCAACTTTGGCCTCACGCGTAGTTTTGAGGTTGGTTACAATATAGCCAATTTCTCCGTTTTTTAGATTAGTGGCGGGCGACATTTTAGGGCTCAAAGTACCGACTTCAAGAGCTATGCCTTCGGTATGAGTCGCCATCATTTTGATGCGGGAATTTTTGTCGATTTGACCATTAAAAATGCGCACATACAAAATAACACCACGGTAATCGTCAAAATAAGAGTCAAAAATAAGTGCCTTGGTGGCGGGTTCGTCGTCAGTACTTTTGGGCGGAGGGACTTGCGCAACGATGGCGTCCAGAATCGCCGGTACACCTTGTCCAGTTTTGGCGGAAATTTTGAGGATGTCTTCTGGGGCGCAGCCGAGCAAGTTGATAATCTCGGCAGAAACCTTTTCGACATTAGCAGCGGGCAGGTCAATCTTGTTGATGACTGGGATAATCGTAAGATTTTGCTCGATGGCAAGATAGACGTTGGCGAGAGTTTGGGCCTGAATCCCTTGCGCTGCATCTACAACTAGGATTGCGCCGTCAACAGCCTGCAAAGAACGGGACACTTCATAAGAAAAATCGACGTGGCCTGGAGTGTCAATGAGATTTAACTCATAATCTTTGTAGTTCATTTTGGCAGGGGTAAGCTTGATCGTGATGCCCTTTTCGCGCTCTAATTCCATAGAATCTAGAAGCTGAGACTTCATTTCGCGCTTGTCAACAGTGCCAGTCAACTCCAAAAGACGATCGGCCAAAGTGGATTTGCCGTGATCGATATGAGCAATAATACAAAAATTTCTAATATGGTCGGTTTTCACAGTTTAAATTATAACATAAATATCAGGGGTGAGATAGAGGCGACATTACTGAATCAGCGCAATAATCAAAACCAGGAGCGCCAAAACAACACGATAGCGACCGAAAAGTTTGAGGGAATTTTGTTTTTTGAGGTAACCTAAAATGAAATAAATGGCAGCCAAGCCAGAGACAAAAGCAATGGCGTTGGAGAGCAAGAGCATAGGTAGGTTTGCAAATAGATAATCGCGACTAGATGAGCTAATTAAAGTTTTTAGCATGACGCCACACATGATAGGAATACTAGCTAGGAAAGAATATTCAGCGGCGGATTTCGAATCTAGCCCGGTGAGGCGACCGGCGATAATGGTAGAGCCAGAGCGGCTTGTGCCTGGAACGAGGGCAAACACTTGAGCAAGACCGATAATCAAAGCGCGCGGCTTAGTGAGTTTGTTTTCGTCTTTGAGTTTAGACATTTTAGGCAATTTCTCGACAATAATCATCAAGATACCGATGAAGGCCATAGCGCAGGCAACCGTGATAAGACTAGAAAAGAAAGGTGCAGTCTCGATAAGCTTGGAAGCGACTAGCCCGATAGTGGCGGCGGGGATTGAGGTAATAATAACATTAATGGCAAGTTTGTAATTTTTGTGTTTGAAAATATCGGTTAAGATCTGCATGATGCGCTTGCGGAAATAAATTAGTAAAGCGAGGAGCGTGCCAAAGTTAATAAGCTCTAGGAAAATATGAAAATCGGCCGAACGGTTCCCGATTAGGTTTTGCATAATTTCGAGATGCCCAGAACTGGACACTGGGATAAATTCGGTAAGGCCCTGGGTAAGGCCCAAAACAATAGCTTCAAATGGATTCATTATTTATATTTTAGCACAACTACTCAGACTTAAAGAGCCCGGTGTGTTTTTTGCCGTCATAGATAAGAGTCGGGATGCCTTTGGCGTTGATTTTTTCGTCCACGATAGTTTTGTTCTCTGCCATTTTTTGGGCGACTTCTGGGGAGTCGACAAGTGTTGTAATTTTTACAACATCTGACTCGTCGAAGCCGGCTCCTAATATCCATGACTGTAATTGCGTGGCAGCTTCGTCTTCAGAAAATACTTCATTGAATAAATTTTGGTAGATAATATGTTCATCATTGTATTCTGTAAAAATCTTGGAAATAATATCCCATGAGTTGAAGCCGTAAGTATCTGGGTTTTGGGTGGCATAAATTTCGCTCGCTAAAAGATACTTGGCGATGATGCCTGAATTTTTGAATTTATAGGAGCCGTCAGGATTTTGGATCGGGTAAAGTAGCAGAGCGACCGCGTGGTCATCCATAAAACCAGCCGAGAGTTGGTTTTTAAATGACTGCATGCAAACTAGGCAGCCAGGGTCAAGGATGTCCAGAGCAAGAGATTTATTGTCGTCAAATGCGCCACCATAGACGGGAAGGTCTTTTGCGCCATAATCTTCGGCAGACCAAGTTTTGAGCTTGTCTGGGATTGCGATAAAGATTTCGCCCCACTCGGAAAACCAAAGACCGACAGCTTCGACAGGGTTTTTGGCGCCTTCTTGATCAATGCTGCAAACTTCAGCGCCAAGCGAACAGGAAGAAGGCTTGGTGACGTCGCAAGTGCCAAAAGTCCAGAGCGCCAAGCCAGATTTGATAGCAACGGCTAGCGACCAGATTGTAATAGCGACAATTAGAACCGAAGCGACTTCAATGGCAATACCTAGAGGCTTCACGAGTTTAGGTTTTTTGATTACGACTTTAGCAAGAAGAGTATTCTTGACGTCGTCTTTGAAGTTGGTTTCGCATTTTTGGAGGGTGACTTTTTTGCCAACGCAACCCCAAGACTTTTTGAAAACTTTCCAGTATTTTTTGCCGAGCTCGCGCTTGAAAATAGAGAGCACGGCGACAAAGACCGATAAAATACAAAGTATAATAAATGCTGCAATACAAACCATAAAGGCATTGTAGCATGAATACTAATTACTTTTTAGATTTGGTCTTATGAGCTTTATTAATTTTGGGCTTAGGTGTGGAATTTTCAAGCTTATTTTTAGCTGCAGACCAGGCGTCGTTGTAGATGCTGGATTTGGATTTTGGAAAGGCCTCGATCAGATGACGGATGCGGCGGCGAGAAACGTCGACAATTATTTTTTTAACACGCTCATCATAAACTTTACTTTCCTCAAATTTTGACATGACGCTATCCATAAGGCTTTCGGACCGCTTTATATATTCAGCGACAAAACGATTGAAAGCACTTTGAATCTCGGCCAAAACTTGGTTGAGTTTGATGAGGCTCTTTATGGTAAAGAAGGTGTCTATAAAAATCCAAATAAAGAAAGCTGCAGCGGGCGCAACGATAAGAGCGGGGGGCAAAAAGTTTATAAATACCAGTGTAGCCGGGTGAACTATCGTGACTAATAGAGTAGATAAAGCCCCAAAGACAAGAGAGCCTAAAAGATAAATTCGGCCAGAGATATTAAACGGCCTATCGCTATAGTCCCACCAACGCATGTGGAAGATTTTTTCCATTAGCCATGACGTAAGATATTCAATGAGACTCATGATTGCCATGCTAGACAAGAAAATTATGAAAATATTATCTGTTTTTTGATAAAGTGCCAGGATGGCGGCGATGGCTCCAAAACCATAGATGGGGCAGATTGGCCCACTCAAGAATCCTCGATTGACAAATTTTTTCTGGGTAATCGAGCATAGCGTACTTTCGTAAACCCAGCCAATAAACCCGTATATGATAAAAAATAGAAAATAGTAAATAAAGTCCATCAGCTAGACCTTCTTTACTTCCGCTGTTTCGGCAGCCAGGAAGGCTAAACGATTACGGGAGGCGTTAAAAAGCTCGAGAACAGTGCAATACTTATCTACCATAGAGACGATGAAGGCCTCTGGGCGAAGTGGCGGAATAGGCGTAAACGGCCACATGTGACGTAAAATTATTTTTTCTTCTAGGAGGCTAATTTCAAAATATTTTTTTGCGTTATCGCGGGCAACATATGGATGGCGATAGCCATGGAAATTGACTGGCTTGCCTGGATCGTGCCAGTCGTAAAGAAAAAAATCATGCAAAAGCCCCGCGCGTGCGGCTGAACGATAGTTGAGATGCAGATGTTTGCAAATATAAAATGACAGGTACGAGACATTAAAGCTGTGCTCTAGGCAGCTGACGCGTCGATGTTGATAGAATTTGCTCATAGACTGGACCTGGGGGTGAATAATTAAATCTGAAATGTGTCCATAGTAGTCTAGCAGAAGTGCCCTAGAGCTCATGACATATCCGAAAGAAGTATTTTAACCATAGAGCTACTTTATAGTTATGTGACTAGTGTGTCAATATACGCTTGAGCGTATTGATGGTTTTTTCGATATCTTCTGGGCGCGTGTGATAGCCGAGCGAAAAACGGATAAGGGGTGGGTAGTGCATAACATGGTCGAGATAGTAGTGAACGCAGAAATAGCCGGAGCGTACCATGATATTTTCGCCAGAAAATGCCTCGCCGACAAGGTGAGAATCTAAGCCCTCAATATAGAAGGACATGGTAGGATTTGCAGCGCTATTGACTAGGTGGATGCGCGGTTCGCTGGCGAGATAATCGTAGAGTTTGCGAGCATTGCGCTCGAGATCTTCGTGAGCATATTTAGGGAGATGGTCTAGCCACTCGATAGCACGACCGAGGGCGACGATTTCGCCCCAAGCTTGAAGGCCAGCTTCAAATTTGGTACTAATGTGGTCGGGAGAGCTGGCAGAGAGTTTGTATTCGTCCAGGTCAACATCGTCAACCATGCCGCCGCCGATAAACGACGTGGTGATTTTTTTAACCAGATCACGGCGAGCAACAATAACGCCGAGCGAAGGGGCGTACATTTTGTGCGCCGAGAAACAAATGGCGTCAGCTTCGCTTTTGTGCAGAATACTAGATGAGTGAGCCATAGCTTGCGCCGCGTCAATAATAATGATTCCCTTTTGTCTGTGAACTTTTTTTACTAAATCCTTGAGATTTTTTAGTACGCGCCCGTCGATGTTGCTGGCGCAGTTAAGCACGACTAGCGCGCGTGAAAAATCATAGTTATCTAACAGGATAGAGCCGTCACCGTTTCTCGTAATAACCTCTCGGGGCAAATCGTGCTTCTTGGCAAAAGCCATAGTGGAAAGAAACGGCGAGTTATGCTCGATATCGCTGGTCATAACTTTGTCAAAAAGTTCTGGCTGGATTTGGTCGAGAATTAAATTTATGCCATAGGTGGTATTTAGTGTAAACGAAACGAAGTAATCTTTGTGCTTGAGTTTCAAATAATGCAAAACGGCATCTCTGGTAGCTTCGACTTTTTCGTCAGTCGTGCGCCCCCATTTATATTTGACGCGCTCGCCGCAAGAATTGAACTTAGTATAATAATCGTTCAGGGCATCAATAACTGGGCGCGGGCGAAGAGATTGGCAGGCAGAGTCTAAATATACAGCGTCGCTTGGTAAGTAATCAAAATCTTTCATTTATTTACCTTTCACTTTAATAACTTTATTCACTAAATCTAACTCT
>CAYLGU010000022.1:0-3742 GCA_964383445.1 uncultured Candidatus Saccharibacteria bacterium | reverse complement strand
TTATTTACCTTTCTTGTTTGATAATTTGCGATAAATGCGTTGGTCCATAGCCATTAACTCGTTGAGCTTTTTTTGCATGCGTTTGTTTTGGCGCTGCTCGGCTTCGGTGTCAGAATTTAGTTCATTGAGCTCACGAACAACTTTGAATAAACTTTTGCGATCGTGGTAGGCGGAAATTTGAGAAAGAATAGCGATGGCAAGACTAGCGGCAGATATCGAAAAAGCGATGATATCAAAAGCCGTGTCCGTGAAAGAATTGGGCGAGGTAATTACGATAACAATTCCGATGACAACGACAACTGCTAATGAAATAGTTGATATTTGGATAATGGAGCGAAGTTTTTTCATATCTTTATCATAACACGCTAGTGCTAGATAAAGATATGAGTGCGGGTCAGATTATTCTACAGTAACCGATTTGGCGAGGTTGCGCGGCTGGTCGACGTCATTGCCGCGGGCGACCGAGCAATAGTAGGCAAAAAGCTGCTGTAGAGTATTTAATAGCAACGGGGCAAGGTGTTCGACCGGAGTGTCAATGCGTACGATGTCGTCAGACTCGATATCTTTGCGCCTGCTGTTAGTGAGGACTAGGACTTTGCCGCCACGAGCACGCACTTCATGCAAGCCGCCAATGGATTTTTCGTAAAGCCAGTTGTCTAGAATATTGAAAACTTCAAAAGTGTTTTCGTCAACGAGTGCAATTGGACCATGCTTGAGCTCGCCACTAGCGTAGCCCTCGGCATGGATGTAGGAAATCTCTTTGAGCTTGAGTGCTCCTTCTAGAGAAATCGGGTAAGCAGTGTCGCGGCCGAGATAAAGTGCGTGCTCATATTTGTGATATTTTTTGGCAAGTTTTTGCATGGTCTTGGCGTGTTTTTTGAGGGTCTTGTCGATTTCTTGAGGTAAGATAGCTAGCTCGTTAACAAATTCGGAGATAAGACGAGGATTGCCGCCCTGATGGCCCGCGAGCATGCCGCCGAAAAGTAGCATGGCGACGACTTGGGAAGTAAAGGCCTTGGTGGAAGCAACGGAGATTTCTGGACCAGCATAGATATAGGTACCGCCGTCGACTTCGCGCGCAATGGTAGAGCCTACGACATTCACGATACCGAGAGTTTTAACGCCGCGTTTCTGAATTTCACGGAGACAAGCTAGCGTATCGGCGGTTTCACCAGATTGAGAAACAATGAGCGCTACCGAATTGCGTGGCAAATGGAAAGAGCGATAACGGTATTCTGACGCGATGACTACTTCGGTAGTTAAGTCTGGCACGAGTTGTTCTAAATAGTAAGCGGCGAGCATGCCGGCATAATAAGCCGTACCGCAACCGACAATTACCACATGTTTGATGCTTTGAAGTTCTTTTTTGCTAAGGTTTGGCCCGCCAAGATGCATGGTGCCGGTAGCAGTATCTATACGTCCGCTTAAAGTATTGCCAAGGGTTTGCGATTGCTCCATGATTTCTTTGAGCAGAAAATGCGGGTAGCCGTTTTTTTGGATTTGCTCAACGCTGCCTTCGATTTTTTCGATATTAGCCCCGAGCTTTTGAAGCGCGAGATCATAAACATCAACATTGCCCGCAGTACAAACGGCAATTTCGCCGTCTTTTAGATAAATAGCCTCTCGCGTATAGCCGAGCAAGGCCGAGGCGTCACTAGCGATAATAGTTTCCTTTTTGCCAACGCCAATAATGAGCGGGGAACCAAGACGAGCAACAACAATAGTGTCGGGCTCACGAGGAGAAATAACGGCAATACCGTAAGTCCCACGAACTTTAGCGAGTGCTTTGGCGACCGCGTCTTTGAGGTTAGTTTTGGAATCGTAAAACTTATTGATAAGTGCAGCAAGAACTTCTGTGTCGGTGTCTGAAGAAAAGTCATGGTTTTTGAGTTCTTTTTTGAGTTCTTTGAAGTTTTCGATGATCCCATTATGGACGAGATAGATGTCGCCGGCGTGATGCGGATGAGCGTTTTGGGTAGTTACGCCGCCATGAGTAGCCCAGCGAGTATGGCCGACGCCAATGTGCCCAGGTTGCGAAGCAACAGCTAAAACAGCTTCGAGTTCGGCGATCTTGCCAACGGAACGAGCGACATGAGCTTGCCCAGATTCGTCGATAGTCGCGATGCCAGACGAATCATAGCCACGATACTCTAGCCTCTTTAGACCACTGACGAGAACGTCTTGAGCTTCACGTTTTTCCCCTATATAACCTACAATTCCACACATACAGAACTCCTTTTTAATATACAAATTTTATTTTATCATGCAGAACGGCCTAAAGTACAGGGTATTTAACGGGCAGACCTTAAGCCCTATGCTTTGAAATCCTGTTATTTCGCGAAAAGCAGGAAAGAAACGAGTGTTTATTTATTTATTTTACTTTTTGCTAGGGTAAGTCCGGATTTTATAAGATTCTTGTTGAGGGTTAATGTCGCTACGGCCGCGATAGCAAGGTTAATAATATTGAGCCACCCGATATTAAAATAGTAGAGGATAGAGCAAAAGACAAAGAGGGCAAAAACTGCGACAATGAGTTTTTTGTCGTACTTGATATTGACGTATTTTTTCATGTCAAAGTAGCGATAAATGGCCATGGCGCCGTAAGCGACGGCAGTGGAAATGGCGGCGGCCCAAAGGCCGATGAACCAGATAAGCGCAAGGTTAATCACTAAATCAATAACTGCGGCGAGAATAGAGGTCTGCATAACCTGTTTTGTAAGTTTTTTAGCGGCATAAATTCCGCTATAAAAGCTGACTACGATATTGAAAAGGCCGCCAAGGATTAATACTGGGGCGTACAAATAAGCTTCGTCAAACTCTGGGGATATCAATAATGGAAAACCTATCGCTGTGCCCGCCAATAATAGAATTGCGACGCCACCCATGCCCGCAATATTAAGCCTAAAGACATCCGAAAAGAATTCATCCCTTTCTTTGGGATCCTTCCCTATATTGACTGATGCAGATTCTTGCCAGGCCATCCAGATAACGCTCTGGAAAGCAGCAAGCATTGAAGCGAACTTGTTTGATACTGCATATATACCGTTTGCGGCAGCACCAATTACCAGTGAAATTACGGTTCGGTCGGAAACGCTAAACACCCACCAAGATATGGCATTTGGGATAATTGGCAAAGAATAGCGCAACATGTCTTTTTGAATCTTTTTATCTTTATCTTTGAAAGTTAGATAAGATTTTGTATTGGTGGCGATGACGCAGTAAATAATGGAAATTAGCTTGGCGATCGAATAAGCAATGAATACTCCTACAACCCCGGCATCAAAAACTAACAAAGAAGTGACTATTAGTAAAATACTGCCTACGTTACTAATTAGGCTGCCGATAGTATATTCTTTGGTTTTGCCCAGGCCCCTGGATATGTTTGTGAATAATTGCTCACCAACACTGGTAAGAATATATAGCAAAACAACTACAGCGAGCTCAAAATGCACGAAGAAGGAGACGGCGAGGTAAAGAGCAGAGATGCCGACAATTAGCGGGGCGACAAGATTTAAGGTAGTGGAAATAATAGCTCGCTTCATTTGTTCGTTGCCGCGAGCGTCAATCAGGTGGCGGAAAACGCCTTCATGCAAGGAAAGGAGCGCGATGGGCACAATTAACCCACTATACGATACTACTAGATCAACTAGACCGTAGTCGCCGGTAGACATTTTCGCGGTCATTACCGGCAGCAAGAGGAATAGGGACAAGAAGCTACTAATTTTTGATATAGATATCAGTA
>CAYLGU010000021.1:13188-14454 GCA_964383445.1 uncultured Candidatus Saccharibacteria bacterium | reverse complement strand
TTACCGTCAACGGCCCCATATTCGCCGACAAACTCATTCTGAACCGCACCTATGGCGCCGAGCCAGGAAACTCATCAATTTCCCCAGCAGAAATTTTTAACCTCAGAAACGACGCCTATATGTGGGCATATAGCCAAGCCCAGCGTTTTTCTCAGTCAGTGACCGTCTATTCCACCGAACTTGCTCCACGTTTCTAGGTTGACTAAAAAATAACCCGCATGCGGGTTATTTTAATCATCTTTCCTGGCAGGGGCGACAGGACTCGAACCTACGACACCCGGTTTTGGAGACCGGTGCTCTACCAACTGAGCTACGCCCCTATGCACGAAATTATACCATAATATGCTACAATTTTAATATGTACGAAGAATTTCCTAACTTTATCAAACCCCACGATCATCTTTGCATCATCCAAGCCGAAAACCCAGACGGCGACAGTTTAGGTTCAGCGCTCGCCCTAGAAGAAATTCTAGGCGACCTAGGCAAAGAGACTACCCTTTACTGCCCAGTCGATATCCCGAAATACATGCATTACTTCGACGGCTGGTCTAGAGTTATTAAAGATTTCCCCTACAAAGCCGACGCCTACATTGTCGTTGATACTGCTTCCAGCACCTTGCTTTCCAAGCTGCTGAACGACCCGGCTATCAAAAATCGTCTCTATTCTGCGCCTGTCTTGATCATTGATCACCACGAAACGCCAGCTGACTTAGATTTTAGTTACGAATCTATAATTAAGCCTAGCTCTGCTAATTGCACGCTCATTTTCGAAATTTGCCAAAACCTCAGCCTACAAGTCAATAGTGCCGCCGCCAAACACCTAGTTTCCGGTATTTTGTCCGACACTCTCGGCCTCACTTCGCAAAGCGTCAGCGCCTCCGATTATCGTATCGTTGCCGACCTAATTGACCTCGGGGCTAATATTTCAGAAATTGAAGAATCACGCCGTGAATATATGAAAAAATCCCCCCGCATATTAGATTACAAAGCGGACCTCATTAGGCGCGTCGAATACCACTTAGACGGCAAGCTCGCCACCGTTCTTATACCTTTTGCGGATATCCAAGAATTTTCCGACGAATATAATCCCAACGTCCTAATTTTAGAAGAACTTCGCCTAGTCGAAGGCGTAGAAATCGCCGTGACTATCAAAACTTACCCAGACGGCAAGCTCACCGGCAAAATCCGTAGCAGCAAACCTATCGCCGAACAATTGGCTGGCTATTTTGGCGGCGGCGGGCATCAATTTGCTGCAGGCTTCCGCAT
>CAYLGU010000021.1:3704-13178 GCA_964383445.1 uncultured Candidatus Saccharibacteria bacterium | reverse complement strand
CGAACTAGTTCAGGCTAGTATCAAGGTGCTAGACGGCCGTGCTTGATTTTTTCCTTCATCGCATTTTACATATCCCGCTCACAATGCGGGTGCGCTACGACCGTCGCCCCAAAAACCCCAAACTTACGATCGTATTTGTCCATGGCATTGCCGCCTCTTATCTATCCTGGCAAGCAGCTCTAAAAAGCCTTAGCGCAGATAAAACTATGAAGGACGTCCGCTTAGTCGCCATTGATCTGATTGGCTTCGGTCGCTCTCCAAAACCTTCTTGGTATAAATATAATTACAAAAATTACAACCGCTCACTTCATCGTACTCTCAAAAAACTTCGCATCAAAACCCCAATCATCCTAGCCGGACACTCTATGGGCTGCCTAATTTCCGCCGACTACGCTATCGAATATCCCAAGCACATTAAATCCCTAGTCCTAGCTTCTCCCCCCTTCCTACGCCCCTCAGACCTCGCAAAAATACCGGACAAATTTTATCAAAACACCTACCGCTCGCTTAAAGACCACACCGACAACGTAGTTATCGGCACTCTAGCTAGTTCCATCTCCAAGGTTTCTAGTTTTGATCGCCGTGCCCTCAATACTCTCGCCTTCAAAGAAACCATGGAAAATATCATCTTGAACAGCCAGAACTGGGATAAAATCCTAAGCCTCAAGCTCCCTATTCATATAATCCACGGCCATCTCGATCCGCTCGTTGTCGGCGCTAACCTGCGCAAGCTATCTCGCGACTCAAAATATATCACCCTTACCGAGTCTATCGGCGGACACGATATCAAGCCGCCCAAACTGGCCAAAGTTTTACGCGCCATTAAAAGCTCCGTCAAGACCGCCCTAGACGAAAACCAAAACTCAACTAAATGATATAATAGACCCATATGAAACTTTTCAATACTAAAACCCGCCAACTCGAAGAATTCAAACCTATGAACCCCGCTTCTATTAAAGTTTACACTTGTGGCCCAACCGTCTATAGCTTTGCTCATATCGGCAACTTCACCGCTTATATTTATTGGGACTCGCTCATCCGCCTACTGCGCCTACACGGCTGGCAAGAAAAACGCGTCCTCAACGTTACCGACGTCGGACATTTAGCCTCAGACGCTGACGAAGGTGAAGATAAATTAGAAAAAGGCGCCCGACGCGAAGGCAAAACCGTTTGGGAAATTGCCAAATTCTATGAAGAAGATTTTTTCAAACACTTTAACGCCCTCAATCTTATTGCCCCCACAAAAATCGCCCGCGCCACGGACTACATTGAGGCGAATATCGCACTCATCGACCGTCTAACCCAAAAAGACCTTACCTACGAACTAGAAGACGGTATCTATTTTGACACCTCCAAATTTTCAGGCTATGCAGACTTTGCGCATCTCGACCTAGAAAATCTCAAAGCCGGTGCCAGAATCTGCCACAACGACCAAAAACGCAATACTAGCGATTTTGCTCTTTGGAAATTTATCCAACCCGGCGAAGATCACGCTATGCAATGGAATTACTTAGGCCGTCCAGGTTATCCTGGCTGGCACATCGAATGCTCTTCTATCATCCATGCAGAACTAGGCGAACCAATTGATATCCACACTGGCGGCATCGACCATATCCCAGTACATCACAGTAACGAAATCGCCCAATCCGAAGCTGCCTACGGCAATGAACTAGCGAATTTTTGGCTCCATAATAACTTCATTACTGTCGACCACCAAAAAATCTCCAAATCCCTCGGTAACGTCTATAATTTTGACGACCTCGCCCAAAAGGGCTTCTCTCATCTCGACTATCGACTCTGGACTTTGCAAGGCAACTACCGCTCAGAACGCAATTTTTCTTTCGATGACCTCGCTGCTGCCAAGCAAAGATTAAAAAACTTCCGCAACTACTCGGCTCTGCGCCACCAAAACTGTTGCCACATGCAAGAACTCAGCGACACTGAAGTCGAAAAACACATTTCAAGCGCACTAGAAATCACCTCAAACAACATCAACACTCCCGGCGCTCTTGCCGCCCTCGACCAACTAATAGCTAGCCATAAACAGCCCCACCAAGCAATTCTAGAATTCTACGACCAACTACTCGGGCTAAATCTCCTAGAAAGCACTCCAGACATTACCGCCGATCAAAAATCACTCATAGCCGAAAGGGAACTATCAAAATCCCAAAAAGACTATGCAAAATCCGACAAAATTCGCGAACAGTTTAAATCCGCCAACATCAACCTACTTGACCTACAAGACGGCTCAACTCTTTGGGAGTTTGCAGATTAGCAAACCGCAAATCAACAATTAAACACTATTTTTTATCAGCAGTGCTGTCGCTGAATTTTGCACTCTCTTCAATCAATACTTTAATACAGCCAGCCACCGGAATTGCCACAATTGCCCCGATCAGGCCAAACATATATACGCCAATAGTTACCGCGGCAAGCACAGCAAGCGCAGGTAAGTTCATGCCCTTGCTCTGTACGCGCGGAGAAATCACATTTGCTTCAATCTGCAAGTAAACAACGCAGTAAACAAAGAACGCGATTCCAGCTGGCAAACTGCTAAACGCCAATAGTACAGCCACCAAGGTCCCCCCAATGAAGGATCCGAACATTGGAATCAAACTCATCACGCCCGTAATCAAGCCAAACGGAAGCGCAAGTCCTGGCGAAATCCCAAATATCAGGGTCAATACAAAAACCGCCAAAGTCGTCATAATTCCGTTTATTAACGACACCGTCAAAGCCCCAGAAACATATTTTGCCACCACATCAGCCATCTTGTCGCTAATTCTTTGCGCTTTTACGACCCGTTTATTGGTTTTTTCGATATTGCGCCAAAACGCCTTTACTAAATTCGGGCCGTCCATTAACATCAAAAAAGTCAGAGCCAAAACTAAAATACTAGCGGCAAAGAAATTCGCCACTGCTCCAACAGAATTCAATAAATTAGTGCCGAAATCACGCACAAAATCTTCTGAAAAATTACTAATTGCTACCGTAATTTGGCCCTGCAGGTCCTTTATGCCCAATCTTTCCCCAAATTGGTTTATTTCTTTAAAGTTGCTCGTTACGTCATGGACTGTTTCAGGCAAGTTGCTCACAAACTTCACGCTTTCTTGCACTATTGCCGGCAGCACCACTGATAAAATCAAAGCCAGCGCGCCAACCACTAAAACATAAGCTAATGTAGTGGGGATTTTGCGATGTTCGTTACCTGGTATAATATCCGCAATTTTACTCACTAACGGAGAAATCGCAATCGCTAAAAACAAAGAGACACCCAATATCAATAAGCCAAAAGATGCCTTCCATATAAAAAGAGCAATCGCCCCTAAACCTAAAATTACTAGCCAAAACCTGACAAATGTTTTTGTATCTACCTCAATCTTACTACTCATGCCAATATCATATCATTACTTATAGTATCTTCGCAAGAATTCATCCCTATATTCTTCAAAATATCCTCCCAACATTGCCGCCCTTATTTTCTCTGTTAACCGCACAATAAAGCGTACATTATGCACGCTCGCCAAATTAAAATATTTTTCTTTCTCTAATCTATCTTGCGATTTTAACAAAGCACGCATCTTCGCAATCGTCCAACCCGCCTTGCAAGTAGCGCAATCGCAACCGTCATCCAAAGCGTCATCAATCGCCGCATATTTACCCTTTCTAAGATTAAGGTCGCCATCCAGAGTATAAATCCGCCCATGTCTGGCTTCTCGAGTCGGAGCTACGCAATCAAAAGTATCTGCTCCATTTTCCGCACCAACAAAAATATCATCTGGTCGAGACAGCCCAAGCAAATGCCTAGGCTTCTCAAATGGCAATTCTTCAGATACCCACCTCAAAATTTTACCCAAATCTTCCTTCAAAAAAGCCCCACCCAAACCAAAACCGTCAAACTCCATTGCCCCCAGCACTTGCGCCGTCTTTCTCCTCAAATCTTCATAGTGTCCGCCCTGTAGGACTCCATATAAAGCCTGTTCACCCCCTAATTTTTTATGTTCAATCAAACAACGCCCAGCCCAGCGATGCGTCCTCTCCATAGCCTCAACATTATACTCATAACTGTCACCGATTGAAGTTAGCTCATCGAACGCCATCATAATGTCGGCACCAATTTTGTGCTGTATTTGCATCGATTCTTCTGGTCCAATAAAATCCGGACTATCGTCCCAAGGATCGCGAAAACTTACCCCCTTTTCACTCACTCGCGCCAAACGCTCGTCCTCCGGAGTTTGTCGTCCCGCCCCAGCATCAAGCTTGTCCATACTCACAACTTTTCCTAACCCAGAGCCCAAAGACATCACCTGAAAGCCTCCGCTATCCGTCGCCGTTGGGCCGCCCCAGCCACTCCAAACTGCCAATCCACCAGCAGCGGCAATGTCGTCCGCTTTTCGCCGCAAATGATAGCCGTTAGATAACATCGCTTGCGCGCCTAATCCGCGCAAATCATCCATTGATACGAACCTTACTTCACCATGCGTACCAACCGTCAAAAAAGCTGGCGTTTTTATCTCTCCGTGCGGAGTCTTTATGACACCAGCGCGTCCACGCCCATTGTCTAGTCGAGCTTCCACCTCGAAGCCAAAAAACTCAGCCACGCAGCAAGCCTCTCATTGTTTTTACCACAGCATAATTCAATGGCGTCAAAACAACTTCTAGCACTATCATAATTCCGCAGGAAGTCAGCACCATTGCCCACCACTCACCAATACTCACAACTCCGCCAAAAGCAATTCCGCAAAATATCAAAGAGTTGACGATGTTTGCAAGCAGGCTAGACCCCAAAGACCGCATCCAAAGCCATTTTTCGCCAGTTTTTTCCTTTATTTTTACAAAAACAAAAACATTTAATAACTGAGCGACTAAATATGAACTCAAGCTTGCCAGCACTACTCGCGGCATAAAGCCCAAAATCGCCTCATAAGCTCCCTGATTTTCCCAACCCGATCCTGCTGGCAATACCTGCACAATATAAAAAATCAAAGCCGCCAACAAATTCATCAAAAACCCCGTCCAAACAATAAATTTTGCTTTTTTCTTACCCCAAATTTCTAAAATTACATCTGACAAAACAAAAGCTATCGGAAAAGAAATCATCCCGCCATCCAACATCGCTACGCCAAAAAAATCCCACAATTTCGTCGCCGCAATATTACTAATAATCAAAAGCGACACCGACAAAGTTGCGCAAAAAATAAACAAAAAATCCGCCAAGTCTGCCTTATTCTTTTGTCTCAACATACTAAATCCTAAAAATTTCTTCCTTACCAAACTTATCCGTTAAATGAATCTCCGCGCTACGAAGAGAAAAAACTGCCAAGTCTGGGTTATCCAAATAACGACCGATTTCACTGCTCACTTTCTCCACTAATTCAGCGCCCTTCACCAACTCCACTTCCGCAGTCAAACGCAAAATCCCGTAAATTTCACTCATCGCATACATTTCAATCTTCGGGTTAGCAATCATTTGCTGATAGACTTTTTTGGTATTCACGGTCTGAAAATAAAATTTCTCATTATGAAATACACAAGCGTCAAAAGCCCTTACTCTTGGCTGGTCGCCTTCGCAAGTCGCCAAGAAAAAAGTCCCTTTCAAAATTTCTTTTACCTTGTCCAAGCCCATCTCCTTTTTTCAGTTATCTTTTATCTTATTCCTATATATTATACAATATATAGGAGAAATTATATGCGTATATTATATATAGAAGACGAAAAATTTTTAGCCGATGCGGTTAAGTTCAATTTAGAAAAATCCGGCATGACGGTAGATATTGAACGTGACGGTGGAACTGGGCTCGAAAGCGCCCTCAAAGACATTTACGACTGCATCGTACTTGATTTGATGTTGCCAAAAATTTCCGGCAGCGAAATCATCCAAATCCTCAGGCACAAAAACATCCATACCCCTATCATCGTACTGTCTGCCCTTTCCCAAACTGACGACAAAATCCATCACCTCGACCTTGGCGCTGACGATTATCTCGCAAAACCTTTCAAAACCGCCGAACTACTTGCCCGCATCAAAGCCATCGAGCGTCGCCCACGCGCCCTTCGCCCACAAAAACTCAATTACCAAGATCTCGAATACGACCTTCTCAACAAAACCCTCAACGGCAACGAGCTCACCGCTAAAGAATCTGCCATTTTCGAAGAGCTCATCAAAACCCCAGAAAAAATTGTCGCCAAAGATTTCCTGCTGCACAAAATTTGGCAAGATTCAAGCGTTGCTGCTGACAATTATGTGGAAGTTTATATTTCTAGGTTACGTCACAAAATTAAGCTCGCCAAGAGTAAGTCTATCATCCGCGCCCACCGCGGCTTCGGCTACAAATTATGTTCGTAAAACTACGCAATAAATTTGTTTTAACCAATCTCGTCATCTCTTCGATTATTTTACTTTTATCTTTTATCACAATTTACTTTATTTCTGCCTCTAGCCTACAAAATCCTCGCGTCCCCAATAATATCCGCCCCGACCTTGCCGAAATTTTAAATGACCGCATCATGGCCAGCCAAAGCGCCTCACTTACACAGCTCGCCGTCAGCTTAATTTTAGTTTTTATCGTAGCTGAAGTCTTAGTCTTTTTTGCCAGTTATTACATCGCCGAAAAAGCCATTTATCCGATTCGCCAAGCCTACCTCCAACAAAAAGAATTTATCGCTAACGCCAGCCATGAACTGAAAACCCCGATTGCCTCCATCCAGGCCAACTTTGAGGCCCTAGATGCTAAAACCCAACCCTGGACTGACAATATCAACTCCGAGCTCGCTCGTGCCAACCAACTTATTGCAAATTTACTATCTTTAGCAAACCTCCAAAACAATTCCGCCAATCCTACGCCCTCCTCCAAAATTAACCTTTATGCTAGCGTAAACGCCGAAATCCAACGTCACCCCGAACACCAGCAAAAAACCATAGCGATCAAAATTCCCAAAAATCTCTCCCTAAAACTCAACGAAATTGACCTCAAGCAAACCATCTCTATCCTAATCGACAACGCCTTCAAATACTCCAAGCAGACCATCGTTATTTCCGGCAACGAAAAGCAGCTCACTATCGCAAACGACGGAGCAACTATCAAACCCGATCAAATAGAACGCATTTTTGAACGTTTTTACCAAGCTGATAAAAATGCTAGTGGTTCAGGCCTCGGTTTAGCAATAGCACGTGCACTCGCCAATAAAAACAACTGGCAACTTCATGCCAAGTCCGACAAAAAACAAACTAGCTTCATCTTAGAATTTTAAGCCTAGCTTCAGACAAAAGCCCTAGAATAAAAGACAACTAACAATTAGAAGGAAAACTATGTTCAAAAACATGCTCAAGCGTTCGTGGCTTTCAATTATCCGCAAGCCCAGTCGCACCATATTACTATCTTTAATTTTATTTGCTATGGCAAACTTGGTCCTCGCCGCCCTAATAATCCGCAGCGCCGTAAACGCCAGTATGGATTTCGCCAAACAATCGCTTGGCGGCACGGTCAGCCTACAGGCCGACATGGAAAAACTACGCTCCGAACAGCAATCTCAAATCGAAGAAGGCGGCGATCCACGCGAAATGATGCGGTCATTCACCAGACCTCAAATCTCCAAAACTATTGCCGACCAAATCTCTAGCTACTCTGACTACGTCAAAGATTATTCTTATTCCATTTCCACTGCCGCTACATCGAGTGACGACCTCGAAGTTATCGAGAGCACCAACTCTTTTGGTGGCATGATGGGCGGCGGCTTTCCAAATTCGGACGACGAAGACGAAGACACACTAGACAGCGACGTCACCGTTCAAGGTCTTAATGCCTATGCTTATATTTCCGCCGTGCAAAACGAAAGCATGACGATAAAAGACGGTGATTACTTTAATGAAGATTCTCTAGATCAAGTTATGATTTCTTATGAGCTCGCCGAGCTGAATACTCTCGCCGTAGGCGACAGTATTGTTCTGTTAAACTCGTACACCGAGGAAGAAATATCGCTCACAATCCTTGGCATCTACGATACTTCTGAAGAAAACGCAAACGCCAACCTCCTCTACATGAACACCGACACTGCAGCTAAGTTTATGGACGAAGACGACTACAATGACGGCGATTACAGTGTCCAAAACGTCCAATACTATATGCTAAACTCCGAGTTCGCCGAAGAATTTGTTGCAAAAATCAACTCTGATTTTCCTAGCCTCGCCGAGGACAACCTAGCAATCGCAATCGACACCACAACTTATGACAACACCGTTAGCTCCATCAGTCAAGTCGGCAGTTTCGCTACCACTATCCTCATTATCGTCATCATTGCCTCGATCGCCATTATTACCTTAATCATCACGATCAATATCAAAGACCGCCGCTATGAAATGGGCGTACTTCTATCTCTAGGCGCCAGCAAACAAAACATCCTAGGCCAAATCGCCAGCGAATTGCTTATTATGGGTACGCTCAGCTTTATTTTAGCCAGCTTTACTAGCTCATTTTTCGCCAAAGCTATGGGGCAGGGTATTCTCGAATCCCAAACCGCATCCAGTCAGCAACAAAGTGAAAACAACTTTGGTCGCCCAGGCGCGCGAGTCGGTGGTGGCGGAGGCTCAAGCAGAGGCAATAGCAATAGCGAAATGCCATCCGCTTCCATGCCCAGCTCCAACAATTTTAGCCAAAACTCAAACTCAAACAGTAGCACGATCACCGAATTAGACATCAATGCCAGTGCCTCCGATTTCATTCTCCTCTTCGTCTTTGGTTATATCACTATTCTAGTTTCTCTCGCCATACCCGCCATCAATGTCTTGCGTTACCAACCAAAAGAAATCCTCTCCGGAAAGGAATAATATGAAAACACCAGCAAAACACGCTAGTAAAACCAACACCTTAGTATTAAAAGACCTCCGCTACAGCTATTCTAGCCCCTCTGGCGAATACGAAGTCTTAAAGGGAATCAACGCCGAATTCCAGGCCGGCAAAATCTACGCCATTGTTGGCGAATCCGGCTCTGGCAAAACCACTCTACTTTCTCTAATCTCCGCTCTAGACGCCATCCGAGAAGGCGACATCCTCTATAACAACTGCTCCGTCAAAAAAATCGGCTCTTCTAAATTCCGTCTCAAGTATATCAATATCGTCTTCCAATCCTTCAACCTGATTAAATATATGACGGCCAAAGAAAATGTCGAAATCGCCATTGATTTCGACCACAAAAAATCCGACCCTTACGAATTTCTCAGCCAAGTCGGGCTCGGCAAAAGGGAAGGGGATAGCCTCATCAATAAGCTCTCCGGCGGCCAGCAGCAACGCGCCGCTATCGCCCGCGCTATCGCTTCCGCATCCCCCATCATTGTGGCCGACGAGCCCACCGGTAACCTCGATGAAGACACCGAAACAAAAATCATCGACACCTTCAAATCTCTCGCCCACAAAGACAACAAAATCGTCATCATCGTTACTCACAGCAAACAAGTTGCCCGTCACGCCGACAAAATTT
>CAYLGU010000021.1:0-3694 GCA_964383445.1 uncultured Candidatus Saccharibacteria bacterium | reverse complement strand
AATTTTCAAGCTTTCAAAAGGCAAACTCAACCTCGCTTAGTACATCTTCTTATTATATCACGCATTGCATAAAATGTCAATACAGAGTACTATTGATATTAGTTATGCTAAAAGCAATCAAATACCAACTTGCACACCTCAAACAAGCAGACCGCCGCTGGCTCTTTATCTGGTGCTTTATCTACGTAAGCTTTTTGCTTCTCGACATCTTTACTCATGAAATTGACGGCGCCAGCATCCTAAAATACATCGGCATCTTTCTCTGCCTTATCTACGCCTACCAAAAATTCCGCCAAGATCACCTCCTAATTCTCGCTCTTCTTTTCACCTTGCTCGCCGACACCGTTCTAGTCTGGACTCCGCACCAAATCCTTGGCGTTTTCGCCTTCTGCTTCGCGCAATTCTTTCATCTCGCCCGCTTCACTAAAGCCCAACCCAAATCTCTCAATTTCTATTTCGCCGCCGTTTTCCTAGTTTTCATCTTCGGCGTCCTCCGCGGCATCAGTCCAATCTACGCCATCGCTGCCATTTACGCCTTTTCTCTTGCCACCAACCTCATTCTCAGTATCAAATGGCGCCAAAAAGAACCCGACAACTTCTACGCCAACTGTGCCGCCCTCGGCTTTATCCTTTTTATCTGCTGCGATCTCTGTGTCGGTATGCAATTTTTGAGCACCCAAGGCATCCTCCCGGCCACCATTTTGCCCGTCGTATCTTTCCTCGTTTGGTTCTTTTACTACCCATCTCAGGTACTAATTTCAAATAGTTCTACAAATCCAAACTAATATGCTATAATTTCCTTATGAATGGGAATAATAAAACTTACGCTATCCTAGTTTTCGGTGCTCCGGCGTGCGGTAAAACCCAATTTGCCACCAAATTCGGTCGCAAATTTAATGCGCCGTTCATCAATATTAGCCAGCTTCGCGACGAATTCAAAGTCGACCGCAAAGCCGCACTTTTCATTATCAAACAAATTGCCGAGTGCAAACAAAACATCGTACTCGAAGGCGGACTCGACACCGAGGCCGAGCGCAACGAAATCCGTCAAATTTTCCAAAAATACGGCTACGAAACCGTCTTGATTTGGATTCAGACTGATGTCGCCACGCTCCGCCGCCGCCTCAAAGCACAACTCAAATCCGTCGAAAAAGCCAAAGCCACCTTCGAACAACGCGTCAACGAAATCGAAGCTCCTTCCGAGCTTGAAGACAACGTCGTCATCTCCGGCAAGCATACTTTCGAAACCCAGCTAGTTAACGTTCTAGCCAATCTATCCAAGAAATAATGATTCTAAAGGACCCTGAGTTCGGCGAAGTTATCGTCCGCAAAAATGCCTTGATTTCTGGCATCAAGTTTTCTATTTCCACATCCGGTCGGCTTTCCATGACAGTGCCAAAATACAGCTCTAACTTTCTCGCCAAACGTTTTTTGAATTCCCACCGCGAACTTATCCGCGAAAAACTGCCCGTCAACGATCCGGCCACCCAAAGGGCACGCGACACCAAAAAGAAGCTTCTCGACAAAAAGGCCAGAGAATACCTGCCTTATCGCTTAGATTTTTGGGCTCAAAAATACGGCTATAGCTATAAAAACCTCCGTCTTTCTCACGCCAGTACTCGTTGGGGTAGTCGCAGCAGTTCTGGCACGATTTCACTCAATATCGGATTGATGAAATTGCCCGAAGCTCTCCGCGATTATGTAATTTTGCATGAACTTGCCCACATCAACCATATGGACCACTCGCCAGAATTTTGGGCAGAAGTCGCTAAGCACGACCCTAACTACAAGCGGCACCGCCAAGCCCTAAAAGCCTTCTCTCCTGGCGTCTAGTTAATGCTATAATATACTTATGGCAAAAATATCTCCCAGCATCAATTCACTTTATCGACTCATTCTACCTCTTTGCACCAAAAAGGGCATTCAGCTCAACGTAGAGCTTAACGACCCTAGTTTAGAAAGCCGCGTCAGCGCATCTTATCTTAAAAACACACTTGCTTTCATCCTCCAAGATTCTATTTCTCGTTGCCAAAAAGGCGATCATATTACGCTTTCTGCAAACTCAGAAGCTAACCTTATTTTTGCTTCAATTAGTGACAGCGGCAATTCACTCACCCGAGAGCAAAAAACCCTCCTCACTACCCCAGGCGTCAACATCCGCTCCCGTTACGGTTACGGCACAACTGTCAAAATTTCGCTCTAAAAACTATTGCATAAATTCTAAATATATACTATAATATGCTTATCGGGGGCTTATTTTACTAAGGGAAGAGTGTGAAAAAGACCTATTTGAGCATACGCAGTATGCTACCAATATATTTTAGTATACATCTTATTATGAGCTCGCTTAATGCGGCTCCTTTTTCTATCATCAGCACGGAGCCCATACGCACCCAGCCCGCTCAAAACTCTCAAAATCTCAGCCTCGAAACCTTAACTCTTCCCGAACAGAGCCCAATTGCAACTATCGCTCAAGCCGCAACATTAAAGCCCGCTCAAAAGTCGTCGCCGACTCTCGCCAATGCCCAAAAAACCAGCACGACTGCCAGGCCAACAGTTTGCAGTTCATATTATGGTTATTTATTAATCGGCAGCAAAACCATTTGCCTAAGCTCCACTAACACCACTGCAGGCTCACTCTCTTATTCAAATGCATATATATTTAATAACGCCAGCTATGCTAGCTATAACCAATATATTTTTGGGCACAATTCTAGCAATCTTTTCGGTGTACTCAGCAGCTTGCCCAGTGGGACCAAATTTAGCCTCACTATCCAAAATCAAACCCAAAACTACACGATTGCTTTCTCCGAAACGACCTGTGATTACACCAACCCCAGCCACCCTTGCTCGAACTACCCCGAAGCCAAACTCAACATGAAAGACGCTATATACCCAACTCGTCGCGGCGCTGATCTGGCGATTATGACTTGCGCCGGACAAGGCATCGGCGGCGGCGATGCCACACATCGCCTCACCGTTTACGCCAAGCGTATCTAATAACCTTTCATCCCGCCGATAAAGCGCAGGTCAAAACTCCGAAAACCTCATTACTCTTATGTTATAATAGATACAAATGAGGTGGCGTGAAAGATTAAATCCCTTTTCGTGGAGTCAAAAGACTATTTATATTTTCTTTGGCCTAATTTTCGCCTTCACGATACCGCTCTACCTTTTCGGCTTTTCTGCCTTCGCTAGCCCCGTTATGCCTCAAAACGCCAGCCTGCGCATCAGCGCTATCGGTATTTTTGCTCCCGTATCTCCTGGCATCTTAAACGGCAAAACCCTCGAAGTCCCAAACTCTCGCATCGCTTCTTATACGAACGGCCACAAAGTTTTTCTTTACGCCCACAACACGGGTATATTTCAAGACCTCAACCAGCTAAAAATCGGCGACAAAATCTCATACATCCAAGACAATACGACTCAAAACTTCACCGTTAGCGACATCCAAACTCTCGCCAAGCAAAATGTCAATATGGGCAAGCTACTAACCGATACAGAGTCCTCTCAACTTATCCTTATGACCTGCGCCGGACAAAAAATCGACGACGATTATATAGAACGATTAATCATTTACGCCGAATAAGAAATACCTCAATCTTACGGCCATAATTGTCTTCTCAAATTCTAATAAAGCAAAGACTATACATTCGCTAAATGACTCGCGCATCAGCCTAGATAAGGCGCAGAG
>CAYLGU010000020.1:10370-14907 GCA_964383445.1 uncultured Candidatus Saccharibacteria bacterium | reverse complement strand
ACAAGCTTACCAAAGATTGTACACTTCCCTTGCCAAAAGTTTTCTCGCCAATAAGCGTCGCCTTATCATAATCGCTCAAAGCCCCCGCCACAATCTCCGCCGCCGACGCGGTCGAGCCGTTCACTAACACTACGGTCTTGATATTCGACAAAATCGCCTTGCCTCTGTCTGTATAGGTTTTTTCGTCATATATACTACTCTGCGACTTCTGCTCCACCACCAATTGTCCATCCAACCAGTAGCTCAAAACGTCTTTTGCCGCACTCACATAGCCACCGCCATTACCGCGCAAATCCAAAATAATCTTTTTGACATTTTTCGCAACCGCCTCTTCGGCCAAATCTCGCACCAAAATTCCTGTATCACTATCGAAACGCGTTATCGTCAAAATCAAAGTATCACCTTCATATTCACTATATACACTCACGTTATTAATCGTCTCACGCTTTAGCGTAAACTCCACTTCCTCACCGTCCCGCACAAAGACAATCGTCACTTCCGTGCCAGCTTCGCCCCGCACTTTATTCGCCACTTCTTCACTCGTCATCGCCGACACGTCTTCGCCGTCAACTTTGTAGAAAATATCTCCCGCCAAAACACCCGCACGCTTGGCCGGATTGTCTGGCGTCGTACGCAAAACTTTAATATAGCCGTCGCGTTCGCCCACCTCCACGCCGACACCCGCCCCAACATTTCCGCTCAAATCATCATTCAAAGCTTGCGCCTCTTCTGCATTCATGAAATAAGTATATTTATCTCCTGCCGCATAAACCAAGCCTCGCTTTGCCTCTTCTACTACTTCATCTTTGTCTAATACGCCGTCGAAATTAGCCGCCAATTGCTGATAAACTTCGTTCAACTCCTTGTCAAAGCCAATTTCTGCTGTCTTTTTGACGCCAAAATACGGCCCCACCTGATCTACAATCAAATCCCAATTCAGGCCGACCCCAAAGCCAATCAATAACGTTACGAATCCCCCAAAAATCGCCGAAGCGAGTTCTACTTTCCTCTCTTTCATCAACTAATTATAGCATGGCACTAGCGCTTAGCGCTGGCCAAAATAGATAAATCCGTTAAACGCACTAGCGTTAATCCACATCTCCGAATATTGCCCTCGGTAACCGTTACCGCTGTCATTATATTGCGACACATAGATACGCGTGCCAGCTTCGTTAATTGCCTCAACCCAAACTACATGGCCATAAGGTCCAGACAAACTCACCCCTACCGACCCAACTTTCGGCAAAATCCCAGTCGGAATCCCTGCTGCTTTTGCATTTTTTAGCCACAAATTCGCATTTCCCTTACCGCCCCAATATGGCATGTTGCCATAATTTTGCTGCACCTTCCACGCTGTATAGCTCACACATTCGCAAATATACATCCCCCACTTATCGCCATACTGTGTGCCGTTTAGTTTCGCAGAAGGACAAGAGCCACTATAAGGATATCCACCCTTGCTTGGGTCTCCCGCAGTCATCCCTGAGCTGTTATTTTGTGCTGCCCATTGCTGCAAAAGCCTTGCCTGCTCCGCTTCCAATTTTTCTTTCTCGCTACTCGCCGAGGCCTTCATCGTCTGGTATTCTTGCTCCATACCCTTCGTTTGCGACCATAAACTCTGCTGCTCGGCTCTCTTTGACTCCAAAGCCGCCTGTCTAGACTGCATATCTTCCAACAAACGCTCCAATTCCAACCTTGCTGCTTCCTGCTCTTCCTTCAAATTCTTATTTGTATCTACAATCTCCGATATACTATCGCTCAACCCCGAAAGACTCGCCTCCTCATCAATAAAACTCGCCAAATTTTCCGACGACGCCAAGCGCTCAATCGTCGAAATCTTTTCATTGTAATAATACTGCGCGATTATGTAGCCCATGGTTTCCGAGTTGTCATCAATGCGTTTTTGCGTCGCCTCGATTTCCGCCACCTTCTCGTCATGTTCCGCCTGCGACATTTCTATTTGCGACAACAATAAATTCTCTTCTGCTTTCAAAATTTCTATCTGGTTTGACAGCGTATTCGCCTCAGAAGCCAACCTATTGGCCTCTGATTCGTAACCAGCAATTTTGTCTTTTACTTTATTTATTTGATCCCTGATGTTGTTCAAATCCGCCTGAGTCACAGACGCATACGCCTGGTTATCCAAAAAACCCTGCGGCAAAAGTGCCACTGCCCCAAAAATCCCCGCCACAAACAAGCACAAAATAGCTTTCTTTATTTTAGTGTTTTTATTTTTGAGTTTCATAACTTTATCCTAGCACAAAATACCGCTTATGGCAATAGCACCATCTAATTTTCAGACTAATTACAGCTTGTAGCTTTAGGCGCGCAAATATCGTCTAGTCGCCAACATCGAAGACACCATACCTATCAACATCCCGCCTGCCATCATCCCAGCGAGCAGTAACCACCACCACTGATAGACAAACGCGGTTGTCGGCTCCAAAGTACCACCAAAACGCCCGCCCAAAACATTGAGCAGCAAAAACACCATGCCACCAGCTATCAAGGCCGCTATAATCCCATACAAAATCGCCTCTACCACAAATGGCCCGCGAATAAAGCTTTTCCCTGCCCCAATCAACTTCATCATATATATTTCCTCTTTGCGGTTAAAAATCGCCATACGAATCGTATTAAACACTACCAAAATCGCAATCACCGTAAACACTCCTGCCGCTATCATGCCGCCAATCTCAAAACCCTTCATCGTGCGCGCAATGCCGTCTATCGTTTGCCTGTGGCTACTCGAAAAACTCGGTGGCTTCGCGTCCAGCATGTCGCTCATAATCTCGGCATTATAAACAAAGTCTTCCAGCTCACTCGGGTCATTTAGGTCCTCAATTTTCACATTTAGCGTCCAAGGCAACTTATTTGGCGCCTCATACATCGCATCAATTAAATCTTGGTTTGTGATGTTTTCATTTTTTATAATATTCTCAATCGCCGTTTTGTATGCGTCATCTGGCGTCACAAAAACCACATCGTCCACGCTAGCCAAATTTTTCATCCCCTCAATTATACTGTCTACTTCTTCTTGGGTCGCCTCCTGCTTAACGTAAACCGACATATCCACTTGAGTTTTTACAATCTCAATCGCCGTCCCCATTGCACTAGTTACGATCATAGTTGCAGAAATTACCAACAAAGTCACAGTCATAATAGCAATTGCCGCCGCAGTTAGCCAGATGTTACGCGCAAAACTTTGCGTACCATAACGCAATACTCGCGCCGCTGTTCGTACTCGATATTTGCGCGTTCGCACAATCTGCTTCAGATAACTCTTGCTCCGTAATTCTGCATCACTTTTCATTTTCATATTGACAAAATAACCCTTCTGTGGTATAATTAACTTATTACCCGCCTTAGGGGTCGCTTTACTATTTTCTTTTGCGCTTCTGGCTTTACCTCGTCCAAGCTATACTGGCCTTGATCTTTTTGGTCGCCCACCAAACGCCCGTCTTTCAAAGTCAAAACTCGCTTTTTCAAAGTATTCACAATCTTTTCATCATGTGTCGTCACTAAAATTGTCGTGCCAAAACGATTAATCTCCTCCAATAGACCTACAATCCCCCAGCTTGTTTCCGGGTCCAAGTTCCCTGTTGGCTCATCCGCAATCAAAATCTTTGGCTGCCTCGCTACGCTACGTGCAATCGCCACTCGTTGCCTTTCGCCGCCGCTCAAATCGTCCGGGAATTTGTGCTCCTTCCCCTCTAACCCCACCAAAGCAATCACCTTTGGCGTAATTTTACGAATTTCTTTTTTGCTTGCACCGGCAATTTCCAAAGCAAAAGCGATATTTTCGTATACAGTTCGATGCGGCAGCAGCTTAAAGTCCTGAAAAACCACCCCCATCCTCTGCCTAAGATGCGGAATATGTTTTTTTCGCAAATCGTCATAATCAATTCCACCCACCACAATCTTACCACTGGTTGGCTTTTCTTCCCTAGTCAGCATTTTCATCAAAGTAGACTTGCCAGCGCCGCTCTTTCCCACCAAAAAAACAAACTCGCTCGGCTTTACATGTAAGGAGATTCTGTCCAACACAGGGGTCTTATCGCCCGGATAAATCTTCGTAACTCTATCTAGCAGAATCATATACTCAAATTATACATAAGTTTGAGCATTTTGACAAAGTTTACCCCACCGAAACGCCTCTGTTTTAAGCTAAATTCAGGCAAAGTCCAAAAAACTATCGATAAAGCCTTGAATTTTGCCGTCCAATACCGCTTCGGCATCATTTTCTTCATACTTTGTACGCGTATCTTTCACCAATTTGTACGGGTGCAAGACATAGTTTCTGATCTGTTGTCCAAAATTCGCGCTCTCTCCCGCTCTCAATTTATCAATACTCTCCGCGCTCTGCTCCTGCATCAATTGCTGCAATTTACCCCGCAAAATCTCCATAGCTTTCTCGCGGTTTTGTAGCTGGCTTCTTTCGTTTTGAATCGCCACCACAATACCGGTTGGCAGATGCGTAATCCTTACTGCCGAATCTGTCGTATTGACCGATTGTCCGCCATGTCCTCCGCTTCGA
>CAYLGU010000020.1:0-10360 GCA_964383445.1 uncultured Candidatus Saccharibacteria bacterium | reverse complement strand
GCAATTTTAATCTCCGCATCATCACGAATCACCGGCAAAACTTCCACCAAAGCAAAACTCGTCTGCCTCAAATTGTCCGCGTTAAACGGCGACAAGCGCACTAGGCGATGCGTGCCGTGCTCTCCTCGTAATTTACCGTATATATTGCTCCCACCACTAATTTCCATGACCGAAGTCTTAACCCCAGCCTCTTCGCCGCTTGCCCGCTCTATGCTCTGAACTTTTAAGCCCTCTTTTTCTGCCCAACGCAAATACATCCGCTCCAACATTCCCGCCCAATCCATTGCTTCTGTACCGCCCGCCCCCGACGTAATTCTCAAAATCGCATCAGAATTATCATATTTACCATTAAATCTCAGCGTTTTTTTCAGCTCGTCTAATTTTTTACTCATCGCATCAAGCTGCGCCCCAATCTCCGAAACTAGCGAATCGTCCGCTAGCTCAATCAATTCGTCAATGTCCGCAAATTGCCCTCGCAAAATCACCCAGTCGTCGCTCTCTTTTCTTAGCGCTGCTAGTTCCTCATTTTTTTGCTTGGCATTTTCTGGATTTGTCCAAATTTCTGGCACCGCAACTTCTGCCTCAAGCTCCGAAACTTTTCTGAGCTTCTCGTCTATTTTCAACCTTTGCCAGCACTCATCAAAAAGCAAGCTCTGCTCTTCTAATTTCTTTTTTAACTCGAACATAGCCTCAATTATAACAGACGTCGCATGTTATAATAAACAGCGTATGCAAAAGCTTATCGTCTTTGACTCTGGCACTGGTGGCAAAATTTTCGCCGCACACCTACGCAACCAACTCCAAAATGTCGAGATCATTGAAGTTATCGACGGCGCCAATTCGCCTTATGGCGAAAAAACTCCCGCCGAAATAATTCGCCTCGTCACTGCAGCCCTATCGCCATTTTTGGGCGCCCGTGACACCTCAATTTTACTCGCCTGCAATACCGCTACAACCATAAGTATTAAGATTTTACGCGCAAAATATCCTCATCAAACTTTTATCGGCATCGAACCTATGCTAAAAAGCGCTAGCGAAATCTCAAAAACTCGCCGCATTATGACTCTCGCGACCCCTGCCACCCTCAAGACCCCTTCTTACCAAGATTTGAAGTCGACCTATTGCCAAGATTGCCAGATTTTCGAGCCAAACACCAAAGATCTCGCCCGTTTTATCGACCAACAACTCCCCGCTCTAGATTATCTTCGTCAAGCCACTCAAGATTTCCAAAATCAAAACATCGACACCATTGTTCTCGCTTGCACTCATTACCTTGCAGTCAAAGACGAGATTCAACAACTTTTTCCAGACAGCACAATTCTCTCCCCTCTAGAACCAGTCACTAAACGCCTTCAAACTTTAATCAAATAGCTTGCAAAAAACCATAGCATTTTTATATTTTTTGCACTATTATAAAATTATGAAAACCCCAACCGTCTTGATTTTTCCCAAAACCCCAATTTCCAGCTCCCTAGCCTAGACCTAGACGCCCAATCGGACAGTTCCGAAACTCTACCCATCCTAGAAGCCAGCGAAAAAATCTACCGCAAACTTGCGGCTGGCGCCGAAAAAGTAATCGCCTTGGAACAAAAACTGCAATCCAGCGCCGATACCTTGCACGAAAGTGTCGAAAAACGCTTCACCGATCCCCTCACCGGCTGCCTCAACCGTGCTTTTCTCGACCTCTACAAAGAACAAATTTTTGATCCAGAAAACGACCACCACGGCCTCGCTATTTTATTCTTCGACCTTAATGGCCTTAAACACGTCAATGATACTCTGGGGCATGAAGCCGGCGACCAGCTCATCCTTTCCGCCAGCAATTATCTTAAAAACACTTTCGCCAGCACCAAACGCCAAGAATCTCTCGACGCTATCGCAAATTACTCCCTCTCGGAGCGTCAAACGTCCGACCAAACTCAACTCAAAAACACCCTCAACAATTCGCCTAGCATCGTTCGCCTAGGCGGCGACGAATTTTTGGTTATCTACCCTTCGAACGAGCGGACTTTAACCGATTTTTTCGACGTCTTCAACACTCTTCAAAACACTAAGCCCTCCCAAGATTACGGCGTCAGCCTAGCCTCCGGTTATGCCATTTATGACGCCAAGCTAGACAAAGGCAGCTTATCTAACACCATGAGCCGAGCCGACTTCGCCATGTACAAAAACAAGCAATCAATGAAGCAAAGACCCGATTATAACCCCCGCACCGCCGCAGAAAACAGCTCACCCCTCTCAGCATAATTCTTGAACATATCAAAACTCGCGCAAGCCGGGCTCAAAATCACCACATCACCAGCCCCCGCCAAATCCGCGGCCCTTTCTACGATGCCTTCCATATTTATATTCATGCCTAGATTTTCAAAATCATTATATCCGACCGACAACAATTCTTGCTCAAGCTCGTTCGCACTCGCACCCATAAGCAGTACTTTTTTTACTCGGCCTCCTGCAATTTCTTTCGCCAAGGCCCCAAAATGCAAACCTTTCGAACTGCCACCCAAAATCAAAATTTCTGGAGCATCAAAAGCCTTTATCGCCGCAATCGTACTTCCAGGCGTTGTCGAAATACTATCATCATAAAATCTCACCCCCTCCACTTCCCCCACCAACTTCAAGCGATGCGGCAAACCGTCAAATGACGCCAGCCCCTCTTGCACCTCATTATCGCTCACCTCCGCCACCGCTCGCGCCGCCAAAATTGCCGCTTCCCCGTTCATACGGTTATGTTGCCCCGGCAAACGCAAGCTATCCAGCAATTTTTCGAACTTCCCAGTCGGATAAGCAATCTTCTTTCCTGACGACAGCTCCGCGATTCGGCGACTTTCCGCGTTCGTATTATCAAAAATAATTTTATCTTCCATACTCTGCCATTTCGCGATGTTTGCTTTCGCCGCCAAATACTCCGCCATATCATCATGTTTGTCCATATGGTCTTCTTCGATATGTACTACCACCGCTACTTGTGGCGACCGCCCCAAATCCCATAGCTGAAAACTTGATAATTCATAAACTACAATATCACTTGGCTTTATATCCTCCAACACATCCAAAGCCGCTACGCCAATATTTCCCACCAAATGCACTTTCTGCCCCGCCGCTCTCAAAATCCCATTAATCAACGAACAAGTCGTCCCCTTGCCCTTAGTACCAGTTACGCCAATAATCTTGGCCGGACATTTTTCAAAGAACAACTTAGTCACAGACGTCAGTTCTGCTTTCGCCCCCTGCTCCCGCATCGCCAATCTCAATTCTCGCGGACGCAAAGAAGGCGAACGCACAATCAAATCATAATTGGCAAAGTCCACACCCTGCAAACTCGGCACCACCTGCACAAAATCCACCCCCGCAAGCTCTTTTTCGTCAAAAACATCTATTTCCGCCCCCTGTTTTTTGAAATATCCATAAGCACTCTTCCCCTCTACTCCGTACCCCAAAATCGCTACTTTCATATCTTTATTATACCTCAATTTTCACCGCATCCTGCACACTATATTCGCCCACTTTCGTTCGTCGCAAGCTCAAAGTATAGGCCCCGCAGCCCAATCGCTCGCCAATATCTTGCGCCAAAGTCCGAATATAGGTTCCAGACGAAACATGTGCCCTAATCGTCAAATCTGGCGCCCTATAATCCAACAATTTCAGTTCAAAAATCTCCACTTCGCGCTTCGGCATCTCTACCTCAACACCTTTCCGCGCTAATTTATAAGCCCTCTGCCCATTTATTTTTATCGCCGAAAACACCGGTGGCGTCTGCTCAATCTTGCCTACAAATTCTGGCAAAATCTTTTCTATATCGCTTCTAGTCACCACTACCTTGCTATGCATAGTACTGATTTCGCCTTCCGGATCGCCCGTACTTGAAACTTGCCCCAACCTAATTGTCGCCTCATAGACCTTATCTAGCTTCGAAAACTCCCCTGCCTTTTTTGTACCCTTCCCGACCAACAAAATCATCAGCCCCGTTGCAAAAGGGTCCAAAGTCCCCGTATGCCCCACCTTCACTCGCTTACCAGCAAGCTCCGACAAGCGTCGTCGTACCCTAGCCACCACCCCAAAACTCGTAATCCCCGCCGGCTTATCCGCCAACATCATTTCATCATTATTCATCCCTATAATTATAGCATCAAAAAACCCGCGATATTTCGGCGGGCTTTTCTAATCTTTTTATTGTGCACCAGGTATCATAAAGGCGCCCGGATCAGCTGGCGGCGCAGTCTGCGGATAAACCTGGTCAGCCATTGCCGGGTTCTCGCCCAAATATCTTGCCGGCTGTTCTGGCGTTGGGGCTGCAGGCTGAATCGGCACCGGCTGCGGCATAACTGGCGCCGCAACGTCTTGGACAGGAGCCGGAGCTACCGGCGCGACATACTCAGGCGCTTGTTGCACTGGCGCTACATTTTGCACCGGCTGAACAGGCATCACAGGCTCAACTTGCATTTGCGGCATCATGTCGCTCGTTACTTGCTGATTTGGATCAAACGGTGGCGGAGGTGGAGGCAATACTCCCGCATCTGGCATCGGCAAAGGCGGTGTCACTAATTCTCCATTGGGGACATTTACCTCAACTGGCGCTTGCTGAACAGCTTGTGGCTGTGCTGCAGGCTCTCCCGTTGCTCCTGGAACTGGCGCCACAATTGCCGGCATCTCCCCCATTGGACCCTGACTATAGTTTATTGGTACGCCCGCATCGTTCAGTGCCGCTTCATTATTTGCCGCATCCACAGTTGGCGCTGCTTGCATGGCAGGGTTCTCGACTGGCATCGGGGCCGGTAGAGGCTCCGCTAATTCCTTCTCAATTTCTGCCGAATAATCTTTCCTTAGCATGTCGCTAGAAATCGCCATTTCTCCGAGCTCGCTCGCCAAGGAAGTTCCACCATGGCTAATAATCCCTGGGGCAAGCGTCGGCTCTGTTCCCACTTGCGCTTCTGACGTAGCTGCACTAGGTATCTCTGGCCCGGACACATTAGGAGTTTCCGCTGTCTCAACCGGTGCTACTTCCGGCAAATTTTGCTCAGCCTGAGCTTCAGCAGGTTCTGACTCCTGGACCTCTTCTTTTACTTCAATTTGCTCAGAAGCCTCTTCTATAGGCGCCTCGACCGCTTGATTTTCAACTTCAGTAACTTTTTGCTCTTCTTCTTTTGCCTCAGCCTGCTCAGATTCCTGCACCACTTCGGTATCATCATTTTTTTCAACCTTTAGCTTCCCACTTTGTTCTGACGTTTCTTCATTTTTTTGTTCAACAGATTCAACCCCAATTTCATCCTTAATATTGGCCGACACCATCTGCTGATCCGCCCCCGCCTCCATCAATTTCGCCGCCCAAGACATTACGTTCGGACTAGTTTTTTCGTTTGAAAACCTGTCAGTCGCTGCCACAATACCAGTCAAAAATGCCGTTGCAACCGTTGCACTCATCAAAGTCTTTTTATCTTCACCGCGCAAGCGCATCTCTAAATCGCAAATCATTTCCGATACGCTACTTGCTCCCGGATCGCCCCACTCAATATCACCAAAGTTTCCAGGCATCCCAGCAGCAATATTTATTGACGACGCATTATGCATAATTCGTCCATGCTCGTACAAAGCCGCATCCAAATCGTTCGTCGAGGCTACGTCAATCGCAATCACGAGATCCACATTAAAATCGCCATGCGAAAATTCCAAATCCTTTTCGTCAATAGTAGACTTATACGGCGTAATAAAGACCTTTACATAGTCACCTTCAATCTTATATCGCAAGTGATCTGCTTTTTCTTTATTCAGCGCAATAATAAAATCCTGCAAGGAATTTGTATTCTTTTCCAAAGTTTTTTCCGGTTCCAAAAATTCCAAAGCATTTGGCACTTGTCCCGAAAAAATCGCCGTTGCATGCTTCCCTGTATCATCCAACATCATTGTCAAACCAATCGCCGCCGCCAACTCATCTACGCTCGGGTCTTTAGAAAGCGTAATCAAAACATTTTCACTTTTTGAAATTTTCTCAGCTACGCGGCTCAAAGCGTCGCTTCCCTGAACCTTTTGATTAGTTTTTTCTTCTGACATATTTGTTTTTCGTTTTTATTTTTAGTACCTTTCCGTCATCTTAGCATAAACATTTCAATATTGCAATGTTTTTACCAAATTTCATCTATCCGTATTGTTTTTTCGTCTTTCCTCTAGTTCATCTTCCATCGTTTTTATTTTCGGAGCGCACAAGACAAACTGCACTATCAGTACCAAAACCAACAAAACTCCAGTCAAACTCAAAAACCCCCCATTAAAAATCAATCTTAAAGCTAACACCACCATCATCAAGTCAACCAACATCACCAAACCTTTGCCGAGCGACAGCAGAATTCTTAAAAACAACAGCAAAAGCAGCAAAACCATCAAAATCGCATCACCCGTCAACATAATTTGCACCAACAGAATAAAGCCCAGAACATCAGCCACCACATCTAGGGATTTCCTGATTTTGCGCCAATTCGCCAGCTCTCGCTCTATTTCGTCATCAATCTTGCCTTCAAAATTCATTTCCCTTGCGCTCCCTCTTTACTTTTTCTTTATTATAGCCTATAATAAAACCCAACTTCTAAATTAAATATAAGGAAAGAAATTAATTTAATGCCGATTATCAAATCTGCCAAAAAAGCTGCCCGTCAAGCAGTCAAGCGCACCGCTCAAAACCAACAGACCAAACGAGCCATCAAACTCGCTCTTAAAGAGTTCAAGGCAAAGCCAAGCGCCGAAACTTTAGCAAAAGTCCAAGGCGAATACGACAAAGCCGTCAAAAAAGATCTCCTCAAGAAAAATACCGCCAGCCGCCGCAAAGCTGCTATCTACAAAATCGCTAAAGCTGCCGGCGTCAAACTTTCAGCCACCACTGCTGCCAAAAAAGCCACACCAGCCACCAAGGCCGCCCCTAAAAAAGCTGTTAGCAAACCAGCTACCAAGCCTGCCACAAAAAAGGCTCCGGTCAAAAAAGCTGCTAGCGCCGCCAAACCAGCTGCCAAAAAAGCTCCAGCCAAAAAACCTGCCGCTAAAAAGACAGCTTAATTAAACAAGCTTTTATCAAAATCCACGGTTCAATCCCCGTGGATTTTATTTTCAAATCATATTCTGCCAAAATCTTAAGCGCCCTCTTGCTCTTTTCGCTCAGCCCCATATCCATTTTTCGTAAGGCCTGGCTAATCATCAGACCAAAAAACATATATGGGTCATTCGTTGCTTCAATTTTTTCGCATAGCTCTACCGCCCCACTGGCATTTCCTCGCCACGCCATTTCAAACACGTCAAAAACTTGCTTCTTATCCACCGGCTCCGGCAACTTGAATTCTTTTAACTCTATTTTTTGCTTTACCAAATCTTTATAGACTACACTTCGCTTGTCCAGCTTTGTCTCCCACACCACAACTTCATGCGGCGTAGACGCATAGTCGCCCAGTTTCGCAAAACAACTTTTGTTTTCTCCCAGATCTTTTACTAAAATTTTTCTATTCTCAGCAAACAATGAAGTGCCCAAAAATATTGAATCCATATCGCCAACATCTAAATTCTCACTCTCAAAAACTTCGTAATTCTCTCCCAGTATTTTTTCAATGGCATTTTGCGCCCGCAAACGGTCATCGCCATAAAACACCCGCATCATTTTTGACACCCCTCACAATAATGCGTACCTCTCCCCGCAACTTTTATCTTCCGAATCTCGCCACCGCAACGCGCACAAGTCTGCCCTGTCCTATTAAAAACCTGGGCAAATTTATCTAAGTAATCGCCCTTGCTCCCATCTGCTTGCACGTAATCCTTCATCGTCGAACCGCCACTATTTATCGAGGCGTCCATTACACTCGCAATTCCTTCTAGCAGCTTTTTCGCCTCTTCAAACTCCACTTCGCCAACTCGTCGACCTGGAAAAATCCGCGCATAATATAAACTTTCATCAGCATAAATATTCCCTACCCCAGCAATCACGCTCTGGTCTAAAATCGCCGCCTTGATCGTCGTCTTTGCCCTTTTCTGCAAACGCTCATAAAATTCCTGCGCACTCATCTCCCACGGCTCTGGCCCCAACTTCATCAAAAAACTATCCTGAGTCAAATCCGCATCACTCATCACTTTCACAAAACCAAACTTCCGCTGATCGTTAAAATACAAGCACGCTCCGTCATCAAACTCTAGATAAACTCGCGTATGCTTGCCAGGCATCTCTGACACGAAACTCTCATCTGGATGCCCGGCCGCAAAACGTTCCTCCCCCACATAGATCAGCTGTCCTGTCATCCTCAAATGAATCAACAAATTCACCCCACTTTCAAAATGCATGATTAACGCCTTACCACGTCGGCTAATCTCTTCCAAAGCTCTGCCTTCTACGTCGCCAACATCCCCCACGAAGCTCTTGTCACTCAAAACTACTACGCGGGCGAGGCGCAGCTTTTTTCTCCGAAACAAAAAATCGTCCAAACCCCGTCTTATTGTTTCTATTTCTGGCAACTCCGGCATAATATCTCTATTATACCTCAATTAAAAATCTAAGCACCCAAAAAAGCCATACCGCCCACAAACAAAAGATAATAAGCTACGCCATTTTTCAAAATATGCAAAATCATCCCGCTCCAAATCGTCCCACGAATCTCTCGCAATAAACACAAAACTACGCTCATGCAAAAAATGTTTATTGCTACATTCCACTGCAAAGCGCCAAAATCAAAACCCAAATGCAAAGCCGCAAAAACCAAAGAGTTCACCAAAATACTCCAAAGCGCCGAAAATCTACTGCGCAGTTTCGCATAAAACCAGCCTCTGAAAATCAATTCTTCTGCAATCGGCGCGATCAAAACTAAAGCTACAAAAGCCAAAAGTTTATCCGCATAATTTGCCAAATTACTATACCCCACTTCCTGCGCCTGCTGCCAATCAATGTTCGGTAAAAGCAACATCGCTAGCATCATCACTGCTAGAGCAATCACATAATAAGCAATAAAGCCCGCCGGGACCAAACCTATATCCAACCAAGTCGGCAGCTCAGACAGCCCCAAACTCTCTCGCGTATCCTTTTGCTTCAATATTTTTCTAGAAACCACCAATACTATAATTGTGCACAAAACATACACGAGCGCCGAGTAAACTGTCGTCCACACCGGCTGCTGCAATTTCTCTGCCCCCAAAATAAATAGCATTGCATAGCTTACTACGAACTGGCACAAGATTAAACTCGCAATAATCAGAAAAGACAAAGCAAAAGCCCACTTCACGTTTTTCCAAATCTTTTTCTTGTCTATCTTCTTCCTCATCCCCTAAAAAATCCTCATAATATCTACGACTGTTATCAATACTATCAACGCAATCAGCACCATAAAAGCTCGCCCTACAATCTTTTCTTCTATCTCTGTTGTTAATTTTTTCTTGCGAATTTTGTAAATCAAAATCAAAAGCCAACGCCCGCCGTCTAGCGCCGGTATCGGCAAAACATTCATACACGCCAACGAAACCGAAATCAAAGCCGCCAAAAACATCAGATTTGTCAGACCAGATTGCGCAAAAGCTGGAAACAGCACACCAATAATTCCTACCGGCCCACTCACGGATTCTCCTGCCTTTTCAATATGACTCGCACCCTCCGCACGGATGTCCGAATTCAAATTCACTTGCATTGCTACGCCAGACAACAAATTCCACAGCATCTCACCTAAACCCCTAAAAGTTTCACCGGTCAACTGCAAAGTCATCCCAACTCCAACGATCGGCGCCGACCAAGTCGAGCGATACAAAGGCAACGACTCTTGCACAATACTCGCCCCCATCAAATATTCCGCTTCTTCCGTATTCAAAGTCATTAAAGCAGTCTGCTCTTCTCCGCCGCGCACATATCCCACGCTCACTTCTTTCCCAACATTTTCTTCGTTAAAACCAAACAAATCCGCACTTTCCACCACTTCGATACTTTTATCTCCAGCCACTAAACGCTTAATCTCGTCCCCACCTTGCAAACCAGCCTTCTGTGCCGGAGAATCTTCCAAAACTTCGGCTATTTTCACGACCGCCGGGCTGACTTGCTTGTCATTTTCTAGAACAAATTGCCCTTCCAAAAAATGCGGCATCCCTGTCCAAGCCAAAATTGTCAGCACTACGATCGCCAATAGCCAGTTTGCAACTACCCCACCAAATAAAATCTTCGTTTTCCCCCAAAAACTCGCCTTCCCAAAGGACCCCTTCGTCGTCGCAGCATCGCTTTCATCTTTCATCTTACAAAATCCCCCAATTGGTAGCCAGTTCAAAGAAATCACCAAGCCTTGCTTTTTAGGCTCTTTGCCCCAATCCTCACGCTTTACTTTGCACCACTTGCCGTCTTTTTTTTGCCAAGCAATCGCTCGCG
>CAYLGU010000019.1:1952-15262 GCA_964383445.1 uncultured Candidatus Saccharibacteria bacterium | reverse complement strand
CGGCGGAAAACCTATACCAAATTCTTCTACTTCTACGCCACTGCGTCGCGCCATTAAAAAATGCCCATACTCATGAGCAACTACCAACAAAGTCAACACCAAAAACCCAATCAAAATCCCCAAAACGACACTCATAGAACCACCTTTTTCATATTATTTTCCAAATCTCCTGCTACGATGCGCAAACTCCGCCAGCACCCCGGCCACATCCTCTTTGTCCATATCTGGCCAATATTTGCTCAGGAACAAAAATTCCGCATAAGCTGCTCGCCACAACATAAACCCACTAATCCTCTGTTCTCCAGAAGTCCTAACCACCATATCGCAGTCCGGAATCTCAGGTCCATACAAAGCTGCCGTAATTTTTTCCTCCGTCAATTCTCCCTCTATACTATTCGCTGCATCTACAATTTCTTTCCTACCCCCATAATTAAAGCAAACCCCCATTACGCCTTTTTCGCCGTCTTTTGTCATATCCTCAGCCTTAGCAAACGACTCCAACAAAGCCTTGTCTACTCGCTCTTTACTCCCAAGTACGACCAATTTAATGTTATTTTTCGCCATTTTTTTAGCCAGACCCATTACCATAGTTTTGGCTAAATTCATTAAATATCCCACCTCTTCCTTCGACCTATTCCAGTTCTCGGTAGAAAACAAGTAAAATGACGTATATTTCACACCACGCTCAAAGCATTCCTTCGCCACCTCTTCGACCTTATCCAGGCCCAATTTGTGCCCATCAAGCGTCGGCAATCCCCGTTCCTTCGCCCACCTTCTATTCCCGTCTACGATAAATCCTAAATGGACCGGCAAAATCTCTTCTTTCATTTCTCCATTATATCATAAAGGCTAACTTCTCCTCATCAAAAATCCCCCTCCAAGAGAGGGGAATTTGCCTGAAGTCGTTTTCTAAGACTCTACTCAGTTACGCCAAGTTCAATTCGCTTAAACTGCTTGATACTGATATTCTCACCAATTTTCGCAATCGATTCTTTGATATACTGCTCAACCGTCATGCTGTCGTCCAAGATATATGGCTGCGCTAGCAAAATCTTGCTTTCAAAATGCTTTTTTACCTTGCCGTCAATGATTTTTTCTTTGATTTCAGCAGGTTTTTTGTCATCTTTTAATTCTTCTGCCGCTTCTTTACGTACCTTTTCTTTATCCTCGGCTGGAATTTCTTCCTCTGAAACATACATTGGGTTCATACTAGCAACTTGCATCGCAATATCATGTGCGATTTTCTTAAATTCATCGGTTTTTGCCACAAAAGAAGTTTCGCAGTTCAACTCAACAATCGCACCAATCCTACCACCGTGAACGTAGCTATCAATCACACCCTCAAGTGCTTCGCGATCAGCCTTCTTTTCAGCCTTTGTTAGACCCTTTTTACGCATTGCCTCAAGTGCCTTATCAAAGTCACCATTAGCTTCAACCAGAGCTTTCTTGGCATCGGTCAAGCCTGCGCCGCTCAAGTCATTTAGTTTTTTAATGTCAGCAATTGAAATTTCTGCCATTTTATTTTTTACCCTCCTTTATTGCTTCAATGAAATAATTCAAAATCAAGCTCACGCCCTTGATCGCGTCGTCGTTCGCTGGAACCGGAAAATCAATTTCACTCGGATCGCTATTTGTGTCAACCAATGCCACTACTGGAATCTTCAAAGTTTTTGCTTCCTTGATAGCGTTCTTGTCCTGCAAGGTATCCATCACTACAACCAAAGCGGGCTGTTCGTTCATTTCTTTGATCCCGCCATAACGCAAATTCAAAGCATCAATTTCTTCTTGATAACGCTGCACTTCCAACTTGGAATAACGATTATTCAGCTCACCACTTTCCATTTTGCGCTCCAAATCTTTCAATTTACGAATTTGCTTGGAAATCGTGTCCACATTCGTCAAAGTCCCGCCAACCCATCGCTCTGTCACATAGGGCATATCTACAGATTCTGCCGCTTCTTTTACGGTTTCGCGCATTTGCTTCTTGGTACCAACAAACAAAATCTTTTTTCCGCCCGCCACAACCTTTGTCAATTCCGGCAGAGCTTTTTCGAGAGCCTCTACGGTTTTTTCAAGATTAATAATGTGCGCTTCTTGACGTTTGCTGTGAATGTATGGCGCCATTTTTGGGTGCCAACGACTCGTTTTGTGCCCAAAATGCACACCCGCTTCTAATAATGCTTTGATATCTACTTTTACAGGCATTTGCCTTCTCCTTTGCCTTTCGGCTGTTTCGTTAATATATTTACCCTCTCATTATACCACATTTGGCCAAAATATGCTATAACTATTTTACCCTTCGATGACAAAAAGGCACGACACAATCGCAAGATTCGAGAAAACGAATGGCTTTGCCAACACCTAAGCTATAATTCGACTACGCCGCCACCCCTCTCGCTCGCAAATTGCCCGAACTGCTACATCTAACGACGCATCCACGCCCTCCAACCTCCACCCTGCGCTTTTATACCGCGCAGGGTATTTTTATAGTTCGCCCCAATTTCGCCCTACCGTCACGTCTACCGCTAGCTTCACGCTAATTTCCGGACAAATTCCTTCCATATTTTCCTGCAAAATTTTCGCAATCTCTTCTTTATCTCGCTCATCACACTCAACTACCAAAGAATCATGGACCTGCAACACTAAATTCGCCCCGCTTGGCAACACCTTATCTATTCGAATCATTGCTTTTTTCATCAAGTCCGCCTCAGTTCCCTGAATCGGCATATTCGCCGCCGCCCTTTCCGCCGCATTTCTCACCGCAAAATTTGGACTTTTAATATCCGGGGTTGGCCTCCTACGTCCAAAAATCGTTTCCACATAGCCCAAATTTCTCGCCTCCGCCAAAGTCTTATCTAGGTATGCCCGTATCGGCTTCCTCACTTCAAAATATTTCTCAATAAATTCCTTTGCCTCCAACATCGACATATCTGCCGCCAAAGACAAGCCCCGCGCCGACATCCCGTACAGTACGCCAAAGTTTATCACCTTTGCCGCCCTTCTCTGCGCACTCGTTACCTCTTCCATCGGCACCTTGAATACGTCACTCGCAGTCTTCGTATGCACATCCAAGCCTTTGTTAAAGTCTCTTACCAACTCTTCATCACCTGCTAAAGCCGCCGCCAAACGTAGCTCAAACTGCGCGTAGTCTGCTGATACAAAAACCTTACCTTCATCCGCCACAAAGCCCTCTCGAATCCAACGCCCTTCCTCTTTTCGCACCGGGATATTCTGCAAATTCGGATTCACCGAAGACAGCCTGCCGGTCGCCGTCACGTTTTGCGTATAGGTCGTGTGTACGCGCCCATTTTCGTCCGCCAAACTTGGCAAAGGACGCACATAAGTCGTCAAAAGCTTCGTAATTTCCCTAATTCTTTCGATTTCTTCAATTATCGGGTGTAGCCCACGCAATTTATCTAGTTCACTCTGACCAGTAGAATAAAATTTCTGCTTCTTTTTTATCCCTTTCGTTGGCAATGCCAGTTCTTGATACAGTACTTCTGAAAGCTGCATCGGCGAATTGATATTAAATTCCCTCCCCGCCATTGTATAAATCTTTTGTTCAACCTCCGCAATCTCTTTCGCAAACAATGAATCTAATTTCTCAAATTTAGACCTATTTATTTTAATGCCCAGATTTTCCATTTTATAAAGTATTGGCACCAACGGAAAATCCAGCTCAAAAATCACCTCTTTTAGCTTCGGACGCGCCGCCAACTCGTCTTGCTGCCCCCAGTAATCTTTCGCCAAGCTTTCCGCGTCATCAAAATCCAAGCCCAGTTGCGCATCCTCTGTATTTCTTTTTAGTGGGTCTAACAAAAACGCCACCTGACCCAAATCCCAAAACTCTTCCCCTCCCAATATTTTCTGCGCAAACTCTCTATCTGCATGCATTTTCTGCTTCACGTCTCTCGCAATCAGCAAATCATCCGGCAAAGCCTTAGTATCAGCCCTGTCCAAAGCGGCACTGCCCGGCTCCTCTTCGTCAACTTCTGTCGTTTTCAAAAATCCGGCTCGTATTTTTCTATATTTGCCCATCAAGCTTCTAAACTCAAATCTCTCTAATGTACTTAGCACTTTTTTATCGTCCACATCTTTAATGCCACTTGCCGCTAAGTCCAGTTCGACCGGTGCGTCAAACATAATTGCTGACAACTTCTTGCTCATAAACGCCAAATCTTTGCCTTCAACTAATTTTTTGCCAATTGCCCCGCTAATTTTATCTACATTCGCGTAGATATTTTCTAAAGTCCCCCACGCGTTCAACAGCTTCGCCGCCCCCTTCTCGCCAATCCCCGGTACGCCAGGGATATTATCCGATGCGTCCCCCTTCAACGCCTTCAAATCCAAGAACTGGTCTTTCTTCAGGCCATATTTCGCCTCCACTGCCGCAATATCAAAACGCTCAACATCCGAAAAACCCCTCTTCATCTGATACATCTGAATATTCTCATCCACAATTTGCAACATATCCAAATCCCCAGACACCAGATCTACCTCCATGCCTTCTGCTGCCGCCTTGCGGGCCAAAGTCCCGATAATATCATCCGCCTCATAATCATCACACTCATAGAGCGGCACGCCAAATGCATCTAGCAATTCCATTAAATACGGAATCTGCGCATAAAAATCGTCCGGCGCCGCCTCTCGATTCGCTTTGTATTTATCGTAAATCTCCCTCCGCTTTCTGATATTTGTTTTTGCCTTGTCCCAGGCTACCACCGCATAATCCGGCGACAAATCTTTCACAATTTCTAGCAACATTGCCGCAAAACCATACACACCGCCCATCGGCGTACCGTCTGGCAAACTCAAATTTCGCATCGCATAGTAACCTCGATAAAATACGCTTTTACCGTCAATGATTACTAATTTTTTCTTCATTCCAAAAACTCAATTTCTCTTAACGTCACCTTCACTCTGTCATGAAGCTCTTCCATAGTTCCCGAGTTGTCGATGAAATAATCCGCATTTGCAATCGGCCCACCCTTCTCCAGATTCTCAATTTCACTCCAGTCGCGCTCATTAATCTCTCTCGTATTAAACGGTCGCTCTTTTCGTTCGCCTACGCGCTTGTGTCGTAATTTTTTTGGCAAAACTACCGCCACTACTGTCATTTCTGTTGGAAATTCTTTCTTCAAAATCTTATACTCGGTCCAACTATACAGGCCGTCCAAAACTATGCGTTTTTGCCCCGCCTCGATCAAACTCTTAGCGTCTTTCACTACCCGGCGAACCACAAAATCTTTTCCTTCTTTTTCGCGAATCCGCTCGCGGAATTCTCGCTCACTATCTGCAGTTCGCTCAATTCCCGCCTCTTCCATTGCACGCAAAATCATCCCCCCAAAATAAATTTTAGGTATATTTTTATCTGCCAATGCTTCAATCGCAGTAGATTTCCCACTACCACTCATACCAACAAAAGCAACTATTTTCGTATTACTATTCATGCTATTATCAGTATATATTATGAAGACATTTTTCACCACTAAAGATCCCCTGGAGAGCATCATCAAAGACACTCTCAAGGGGATGACTGTTCAAAAAACCAACCATATCGTATCTGGTTGGACCAACATCGTTATCGAAGCAAGCACCGATCAAGGTGATTTTTTCTTTCGCTTCCCGCGTAACCCATTCTGGTCAAAAATGATCGTCAAAGACGCCACCTACTGCAATTTCATTGAAGGCAAAACTAGTTTCTATACGCCCTCCATGCAATTGCACTATTACCAAAAATGCCCCTTTTCCGTTCACAAAAAAATCCATGGCTACTCTCTAGGCGACCGCGTCTATCATCTTTCGCACACCGCTCTTTGCGGTACTGCTTACCAAGTCGCCAAATTTCTCAAAGAACTCCACTCCATAGACATCAATAATGCCCCCGACGAAGTAAAATACCCTCTAAGCGCCTTTCTTAAAGAACTCGATCAGCTTCACTATTCCGAACATCTAGGCGAAACCCATCGTTTTATCAAAAGCAGCGAAAGCCATAAAACCTTCGTGCATGGCGATCTCAACCTCGGCAACATCATCGTCGACGAAAACGACCAGGTCGTAGGCGTCATCGATTTTTGTTTTGCTGGCACCGGCAACCCCAATATGGACCTAAGTCGCATCATCTCTCGCCCTGTACCACCAGAATTCGCAGCTAATTTCCTCTCTTCCTACAAAGAGCTCAACAACGGCCACCTCAACCGCTCGCGCGTCCAAAAAATGCGCCAAGTCTGGCAAGATATCGACAACGGCTACGCCAATCATATTCGCGAGCACTACCCAGAAATCAAGCTTCCCGCCTAAATCGAGCTAATAATTCTCGTCCACAATTCGTTTACGATTGCTTTTTCAATATTCCCTACTGCTGCCATGCCAGAAATATTTGATTCCATAAATTCTCGCACCAATAACACAATCGTACTCTTCGTAATCCCCTTTATCATATCTGGGGCCTTTTCCATATCTTCGTAACTCCCCACCGAAAAATACTCCCTGGCATAATAATCACTGATCTGCTCTGTTGTCTGTGCCAACATCAAATGTCGCCCCAAAGCATAGCAACGCCCCGCCTCAATATCTTCCGCCGACAAATCCCCGTTCACCACACGCGCCAATTCCACTGCAATTAAATCACATAGTTCCTCGGCATTTTCAGCGTTTACCTCACCATCAAAATCCCAACTGCTTGACCAAGCATCATAAGCCATCCCGCTCCCCATACCATAGACCAAACCCCTCTTTCTTGCCTGCCCAAAGATTTTACTGCTCATCGTTCCGTTCAAAATATGGTTCAAACAGCCCATTGCATATTGCTCCTGCGGCTCCAACCTTCGTTTCAACATAAACGAAAACCCAAAGGACAAATTGCTTGCATCCTTCCTGCGTATCAATACCGGCGCCGTGCCAATATTTTCATCAACTGGCGCCTCCAAAATATCTCCTTTTTTCAGCTCCCAGTCATTCAGCATCTTGATCATTTTACGTTTTCGTTTTTTCAAATTCCCCGCCACGATAAAGAGCATATTTTCTGCCACATGCGTCCTACGGTGATGCTCCCGAATATCCTTTAGCTCAATATTGTTGATAGTCTTTATCCTCTCGGCATAAGTCAACACTTTCTCACCCAATTCCTGCTGCAATTTCGGCCAAATCAACCGAGCGTAATCATTTTGATAACCCGTCAACTCAGCGCGCACATTACCCTTCTCGGCCTTCATCTCTTCTTCATTAAATCTCGGCTTTACAATCGTTAGCTCTTGCAAATCCAAAATTCTATCCCACTCAAAATCCGCACACTCCGCCTCATAGCAAATCAAAGTATCGCTCGTCCAAGCGTTATGATAGGCTCCATTTTTTGTAAACTCCGCCTCGTATTTTTGCGCTTCATGAAATTTTGCATTTGCGCCAAAAGCCATATGTTCCATCAAATGCGCTACTTCATAAATCTCCGGCCGTTTGACAAATTTATTCCCCGCCTTAAAACAAAAGCGATAACTCATCACGTTAGCCTCTGGGACATCAATCAAAAGCCCCTTCGCCCCATTTTCTAGTTTTATTTCCTCTATCGTGTGTTTCATATTTTCGACAACCAAACTTTAACCCCCTCCCTTTCAGAAGCGGGCTAAAGCAACATTTTTACTATTTTCTTCCTTTTTTCTTGTTTTGGCGAGCTTTTTTCTTCTGTTTTTTCGCCTGCGTTTTAGATTTTGTGCTTTTGCTAGACTTCTTTGCCTTGCCGGATTCCGCTCCAGTTTTCTTAAACTCACTGTCGCTATGTTTTTTGCCTGAGCTCACCTCGTTCACGCCCTTCTCGGTCGCCTGTTCTGCCAGCTTCGTCAATTCCGTATCATAATTATCGTCACTCACTTCTGCCAATTCTTGTTGCCTCAAGCTCAAAATCAGCTTCAGTACCTCTTCACGCAAAGCCCTCTGCAAGCCGTCAAACAATTTTTGCGATTCGCTACGATATTCTACTAGCGGGTCTTTCTGCCCAACACTACGCCAATGGATTCCCTCGCGTAAGTGTTGCATATTTTCCAAATGCTGCATCCAGAGCGTATCTAGTACCTGCAAATAAATTTCACGTTCAACTTTGCGCATGATTTCATCGCCAAACTGTGCCTCTTTCGCAGTATATAGCTCTTCTACCGCTGCCAATGCAATCTTCTTGCGATCCACGTCTTTGCGCATCACACCAATCGACTCAATCAAGTCGTCATCCAAATTAAATAGTCGCTTGAAATTCTTTTCAAAACCCTTATTTACTCGGCTAGAAAACACTGTCAAATCATTCACTGACTCGCGCATCAAGCGTCCAATCTCCGGACGAATATTATCACCTTCCAAAATTTTGCGACGCATCATATAGACTACTCGACGATGCCTATTGATGACGTTATCGTACTGCACGACATTTTTGCGCGAATCAAAGTTAAATCCTTCCACGCGTTTTTGCGCCTGCTCTAGAGTCTTGGATACGGTTTTATTTTGAATCGGAGCGTCCTCTTCGACTCCCATCCTTTGCATCAAAAGTGCAATTCTCTCGCCCTGGAAAATCCGCATCAAATCGTCTTCGCAAGATACGAAAAATTGAGTCGTGCCAGGATCGCCCTGACGTCCGCCACGACCACGCAACTGGTTGTCAACGCGCCTAGAATCATGACGCTCGGAGCCAATCACGACCAAACCGCCTTTTTCGACTACGCCTTTAGCTAATTTAATGTCAGTACCACGACCAGCCATATTTGTCGCCAAAGTCACTGCGCCCTTTTCGCCAGCTTTGGCGATAATCGCTGCCTCGCGTTCATTATTTTTAGCGTTCAAAATCTCGTATTTAATTCCCTCCCCCTCCAAGTACTTCGCAATCGTTTCGTTTTTGACAATACTTGCCGAACCTACGAGCACCGGTTGTCCCTTGTCATGATATTTCTTAATTTCACGAGCAATTGCCTTCAATTTCGCCGCCTCAGTTCTAAAAATCAAATCATCATGGTCAACGCGCTTAATTTCTCGGTTCGGCGGAATCTGCACTACATCCAAAGCATAAATCTGCTGGAATTCTTCCGCCTCCGTAAATGCCGTACCGGTCATACCAGATAGCTTATTGTAAAGCCTAAAGAAGTTCTGGAAAGAAATGGTCGCTAGCGTCATGCTTTCTTCTTTTACCGCCACGCCTTCTTTCGCCTCAATCGCCTGATGCAAGCCCTCATTGTAGCGTCGTCCGTGCATCAAACGCCCCGTATGCTCATCTACGATAATCACTTCGCCACTGTTTGTCACCACGTAATCTTTATCCCGTTTGAATAAGATTTGCGCCCTCAGTGCCTGCTCCATATGGTAAACAATTCGCGTATTTTCTACCGAGTACAAAACCGCTACGCCTAGCAATTTCTGCACCTTCTCTACGCCTTCATCGGTCAATGATACAGTACGGCGTTTTTCGTCCAAAACATAATCTTTTTCACCTAATTTGTCTGCAACCTTCGCAAACTGATAGTAGCTCTCTGGATTTTCGCCCGCTGGCGCGCTAATAATCAAAGGCGTCCTCGCCTCGTCAATCAAAATCGAGTCCACCTCATCCACAATCGCAAAATTCAGCTCGCGTTGACGTAGATATTCCACCTCCTTCACCATGTTGTCGCGCAAATAATCAAACCCAAACTCATTATTCGTACCATAAGTCACATCGCAAAGATAAGCTTCCTTGCGCGTTGCCGGCTTCAAATGCTTGATATGTTCATCTTCTGTATCTTCATTAGTAAAACTCGGATCGTATACAAAAGAAGCGTCGTTTATAATCACTCCAACCGACAAGCCCAAAAAATGATAAAGTTGCCCCATCCAACCCGCATCACGTCTTGCCAAATAATCATTTACCGTCACAACATGCACGCCCTTGCCCGCCAAAGCGTTCAAATAAACTGGCAGCGTTGCCACCAAAGTCTTACCTTCACCAGTCTTCATCTCGGCAACCTTCCCCTCATGTAAGACAATTCCACCAATCAGCTGCACGTCAAAATGACGCATCTTTAATACCCGATTAGAAGCTTCACGCACCAAAGCAAAAGCATCCGGCAAAATCGCATCCAAAGCTTTTTGCAAATTATCTTGCTTTTCTTTTGCGTTCTTCTTTTTCGCAAGCTTTTTCTTGCCTTTTACTTTAGCTGCAACCGTCTTTTCTTCACGCTTCAAAGCTCTTTCAAGTTTTTTCTTCAACAGCTCCGTCTGTTCCGTCAGCTCTTTCTTCGTCAATTTTTCGTATTTCGCACTCAAACGATTTATCGCTTCGACTCTTTTTCTCAGTTGGCCCAATTCTTTTTTCTGAGAATCACCAAAAATCTTCTGCAAAATCTTGGTTAATTTTGTCTTATCTTCTAGCTTATTACTCGGCCCCTTCAGCTTCTTTGCCTTCACTGCCTTTTTGGATTTCTTGTCCTCACTCATCTTTTTACCAGTCCTTGCTGACCCTTTCTCCACCAATGCCCCCTTTAATTTAACCTCTCTTTATTTATCTATCCAGTCTAACATAGCCCCTATTTTTTGAGTAGTTTTTTCAGGATTCCGCGCTTATTGTAATTTATCTTTTCGGCCTTAAATTTTTTCACCTGACCCAAAAGTTTCGCCTCCAAAATATCAATTCCTGCGAATACATTACTGCACTCGTCTTTAGCCGTAATTACGCGGCCGCCTGGCACATCCAAACTTGCCGAAATCTCGTAACGATTGCCATGCGCCATATTCACCTGCGTCACTACTATCTTCGCCACCACATCCTGTCGGTTTTGCCTTGGCAAAAAACGGTCAAGCTTCCCAATCCGCTTCGCGGCGTATTTCTGAAAAGCCTCCTCAACCTTATAGTTAGTACCTGAAACTTCAATATTTGCAATCATAATTAAATTATCTCCTTTTCACCTAAATATTTTCTTAAAACTTTTGGCACTCTCACCGTCATATCTTCATTTTGGTAATTCTCGATCACCGCAATCATACATCGCCCCAACGCAAAGGCCGTAGCGTCATTTGTATGAATCAATTCCAGACCGCCTTCTCGGCGCACCCGCGTATTCAGTCGCCTTGCCTGATAATCCGTCATATAGTCCGCTGTATGCGTCTCACGATACTTGCCCTGCCCCGGCAGCCATACCTCTATATCAATCCCACGCGCATTTGGTTTGCCGATATCATAAGTACATTTTTTAATCACTCGGTAAGGCAACTCCAGCTGTTCCACCAACCAACGCTGAATCCCCACGAACAGTAAATGCTCTTCCAAACTCTTATCTGCCGTCGCAAAGCTTTCCATCTCGAGTTTATCAAACTGATGCATTCTGATAATCCCTTCCATATCCTTGCCATAAGTCCCCGCTTCCTGGCGAAAAGATGTCGCATAGCCTAGATAGCGAATCGGCAGTTCTTTTTCTTCAAAAATCTCATCCGCATGCATGCTGCCTAACACATGCTCTGCGCTGCCCTGTAGCCACAATTCTTCGCCTTCAATCTTGTAGCGATCCTCTCGCGGCTCTAGGCGATCCATTGCATCATACATTGAAGTCTTCAACATCAAAGGTGGCAACACTGGCACAAAAGGCTTGCTCGAAACTTCCAATTTATTTTTCTTGATAATTTCTTTCAAAACCTCTTCATCAGTCAGCGAATCCATTACAAAATTCACAATCGCCATCTGCAGCTGCGCCAATTCACCTTTTATATAAGCAAAACGCGCGCCTGTAACTTTCGCCGCTCGCTCTTTGTCGATCCAACCTCTAGCCTCACCAATCTCATAATGGTTTTTCGCATCAAAGCTCAACTCTGTCGGCTCACCGCAAATTTCTTCCACTACGTTTTCATCCTCAGACAATCCCACTGGCACGTCCTCAAGCGGCACATTGGGAATCAATTTTAGCCCAGCCAGATACTTTAGCTCTACTTCATCCGCAGCTTTTTCGTATTCTGCCAAGTCTACCTTGATACCGCGCCCTCTCTCAATCAGCGCCGTGTCTGGCTTGCCCTGCAACTGTTTCATTTTGTCCGCAATTTCATTACGTTCCTGACGCAAAGCGTCAATTTTTTGCTGCAAAGATTTTCTTTCGTCATCCAAACGCAGCACCTCAGCCACATCCACATCACAGCCTTTATTCTTGGCCGCCTGTTCGACAATAGCCTTATTTTCCCGAATAAATTTTATATCCAACATACTTCCTATTATCATAGCATAAAAAACTCAAAAAATTCACCCAAAAGCCCTATAATACTCTTCGCCCCTACCCCTGCCCTCACTTACGCATCTAGCGCTATCGCCCTCCTCTTTTTTATCACTTTACTTTTCTACCTCCGCCATTACTACCGTCTCGAAAATGGCGTCCAAAAACTTGCCGAACCTACAGATTATCTCGACCAAAAACTTCATCAATTCTAAAATTCAAATTTCTTGTTTACTTTTCTCTAGCTCTCTGGTATAATCTGTCACTAGTTATGAAAAAATCAATTCACCCTAAAGAATATCGCTTTGTTGTCTTTGCAGATGAACAAGCCAATTTTTCGTTCTTGACTCGCTCCACTGCCCAGTCCGAAGAGACTATCAAGTGGACTGACGGCAACGAATACCCACTTATCAAAACTCAGATTTCTTCCGCCTCTCATCCCTTCTTCACCGGCGAAGAAAAGATCATCGACACCGAAGGTCGCGTCGATCGCTTTAAGGCTCGTGCCGAAAAAGCCGCCGCTCTCAAAAAATCCCTCGGCAACAAGGTCCAAAAAGCCCAAAAAGAAGCTGAGAAAAAAGCCGCCAAAGACGAAGCTTAAATTCTTTATTCGGCCCTTAAAATATCTCCCCGCTGGGGAGATATTTTTTCATAAATCATACAATCAAAAAGCTTATTCTTTTTCATAACTTATACTAAAATATAGTTGTGGAGGAAACTCCAAGAAGCTGATTGCAAAAAGTTAGCCACCTTAGTCTTTGTATTTCCACTACAATATTAAAGTAGCAACTTCACCAGACAAATCCGAGTTTTTGTCTCTTTGCAATCCTTTTACAGAACAGGTGCGCACTAACTGCGTCTCGTAGTTAGTTCTATCATTCTCTACCAGGTACGCCTGATAGAGAGCAGTGAGTCGCATCTCATAAACTCACTTATTGAAGTCCTTTGGATCAGGGCGTGTTCTCTGGCAACTACAACTCGGGCTTGAACAACCAGGGTAGCAACGCCAACTATTGGTCCTCTACCGTCAACTCTGCCGACAACGCCTACAACTTGAACTTCAATTCCGGCAACGTCAACCCGGCGAACAACAACAACAAGTACAACGGATTT
>CAYLGU010000019.1:0-1942 GCA_964383445.1 uncultured Candidatus Saccharibacteria bacterium | reverse complement strand
CAGTAGCTCTAGGGTCTTTCGTTTTAGTCTCTAGATCTGTAAAAATCAGCTTCAAACATTTTCTTCCACATTTTTTGATGCGCATAATATTTCGTCAAGCCATAATAAGACACCAAGCTCACTGCCTCATCTGAACTCATTGGCAACTCATTTTCTCCTGCCTTCCTATACCTAGCCGCCGCCAAATAAATCTGATGTCTTACCCTTCGCCCAACCTGTATTCTATGCGGATAAACCACTGCACCCAAAAACGGCACTCCGCGTGAAATTTCTTGCAAAAATATCTTGTTCGGGTGCAAAACCAAGCCTTTGACTTCCAAAAAATCACGAATTTTGCTTATCGACTCCACTAATTTAGCTTTATCTTGCGAAATCATATAAAAATCATCTACATATCTACCGTAATGTTTTAATCCCAATTCTTGCGTTACATATCTATCCAACGAATCTAAATATACATTAGATAAAAGCTGACTAGTGAGATTACCAATTACTATTCCGCAACCAGGCTTTGCATGGAACAAACTTTTTGCCTTAGGCAAATCCTCCCAATCCCTCCTCGATCCACGCAATCTCACCCCAACTGTCGGATCGTCAAAAATAATCTTATCCCATAAAAAACGACATGCCCGATATTCTCGTGAATTCTTATCAAACTGCCGCGCCAAGCCCCACTCAATTGCCTCAAACAATTTATCCCTCGGCAAACTCATAAAATACCCCCTAATATCAAGTTTTAGTACGTAAGTTTCTTTACTATAATTTTCGCTTTCCGCACGAATATGATAGTCGAGCCTATTTACGGCAAATAAAACTCCCTTCCCTTTTCGACAACTATAACTATCATGAATAAATCTCCTATCCCACCACTTATTCACCAAATTAAATAGCAGGTGATGAATCACCCTATCCCGAAATGGCGCAGCAAAAATCTCTCTGATCACAGGCTTGCGCACGATAAAAGCCACACTCCTACTTGGCAAATATGTTCTTCTTTCAATTTCTTCTAAAAGCTCCGCCAAGTATATATCCGCATGTCGCTCAAACCTCTGCTCGTCTAGCGTATATCTTTTATTCCTCCTCGCATCGTTATACGCCTTCAAAAGCAGCGGCTGCAACCACTTTACAACCTCTGGATCACTCTCTCTCATTTTTCTTTTTATCCAAACCTAATTCCTTAGCAAGATCTTTCAAAATTACACCCATCCTCAACATCCTCTTGTCCTCGATCAATCCATAGTCATGCGCCAGCGTAGACAAAAAAGAAAACTCATGGACCACTATGAGCATTTGTTTTTTAAGTTCAGCTATTTCCGCTACCGTCTTTTTTTCGCTCATCAAAGCATATAGCTCAAACATCCTCATAGTCTTAGTAAGCAATCTTCCTGCCACTAATTCCCTCGCGCTCTGCCGCATCTTCTCGCCCAAAAGTACTACCTCGTGTCCCAAATTTCTAAGCAGCCCATAAACCTTCGTCTCTCCACTGTCTGGCAAAAAATAAGCATCTATTTTTTCTGCCTCGTCTCTTCATCATGTGCCCACTCTCGTACTTTCTCGGGCGTTACTTTCTCTGGCAAAAGATATACTTTAATTTTCTCATCATCTCGAATCAATTTGCAGCCAGCATAATCCAACAACTCCTGCGTACTGGCCAATCGACTACAGTGACAAGAAATGTACACCCGCTCCCGTTGGATATATTTATCGTAAGTTACATGCATTTTAGTCTTTATCTTTACGATATTTAGCATGTATAGGCAACTATTCTGCGTTGCACTCCAAAAACCTCCAGAAGAAAACAGCGCTATCTTATCATAATTACCAGGTTCAAAACGCAAAACTTCATTTTTTGTTTCCATTGTTTCAAACAATGCTTCTTTTTTATTCTTGTTTTCGTTTTGTTTTGGAAATTTTTTATTCATTTTCCCACCTTTGTTTTAAT
>CAYLGU010000018.1:11895-16131 GCA_964383445.1 uncultured Candidatus Saccharibacteria bacterium | reverse complement strand
AACTCGTGGTGCGCGCCAAGGTCAGGTTTCTACCGCGCTTCGTACCGCGGACTCCGGTTACCTAACTCGTCGCCTGGTGGACGTTTCTCAAGACGTCTTTACCGTAGAAGACGGCGCAAAAGACCCAGGCTTCGTACTATACAAGCACGAGTCTGAGCTAACTGGTATAGATTTCGTTAACCGTATAGCTGGTCGCTACGCAGCTGAAAATATCGAGAAATACGGCCTTCAGGTCGATGAGTTAATCACTCGTGATATTGCAGAGCAAATCGCCACAGACGAAAGTATTGAAAGCGTAAGAATACAGAGCGTCCTCACTACCGAGTGTACGAGCGGTATCCCGCTCAAAGCCTACGGCATGGATATGTCCACGCGTGAACTCGTCGCCTTGCATGAGCCAGTCGGCGTTATTGCTGCTCAATCAGTTGGTGAGCCGGGCACGCAGTTGACTCTAGATACCAAGCACTCCTCTGGTGTTGCTGGTTCTGGTGCTATCTCTCGCGGTCTTCCTCGTGTTGAAGAGTTGCTTGAGGCTCGTACGCCAAAAGGTCAAGCCTACATCGCTACCGTATCCGGCATCGTCAATGTCTGGGAAGACGGACGCTACAATATTGTTCAAATCACGCCGGAATCTGGCAAAGTTGAGCATATTGTCCTAGGCGATCGCAAAGCTAAGGTCAAGGACGGCGCTTCTGTGAAAATTGGCGACGTCTTGGCAAGCAAAGCTAAGGGAGTAGAACCGATCTTAGCTCCGTTCGATGGCAACGCGCAGCTTACCGAGAACGAAATCGTGCTCGTAGCAGAAGCCTCTGCTCCTGTTAAAGTCGAAGTCCCCGCAGATTACGCTTTGACCGTTAAGGCTGGCGACAGCGTAGAGCTAGGTGATCGTATCTCAGAGGGCTCCCTCAATCTCCAAGATTTGATGAAGTACAAAGGTATCGAAGCTACAGAACGTTATATTATGAACGAAATTCTGACTATCTATGCCGCCCAAGGTCAAGAAATTGCTGACAAGCACCTTGAAATTATTATTCGCCAGATGTTCTCGCGAGTAATGGTTGATGATGCTGGTGACGGACCCTTTGTCGCTGGCGACATCGTCAGTCGTGCTGCAGTAACGGAAGTTAACGGCGAACTTGAGGCTCAAGGTAAGACCCCGATTGCCTTCACGCAGTTATTGTTGGGTATTTCCAAAGTCGCTATCTACTCAGATTCCTTCTTGTCGGCAGCATCCTTCCAGGATACTACCCGCGTACTTATTAGTGCAGCTATTCATGGCCGCATCGATAATCTCAAGGGTCTCAAGGAGAACGTCATCATCGGTCGCAAGATTCCAGTCGGTACAGGCGTTAATCCGCTCGAAATTGCCGAAGAAGAAGCGGATATTGACGAAGTCGAGCTCGCCTCTGTCACAGAACCGAGCGCAGAAGAAGTTCAAGACCTCTAAGGTAAAAACAAACACAGCAGTTCAGGCAAGCTCTATTTGGGGCTTGCCTGTTTTTATGGTATAATAATAAAGATGAAATTTAGTATAATTACGCTTTTTCCGGAAATGTTTGATAAAGTTTTGAATAGTTCAATGCTTTGGAAAGCCCAAGAAAAAGGACTAGTTGAGTTTGAGTTGGTTGATTTGCGCGAATTTGGTATTGGCCCGCGCCGACAAGTCGATGACGCCCCTTACGGCGGCGGCGACGGGATGCTGATGAAGCCGGAGCCAATCTTTGCAGCAGTTGAAAATATTAAAGCGGCAGATCCCGCAGCGAAAGTAATTCTGATGACGCCAGTTGGCGAGATATTAAAGCAAGCGCTAGTGCAACAATTGGCCTCTAATGAGCAACACTATATTATCATCTGCCCGCATTATGAAGGCTATGATCAGCGGATTTTGTCCCTAGTTGATTATAAAATTTCTCTAGGCCGATTCGTTTTAACTGGTGGCGAATTGCCAGCTATGATATTGGTGGATTCGATAACTAGGCTTATTCCAGGGGTCTTAGGTGGCGAGAGCTCTGCGGAAATAGAAAGTTTTTCGGACGGCGATAACCTGGAATATCCTCAATACACCAGGCCTGAAAACTTTCGTGGTCAAAGCGTCCCAAAAGTTTTATTATCCGGACATCATGCTGAAATCGCGAAATGGCGTAACGAAAATGTGCCTACTAGGCACGAGCTTTAGCCATGGAACTGAGTTCCCGTTTAGATAAAGTTAAGGGAATTGGCCCAAAAACCTATGAAGCGCTTGTCGCCTCAGGTATAAACACCGTACGAGATTTGCTTTATCATCTACCTCGGGATTACGAGTCGTTTACGGCGGCAGCTCGAATTTCAGACGCCCGCCCCGGAAAATTAACGGTAAGAGCTAAAGTTGAGGACGTCAAGATATCTCGCAAACGCCGCAATCTCTCTATCGTCGAAGCCTCACTCAGGGATGAAAGCGGCTCCATGCGTGCAGTTTGGTTTAATCAGCCTTATCGCGTGAAGCAGCTAAATAAAAATCAAGAATATTATTTTTCTGGTAATTTTGAATTTTCTTACGGTCGTTATCAACTCATGAATTCATCGGCAGTTTTAGCTAAGGACTATGATGCAGGAGACAACAAATACCAGCCGATTTATCCTGCAAGAGGGAAGCTGAAGTCTGCCGATTTCGCTAAGTTTATCAAGACGCTCAAGCCCTCCTTTAGCGATATCCCGGATCTCGTGCCCGAAAAGAAGGGTAGAGCTGATGCACTTTTTCGACTACACTTTCCAGACAACCAAAAAGATGTAGCTATAGGGCAGGAGTACCTGGCTTTCGAAGAGCTCTTTGCCTTACTCTTGGCTGGGGAATTGAACAAAAACGAATACTCAAAGCTTTCTAGTGAAAAAATCCCCTATAATCTAGAAACCCTAAAGAATTCTATTAAAACACTTCCTTTTAAATTAACTAACGCCCAGCGGCGTTCGCTATGGGAGATTATGCAAGATATGGATGACGAAAAGCCCATGAATCGTTTGCTGCAAGGCGATGTCGGTAGCGGCAAAACTCTGGTTGCCGCCCTAGCTTCACTCATGGCTGCTCAGGCCGGTTTCCAGGCGGCAATTTTGGCCCCTACAGAAATTCTTGCTATTCAACATGCCGAATCTATATCGGAGATATTTAATAAAGCGGGGTTTAAGGTGGCTCTTTTGGTTGGGGCTACAAAGCAAAAAACTGCTCTTAAAAAACAGATCGAGAATGGAGATATCGATTTGGTTATCGGCACGCACGCTATTTTGACGGATGATACGGGATTTAAGCATTTAGGCCTAGCTATCATTGACGAGCAGCACCGCTTTGGCGTCAAGCAGCGACAAAAATTGCTTGAAAAAGCGCATTTTTTGCCTCATTTATTGTCCATGACAGCGACGCCCATACCGCGCAGCCTACAGCTGACGGTTTTTGGGGATTTGGATATCTCTATTCTAGACGAACTGCCGCTTGGCCGCAAAGCTATCAGTACGCGCATCGTGTCGCCGAATTCGCTCGACCAAATGTGGGAAGCCGTCCAGATGCAACTAAAAAAAGGGCATCAAGCTTATTACGTTTGTAAAATGATAGAAGAGGGCGAATCCGAACTGTCTTCTGTGCAAAAAGAGTACAAGCATCTCGTTAGGCGTTTCCCTGAATTCAAAGTAGCTCTAATTCATGGCAAAATGAAGAGCACCGAAAAAGAAAGTGTGATGCAAGAATTCCTAGACAACAAAATTCAAATCCTAGTCAGTACTACCGTCATAGAAGTCGGCGTTAATGTCCCAAATGCTACTGTCATGGTGATTACTGACGCTGACCGCTATGGCTTAGCTCAGCTTCATCAGCTGCGCGGTAGGGTAGGGCGAGGCAGCGCGGAGTCTTTTTGCTATCTAGTCAATTCTGACTCTAGTGCACCGAGTCGACGCATGAAAGAAATAGAGCGGTCTACTGACGGCTTCTATCTAGCGGAAGTAGATCTAAAATTGCGTGGCCCGGGAGAAATATATGGTTCATTACAGCATGGTATTTTGGATCTCAAGATTGCCAATATCAGCGATACCAAACTAATTTATTCCGTCCGCCAACATGTAAAAAAATTTGTTGCAAAAGAGCCAAATATGCTAAAATATCCTGAGTTGGCGCATGTAGTGCAAAAATATCAGCGCCTCACTATTCTCAATTAAATTATTATGTATTCATCACTTGGTATCGTAAAAAACTCTAAGCACTCCGGTGTATTAATA
>CAYLGU010000018.1:0-11885 GCA_964383445.1 uncultured Candidatus Saccharibacteria bacterium | reverse complement strand
GGTACGCACCAAAAGCTTGATCGCGCGGCTAGATATCTTTTTTCTAAACACGCCCCTCGAGGCAGCGTCTTTCCGAACGCTAAAGAAATTTTATATTTTGAAGGAGCCCGCGGTCCAGATGGCCTAAAACGCAAATCCCCAGGGAGAGATGAACCTCTGCACTTTATCTATCCAGATCGAGACGACGGAAAACTCATCAAGATAATTTTAGATCACCACTATAATTTACGCACCGCCTTGATAAAAAATGATAGCGTTCGAGCCTCTTTTGAGGCGGCTTGGATGGCGCACGCTATTGCTGACGGGCTCACTCCTGCGCATCATTATCCGTACAGCGAGGTAGTAGACGAGCTAATGCTCGACATGGACTATAAAAAAATTTTTGGCGTAGAAATAAAGGGGATTATGCGCGGGCACAACCTACTCGAGGCGACGCGCAATAACTGGATTTACTGGGGCGCAGGTGGCGTTATGACCAAGCATATTGCGTTTGAATACGGCATCGCTTACGCCGTGGCGGCATCAAAGCAAAAGGAGCTGCTCCCAAAGATAGAGGGCAAACTTGATGTTAGCAAAATTGATATCAAAAAAGAGTTCTATAAATCACTCGAACGCGTAAACCAATTAGATATGTACGGACGCTTCTTGAAAGATGGCTGGACTACTCAGCTCGCATTTGACGTGAAGCAGGTACTAGTCCCGGAAGTGGTGCGCGCAATTACTATGGCGTGGCTATCCAGTTTGCCAGAAAAACAAAAAATGCCGAACAGAAAGAAATAGATATGTCAAAACTGCGCATTATAGCGGGTAAGTTAAAAAATCAACCAGTTCTCGCCCCAGACAATCGTGATATTACCCACCCCATGGGCGAAAGAGAGCGTAGCGCTATATTTAACTCGTTGATGTCAGTGGTCAAAGACGCTAAAGTCCTGGACGCCTTCGCGGGGACCGGCGCTCTGGGTCTTGAGGCCTTGTCTCGCGGTGCCAGTACGGTTACTTTTCTAGAAAAAGAACCAGTCGCTCTTCGTGTTCTCAGACAAAATATCGCAAATTTAGGGCAGGAAGCCGATTGTCGTGTCGTCAAAAACCTTAGTCAGATTTCCGAAACTTTTGATCTAGTCTTTGCAGATCCGCCTTATGATAACCCTCAGTTCGATATAGTCGCTGACATTTTAATTTATCTGAAAACTGACGGCTATTTTGTTCTCTCTCACGCCAAAGATATTGCAGTCCCAGAGTTTGAAAACCTTTCCTTACTCTTTGATCGAACCTACGCTCGTGCCAATATCAAAATCTACCAAAAACTAGTTTAGCTTTGTGATTTTTACTACGCCGTCGCCAGTGTGGCCGCTTTGTGTACTGCCGGCACTGGTCGGCATTTGTCAATATTATTGATCAAAATAGGCACAATCGTTATATTTTCGCTCTCGTCAATAACTTCTATATCTCCCCGTCAAAATTTTCTGTAAATGTGCGTAAGCAGCGATTCCGCGCGCACGTAAATCCATTTATGCTAATATTCTCGCTCTTCAGCTGCATTTTCATAAATTGCTTTGTCGTTATTTTTTGGCAAAATGCAAAAAATTGCCACTATAGCAAATGCCCCGATTAAAAATAGCCACCAAAAACCGCGTCACCGCTTTTTAGAGCTGTCTTTCTCCTTGTCCATACAGAACTCCCAAGTAAAGTATAAGCTAATAATATACTAGTGCTTATTTTTTGTACATAGATTTTTAGCAATTTTTGTCAGCAACAAAAAACAGACCGAAGTCTGTAATTCTGGTGCGCGAGACTGGACTTGAACCAGCACGCCCGAAGGCATATGCTCCTAAGGCATACGTGTATACCAATTTCACCACTCGCGCAAAAAACATTACTACAAAAAGTAACAGGAAAATTATAGCATAAGAAAAGACAACTAACAAGCAACTACGCGCGAAGTTGGCGTTTTTTCGGTTTTGGCGTGACTTTATCAAGCGTCCGAATAACTTCTAGCGTTAAATCTCTATCATCAATATCGAGCAAATAACGTTCTTTCGCCCCTTCGTAGGGAAAACCTCGCTCGGCTCCTATCATAATATCTGCGAGCTCGGGGATAATTTTTACAAACACGCGATCGTCGCAAACCAAAACAATAGGCTTGTCGTTTACATAAATACAGTATTCGCCGAACATTTTACGGTATCTCAAAGTTCCGGCACCATTAAGCTGTTCCATAACGTATTCTGCAAAATCAAGTGACGATGCCATGTGTATAATTATATCAGAATAGCAAAAATGCAGTTGTACAAAGCCAAATGCTTATGCTAAACTAAAGCCAGTAAGTTTATACAGGGTGGCAATGAGTAAAAAATCACAGTTTCTCAATCAATACATAACAGGGGCCGTTTATGAATCGGCCAATGTTTTAGACGCCTACTCGACGGACAGGTCAATCTTGAAGATTCGCCCTAGCATCGTTGCCGTCCCGCATAGTGTTAGGGACCTACGCAAGCTTTTGCGGTTTTCGTCACAGTTAGCAGCAAAAAATGTCAATCTCCCGGTTACCGTCAGGGGTTCAGGACTAAGCGATACTGGCGCAAGCATCGGTTCCGGTATCCTCATTTCAATGGAAAAAATTAATCATATCCAAGAAATAGATGCCAAACAGCGCTTGCTTAGAATACAATCCGGAGCCACTCTTGGTGAGGTTAACTCTGCCTTGGCGTTGCATGGGCTTACGATACCAGTAGATGCTGACCCAAGAAAAACTATAGGTAGCTTAATTTCCGAATATTATTGCAGTCCCAGCGCACATCGCCATGGCTCCATCGTCAAGTATATCAGCCAAGCAGAAATAGTGCTCGCTAACGGCGATACTACTCGTACTGGAGCATTAAGGCCCCGTCAACTTAGCAAGAAAAAAGGCATGAAAAATTTTGAAGGCGAAATTTATCGCAAAATTGATGCAATTATTTCTGATAATCCCGACGTCATAGAGCAAATTGCTGTTAATTCGCAGAACAGGGCGGGATATCCTTTGCTGCCGGAAGTGAAAAACGGGCGTTCCTTTGACCTTCTCCCCTTGATGTACGGCGCACAGGGAAGTCTGGGCGTTCTTACCGAACTGATTCTAAAGTGCGAATATGTCGAACCGGAGCCCCAATATTTTGCTGCTATTTTTGAAGATTTTGATGACGCTTTGGATTTCATTGACATGGCGGGCAAGCTCGACCCTAGCTCCGCTATGCTTTATGACCTGGGCATTTTTGCCTCTGCCGCCGAATCTGGCAAAAGATTGCGACTCTTTAAAAAATTACCAGAAAACGGCACACTCATCATAGTTGCTTTCGACGACAACAAAAAGCGTAAGTTTAATCAAAAAATCAAAAAACTCCGTAAAAATCTTCCAGAGCAGATAAATCATGTGGTTTCAAACGACGAAAATTATCAATATTTTACAGAAATAAACTCAATTTTGTCCGTATTCCTGAACAACTCCGATCGTGGAGTACGTCTGCCTATCATAGACGGCGTATCTATCCCTAGATCCATGTTGAAAAATTTTCTTGTAGCTGTAGCTGAACTAGAAGATCAGCTGGGAATAAATATTCCCATCTATGGTTCCGTCTTGACCGAAACTTACACTGCTCGACCTCTTTTGCGTCTCGAGACTGTCATGGGGCGCCAAGAAATCTTATCCTTCCTGCGCGCCTATGCGTCGATAGTACGCGAATCTAACGGTCACCTGGCCGGCACCTCAGCGGAAGGTAGGCTCCGCGCAATCCACGCCAACCTTGACCTTAGCCCAGAAGTCATTGAGCTCTATAAAGAAATTAAGAAAGTTTTTGACCCCAACAATATTCTTAACCCCGGCATCAAACAAGACGCCACTGCGCGCGCGGTAGTCAGGCAGCTCCGCACCGGTTACAATCAAGGCGTCAATACCTAAACCTCTATTATAGCACAAAAATAGCGAAAAGTCAAGTAGGCTAAAGTTTGTCAAAACTCTCTGTTGCATATATAATACAGAGAATATGAAAACTACATCTAAAAAAACAGCGACCTCGGTCGAAATCTCTGTCGTTTTGGACAAAAACGATCTTGAAATAGCACGCGTTAAAGCGCTTGCTACCCTTGCAAAAAATCTTAAAGTGGCAGGTTTTCGTGCCGGCAAAGCCCCTGCTAATGTCGTCGAAAAACACGTCGACCCTAACGAGTTATCAAGCCAAACCTTGGACATTGCTATCCGCAGCTCTTTGCCGGAAGCTTTCGAAGCTGAAAAAATACAGCCGCTGTCTCTTCCAAATGTTGAAGTCGAAAAATATGTCCCCGGCGAAATGGTTGAGTTCAAAATCAAATCAGACATTTATCCAGAAGTTAAGCTCGGTGACCACAAAAAACTTAAAAGCAAGGCTGAGAAAGTAGAGGTCAAAGAAGCAGACATCAAGGATGTCCTAGAGCGTATCGCTCAAAGTTTTGCCGAGCCAAAAGTTGTCAAACGCAAAGCCAAGCTTAACGATGAGGTTGTCATAGACTTTGTTGGCAAAAAAGACGGCGAGGCTTTTGACGGCGGCAGCGCCAAAGATTTCAAGTTAACCTTGGGCTCAGGCCAATTTATACCTGGCTTTGAAGACGGTGTCGTCGGCCATGAATCTGGCGACAAATTTGAGCTTGAATTAAGCTTCCCTAAAGATTACCACAACAAAGACCTCGCCGGCGCAAAGACTGTCTTCGAAGTGCTACTTAAGCAAGTTAATGAAATTACTTTGCCGAAGTTTGACGACGAATTCGCCAAAAAGACCGGTGCCTTCACTACTCTCAAAGAGCTCAAAGAAGATATCAAGAAAAATCTCCTCGCTCAGGGGCAGCAGCAGGCTAGCGAAAAACACAAGGATGCTTTAATTCGTGAATTAGTCGGCATTAGTAAAGTTGAAGCGCCTGAGAGTTTAGTGAAAGAGCAGTTGCGTGCTATCCGTGATGATTTGGAGCGCAATGTTCGCAGCCACGGGCTAAGTCTGGAAAAGTACTTTGAGCAAATCAAAATGACCGAAGAAGCCTGGGAGAAAGACGCCAAAAAATCCGCTGAAGATCGTGTTAAGGCAAGTATTATTTTGCAAGAGTTGGCAAAAAAGCTAAAAATTTCCGTTGACGATGAACTTGTTCAGGCAAAAATTGCTGAACTAAAAGAGGTTTACAAAAAAGACGAAGCTGCCCTTAAGCAACTTGAAGAGCCCCGCGTTCAGGCCGACATAGCAAACCGTCTACGCATAGAAAAAACTTTAGAGGCACTAGCAAAAGATAACGCTTAAAGCTATAATTGAGCCATGACAATTAGTTATAGACTTAAAAAGCGGCTATATTTCGTGGTGGCGTCATATTTCAAATTTTTTGCCAACATCTCCTTACGCAAGTGGCACCCGCGCATAATTGCTGTCACCGGCTCTGCTGGAAAAACTACCATGCTGAATTTGATAGAAGTCCAGCTTGGCGCCAAGGCTCACTACTCGCATGACGCCAACAGCGCTTTTGGTATCGCTTTCGATGTTCTGGGCATGAAGGGGGTTACATCTTCCAAGTTTTACTGGTTATATCTATTTATTGCGGCGCCGCTTAGAGCTTTTACCTTTTCACATCACGAACAATTTTATGTCGTAGAGATAGACGGCGAACGCCCCAAAGAAACCGAATTCATTGCTAAATGGTTGAAACCAGAAGTCACTATTTGGGTTAGCTTAGGTCGCTCCCACGCAGTTTTCTACGAGAAAGAAGTCGAAAATGGCAATTTCCAAAATATTGACGCAGCTATTGCGCACGAGTTCTCTACCTTACCTAAATATACGCAAATTTTGGTTTTGACGGACGCTGATAGTAAGCTTATGTCTACTACTACTAACTCCATATCAGCTCGCGTTAAAGCTTTGAGTAAGGCAGAAATTAGCGACTATAGGGTTACTCCAGAACGCGCCGAATTTACTCTCGGCAAAAAAGTTTTTTCGTTCAGCCATCCCATGCCAAAAGACATTAGTATTCAGCTAGTTATGCTAAAAGAATTGATGAACTATCTAGGGCTACCGCTAAACTACGATCTGGCTGATTACATCATGCCGCCGGGACGCAGCAATTTTCTGCATGGCAAAAATGGCGTCAAAATAATTGACAGCAGCTATAACGCGCATCTCATCAGTATGTCTTCTGTACTAGAAATGTTCCGAGAGCTACGCAGCAAAAATAAATGGCTAGTGATCGGCGACATTATCGATCAGGGCAAGCTAGAAGACGTAGAGCACGAAAAGCTGGCAAGACTTATCATTGACGCCAAGCCAGAGCGGGTCGTTCTCGTGGGGCGTCGTACCTATGAATATACCTATCCGATCATAAAAGAAAGCGCAAGCGGAATCAAAGTCGATCGTTTTCGCAAGCCTCAAGATGCCCTGAAGTTTTTACAAAAAAATCTTTCAGGCAACGAAACAGTATTATTTAAGGGTAGCCAATACCTAGAATGGATTATCGAAAAGCTCTTAGACGACCCCGCTGATATTAGCTTGCTGGCTAGACAGAACGAAGCTTATCGCCGCCGTCGTGCGCGTTGGGGGCTAAAATAATGCCTAAGCTTTTTGTTATTCACGGCTGGACCTACAATATTGAACCTTGGCAAAATGTTGCGGGTTATCTAAAAGACAAAGGTTTAGAGGTCGAACTTTTGCGTGTTCCGGGACTCACCTCTCCATCCAAAAAAGTTTGGACCACCGCCGCCTACGTTGATTGGGCAGAGCAAAATTTGCCAGATAAAGCTATCGCCTTGGGTCATAGTAATGGCGGCCGAATCTTATTAAATCTCATCAACAAATACCCCAATAAATTAAGCGGCATCATCTTGCTTGACTCGGCAGGGATTTACGAAAAATCCTTCAAGCGTAACTTTATGCGTACTCTCAGCAAAATGTTCGCCCCCTTCAAAAATATTCCACTCGTTCGCAAGTTTTTTCATCGCATAATCGGTGCATCAGATTATGCCAAAGCCCCAGACAATATGAAAAAAACTCTACAAAATGTTATTGATTCAGACAAAGCCTTAAGAATAGATAGTAAACTCCCCGCGCGAATAATTTGGGGAGAAGAGGATCAAATTACTCCCTTACGCCAAGGAAAAAGAATTCACCAAGGGCTAAGAAATTCTCACCTGACTATCAAAAAACAATGGGGGCACTCGCCTTATCTCAAGACGCCAAAAGAGCTTGCGGACCAAATCCTTAAAGAATATAACGCGGTAAATGAACAAATCGATGCCGAAAGGAAGTCTAAAAAATGATTTTCTTGTCTTTTGCGTCCCGTTTTAAGTTTCAAGATGTCGCTCGGCACACCTTTGCTTTTGGCAGCAAGCGAGACTCCGAATTGTTCAAGAAAAAATTAACCAAACACTATGCGGCAAAGTCTGCGGAGCTATATATAAATGGTCGAACTGCTATCGCAGAGGCCCTGCGCCTGTCAGTTCGCCCTAAAACCAAAGTCATCATTAACGCTCTAACCTGCCAGGCGGTAGAGCAAGCCGTCAAAGCCGCTCGCTGTGAGCCGCTTTTTGTAGATATAAATAGCCGCAATTTTAATTTCGATATCAAAAAACTCGAAGCAACACTTGCAAAAGAAAAAAATATCTCTGCGATTATCGTTCAGAATCATCTCGGCTTGTCGGCAGACATTAAATCCATCGAACGGCTTGCCAAAAAACACCAAATCGTCATCATCGAAGACCTTGCTCACTGTGCCGGGTCGCATTACGATGACGGCAGGGAAGTGGGCACAATCGGCTCGGCTGTCGCGTTGTCTTTTGGCAAGGACAAATCTCTCGATACGACCAGTGGCGGAGCTTTAATTTTGCGACGAGCGAATTCCGCACTTAAAATGACAAAAACTTACAAAAGCTCACCGCTCAGTAGTCGCCTGCGCGACCGTTTCTACCCCTTGCTTGCTTGGTTAATTCGCACGACTTACTCAATCAAGCTCGGCAAAGCAATTGCTGCTTTCTGCTTTAAGACGGGCTGGATTAAGCGCTCTGCTTCGGCGCCAGTAGATACTAGGATTAAGCTACCAAATTGGCAAGCCAAACTAGCCAGCATGCAATTCGACAAGCTCAAAAATACTGCAATCTTGCGCCGCGCATATGCTAGGCGCTTCAAGATGTCCGAAAAATCTTCAATTTTGCGTATTCCGATTCTAGTCAATAATCGCGACCAGTTAATTCAGGAATTGAGCTCAAAGGGTATCCATCTAGCCGACCCATGGTATGATGTACCGGTTTCGCCAAAGCGTTATTTTGCACGATCCAGTTTTGACCCAAAAACCTGCCCTAACGCTCTGCGAATTTCAAAACATATGTTCAATTTGCCACTGCTTCCCACCAAGCAACTCCGTCCAATACTAGAAACTATCAAAAAAGAGGACTACAAATATGGAACTAAAGCGTAATCTGTTTCCGCAAATCATAGACAACTTCGTTCAGGAGGAGCATCCTGAAGCCAATTTCTTGCAAATGTCTGCTTGGGGTAAAGCTTACGAAAAGCTCCACGACAAAGTAGAATATCTCGGTTTTTACGAAGAGCAAAAACTCGTTGGTACCTGCATCGCTATCGTCAAACCAGCCCGTCGGGGGCGATATTTGGAAATTCCTGGCGGACCCATTATTGATTGGCGAAATCAAAAACAAGTCAAAGCCGTCATGCAAAAACTTCACCAAATCGCTAAAGAGCATAATTGCGTGTTCGCGAGGATGCGCCCCAATATCAGCGATACTGCGGCAAACCGCTTGCTTTTTCGTAAGTTAGGACTACAGTTGTCGCCGATGCATCTTCACGCCGAACATACGGTCATGCTCGACCTTAGTAAAAGCTTGGACGAACTGATGTCTGACATGCGCCGTCAAACTCGCTACGAAGTACGTCGAGCCCAAAAACTAGGAGTTGAAGTTACGTCGAGCAGTAGTACCGAGGCTTTTGAAGAATTCCATAAGACTCAATCTGAAACCGCCCAAAGGCAAGGCTTTATTGCTCCGTCGCTAAATTCACTTTTAGCCCAACACGAAGCTTATGGCGAAAATGCCCGCATTTACAAAGCCTCCTTAGAGGGTAAAACCTTAGCGCTCGGACTCATAATTCTTCAGCAGCCCGAAGCGATTTATCATGAAGCCGCATCAACCCCAGAAGGTAGATCTTTGCCTGGCGCCTATGCTTTACAATGGCAGATTATCCAGGACGCAAAACAGGCTGGTTTCCCCAGGTATAATTTATTCGGTATTGCTCCGCCCAATTCGCCCAAGCACCGATATGCCGGCGTCACGACTTTTAAAACCGGCTTTGGTGGGGAGCAGGTGGACTATTTACCGGCACATGATTTAGTCATCAACCCTGCAAAATACCAAATTACAAAAATTATTGAATCCGTTCGCAAGAAAAAAAGGAGATTATAGTGCAAGTCAAAGACGCAGATAGTCAAAAATTATGGGACGAATTCGTTACTAGCCATCAAGAAGCAAACTTCCTGCATGCGTGGGCGTGGGGAGAATTTCATCAGGATCGAGGCAAAAGCATAGTTAGACGTATAGTAGAAAAGTCTGGAAAAATTATTGCCGCATATGAGGGCGCCGTGGAGACTGCAAAAAGAGGCACCTATCTCGCTATTGCAGGTGGACCAATTATGGACTGGTCGGATCATTCGCTGGTCGAATTTGTATTTGAAGACATCAAAAAGCAGGGTCAGCAAAATAACTGCGTATTTGTGCGTGTCCGCCCGCAAATCACGGATGAAAATGAAAACCGTCAACTGTTTGCTGAGCTAGGCGCAAAGCCAGCGCCGATGTATCTATCTGTAGAGCTAGCCGGCGTTCTAGACCTACATCTCAGCGAAGATGAAATTCTCAAAAATGCCTCGCAGCGTCTACGCCGTGCTTTACGCAAGGCCGCAAAGAACAATGTTGAAATTGATGTCAGCGTAGACCCAAAAGATCTAGCTGAATTTTACAAGATTCAACTCGAGACTGCCCGCCGCCACAGCTTTGTAAGTTTCTCTGAAGATTTTTTGACCAAACAATTCGCGACTTTCGCCAAATATGACGCGGTCAAGCTTTATACGGCTCGACTTGACGGCGAAATCCTAGCGCAGAACTTCATGATCTTTTACGGCAACGAGGCGTCTTATCACTACGGCGTGTCCACCGAATTAGGTACGAAATTGTCTAGTGCGCCTCTGCTTCATATGCAAGCCATGCGAGATGCCAGAGAGCGCGGCATTGGTCGCTATAACTTTTGGGGTATTACCAAAACTGACGATACTAAGCACCGTTTTTATGGCGTCAGCCAGTTCAAGCGCGGCTTCGGGGTGTCGGAACTTGCCTACCTACCCGCGCATGATTTAGTTCTTCGTCCAGCCGCCTATCGCCTCAGCGCCCTTATCGAAAAAGCCAGACGCAAAAGTCGCCACGTCTAGCCCCCACCCGCAATCATAAAAGCCGAGTTCACTATTTTTTTCTAGCATAAGCACAATACTTTTTAGGCAGTTTCGACGTCAACCTGGTATAATCTTAAGCATAATGCCAGACAAAACCATAAGCCAACAAGGAGTCAACTAAATGTTTTTTTCTAGCCCCAAACGCGCCGTCAAACGTTATCTGCGCCGCCATCCCGACACTAAGCTGATCGTAGTCGCAGGTTCTTATGGTCGCAGTTCGGCAATAAACGCCCTAGGCGCATGTCTTGGCCAGAGCTTTACGGTCGCTGTCGGTGTCAATAATGCAGTGGATGCCGATATTGTAATTTTGAGTTATGATTCGCTCTCTGATTTCAAGGGCATCAATGCAGATTTTGTCGTTATCACTAGCGCCACAGATGAAGCTTCGGCACAGAAATTCTTTACCCTCGCTAATAGCTCTCGCTACGTCCTTGTCAACCAGGCCGATCTGCCCGAATCTTACGCCAAGTTTCTCACTAATCCCAACGTCATTACTTATGGTGACGATTTGCCGGCCAATTATTACTTTGCCGAATCAGACTTTGATCTTATGGGATATCGCGGCGAAATCATCATGAACCAAGAAAAAGTTTTGCCTGCCCACATTCATGTTCTAGGCGAACATAATCTGCGCCCCGTCGTCATGGCGGCTGCGGTTGCCCACCTTTTCCAGGTTCCTGATGAAAAACTTATTTTCGCCATCGAGTCCTTACGCCCGCTCGAAGGCTGCCTCTCGGTCTATCGTGGCAATGGCGGCACTATAATTATTGACGATAGCGAAGACACCTCTACTTTGTATATGGAATTATCTTTGCGCACTATCTACAATATCTCCGCGCCTTCAAGGTTCCTTATCGCCGAACGTATCGACCCAGATCTCCAGATTAACCGCGATTTGATATCGGAAGTCTTGGTGCTCAACGAAAAAGCCTTCCCCCAAATCACGGATTTTTACAAAATCTTCAATGACGAACTTTCGTTGCTCGAATATCTCGCCACTCGCACTCAGCCAGATTCTATCGTGCTTTTGGAGTGTCATCTCCCTGCGATTAAGGGCGAAAAGCTACTTTAGCCATTTCCTTTTAAAAAACCCTTGACTTCATCCCGCTCCCGCTTTAATATAAGCTTATGTTCAATCGTTTTTCTAAAGGAGGTGTTTCTAGTGAAAAAGCTTTCATTTGCTGCTTGCAGTAAATTTTCCAACTCAAAACGTAAGCAATCTGAGCTTTCAACGCGCAGAGCTGCCGTCTCTGCCCCAGCTTCACCAATTCCTTCCAGCTTAGACATGACGCGCTCTCCGTCCCCAGCTACTCTCTCTGCGCCTACTCGCTCTGCCTCAATCTCAGCTGCCCTCTTCACCCTCTCTCTCCTTGCCTCCACTCTTCTTTCGCTCAGCTTCTCCACTC
>CAYLGU010000017.1:0-16830 GCA_964383445.1 uncultured Candidatus Saccharibacteria bacterium | reverse complement strand
CAATATAACTCATAATTAAATCTTGTTTTTCACTTATAGAAAGTTCATTCCATTTGATTTCAAAACTACTTTGATATAGTTGATTAATTAAGCATTTAATACTTTCTAAATCTCTTTTTAACATAATATCTTCAAAAGTAAAATTATACTGGTCCAGTTCTTTTTCTTCATTTTGTTTTAATTCTATATTTTTAATTCTAGTTTCTAAATATTCTTTATCTTGTTTATATTCTTCCATATCAATTATTTTATTTAAGTAAGCATCTTTTAATCTTGTTATTTTATCTTTTAAAGTGTTTATTTCCTTAGATAATAATTCATTCGTATTTTCTACTTTGTGTTTAAGTAATGGAGCAAAAAACTGTCTAACAGTCATATCGTATTCAATAATAGTCGTTATTTGTTCTATTAATAACTCTATTAGTTGGTCTTCTCTAATATAGGTCTTACAATCGTTACATTGATAATAAATATATTTCTTTTTACTTCCACCGGGTGCTTTACAGGCCATTATTCTTTTACAATGGGGACATATAATCTTTTGAAAGAAAATATAATCATTTCTTCTAGTATAATTACGAGTATTTTTTCTTGATTGTTCTTGGCAATCTTCCCATAACTTTTTACTAATAATTGGCTCTACAACATTTTCATATAAAACTGGAGTTCCATTTCTACCACCACTTATGAAATCTCCTTTATAAAGTGGATTAGCAAGTATTTTTTGTATAGTAGTATCATACCATTTTTTATTTAATACTTTTTCTTCGTTAAATATATTAGCAATCTTTTGATAACTATTTCCTTTTAAATATAAATTAAATATCCTCTCAACAATTTCACTTTCAGCTGGATTGATAATTAATTTTTTATTATCTCTCATAAATCCTAGTGTTTTTCTTACTGGAATATGTCCATCTTTTATCGCTCCGACCATTCCAAATTTAGTTCTTTCTGAAACTCTTTCAATTTCCAATTGTGATAAAACTGTTAACATTCTTACAAAAAATCTTCCATTAGCTGTACTCGTATTTATATCATCCATCGCACATTCTAAACTACATTCGTATTTTTCAAGTTCAGTTATTAGTACCTCTAAATCTCTAACACTTCTAGTTAGTCTATCTAGTTTATAAGCAACTATGATATTAACATTATGACTTTTAACATCTTCAAGCATTTTTTTAAATTGTGGTCTATGTTCCATATCTTTCGCACTTATTCCAGCATCTTCATAAACTCCATAAACATTATAATCTCTAAACTTGCATAAATCTTTTAATTTTTCTAATTGTTCACCTAGAGAATAACCCTCTCTTGCTTGGTCTTCAGTACTTACACGACAATATATTGCTGCATTCTTTTTCAATATTCATTCCTCCTTTTTAACCTAAAAAAGAGGAACCAAAAGTACTAGATAAAACTAATACCTTTAACTCCTCTTGAATAGTTATTATATTTATTTAATTTTAAGCGTTTAATCATAAAAGTACCTCTCTTTCTAATAAACGAGATACTGCATTCATTTATTGGGTTTATATAATAGTATTATTTATTCTAAAAGTCAATAGGTTTAGTCTTATTTGCTTTAATATGGTTTTCTAAATCATTAAAAGATATTGATTGTTCTAGTGTATTAATATAAACATTCTCACATTCATTAAAGAATAGATAGGTTATATTATTTATTTCTAATTTATGAGGTTCAATATAAGCAATATTAGTTTTAGGAATATGCATTATATTTCCTTTTATAATTTTAGATTTGATATTAAGAAATTTAAGTATATTCTTAATTCTTTTTTCTAATATCACATCAATATCTAGTTTTTCCTTTATTATTTGCATAACTAATCAACTCCTTTCAAGCATATAAAAAAGGTTAACCGAAATTAACCTTTCATATATTAAAGTCGATTAGTTCGACTAATTTCCCTATGGTGCGGGTGGAGAGAATCGAACTCTCGTCTCAAGTTTGGAAAACTTGCATACTAGCCGTTGTACTACACCCGCAGGTGTCTTATGGGGTGAGCGATGGGAATTGAACCCACGACCTCTTGGACCACAATCAAGTGCTCTAACCAACTGAGCTACGCTCACCATAAGGCTGGAGATATTGTAACATAAAAACCCTAGTTTGCGAAGGCAAAATAAAGCAAAACGCCAATCCCTGCGCCAACGGCAATTACAGAGAGTGTAACGATTGCCCAGACCCAGCCTGAGCTCTTTTTGGCTGAAGAAACGATGATTGGTCGATCGTTTATGGAGCTTTCTTTGCTCGTAAAGCTTCTTTGGCTGTAGACGTTCTTGGTACTGCGAATTTCATAAGCGTTGCCGTCTGGCACGACGCGACCTAGCGGGCGTTTTTCGATTTTTGTATCGGTCAAAAATGGCGATCGGCCACCTAGCACGTAATTGTTTGCGTCTGGCGCACTAGTATCTTTTTTGGCGGTTTTTGCTTTATCTGTAGTTTTTGCAGTTTCTTTGACGGCTGGTTTTTCCTTGACGGGGGTAGTTTTTGTAGCCTTTGTGGATGCGATTTTGGCTTCTGGTGCTAGTTTTGCATTTTTTGGCGCAATTTTGACGCTTGGTGCAGCAGTTTTTTGCACTAACGGCTTACGCACGACCTCTTCTGTTATGCGTTCGATCCTTACGTCTCTTACGACCGAAGTTTTCTCGCCGGAGGCGGATTTCACAGATTGTATGCGCTTCATAGTACGCACGATTGGTGGCCGAGTTATTGTTTTTACCGGCGGTATCGGCAAGGGCTTGGTGCTAACTACGGCCTGTGGCCTAGCGCCAACCTTTTGGGCGGGCGGCGTTACGCGCATCCCTGGCCCCATAAAATCCATATAAAGACCGCGATTTGTTGGACGCGACAAAACAGCCGGTTGCTTTTTACTCTGTGCTAACTGTTTTTTCACTGCCTTATCCAACTCCTCGAAGTCCTTTTGCTTCATTTTTCCGTCCCTTTTGCTATCTCGATTATATCATTAAACGTATCTGCTACCAAGCTAGAGTTACCTATCAGTAATCCATCTACGCCATCTATGCCTAGATATGCGCCCGCATTTGAGCTATTCACCGAGCCACCATAGAGTACGCTAATTTTTTCGCTAATTTCCTTACCATAAATCTGTGCAATATGTTTGCGGATGCGATCTATAACTTTTGTGATGTCATCAGGTTTTGCAATTTTGGCGTTTTTGGTACTAGAAATCGCCCAAACTGGCTCATAAGCTACCAAAACTTTATCAATATCTTCTTTAGAGACTTGTGAAAGCCCACCCATTAACTGATCAGAAATTGCCATATCTGTTTCGCCGTTTTTGCGTTCCTCGGCAGTTTCGCCGATGCAGAGAATCGGGGTAATTTGGTTGCGAATCGCCGCTGCGACCTTTTCGCGAATATCTTTGTCGTTTTCGCCAAAGATATAGCGTCGCTCTGAATGCCCAATAATCGCGTAATCTACGAAGCCGCGTAGTTGTGCAATTGCGGTTTCACCAGTGTACGAACCAAAATCTCGCCAATAAAAGTTCTGCGCCGCCAATTTTAGCAGTCTACGGTTTAGCTGTAGGCTAAGTGTTTGCAGCGAGATGGCACTCGGCGCTACTACGACCTGTACGTTGCGGCTAGCTTTGATTTTGTTTTGCAACTTATGTAGGTAAAGACTTGCCTCTCCCGGAGTAAAGTTCATTTTCCAGTTGCCTATGATGTAAGTTTTGCGATTATTATTGCCCATAAAGATATACTAGCATATGCGCTTTGCGCCTACAAATTATATTTGGTATTTTTCTCTACTATAAAGTAGCCAAGCCAAAAGCGCACAAGCTAAATTTAACGCCAAAAGCGCCAGCGAAGCTATCGCCGCTGGTGGCAAAATAAAGCTCATGATCACTGTTAGCCCGGACCAAGCCAAGCAGGCCAGGGAAGCCTCTGCGCCTAGAATTGACATCTTCAGAGCTTTGGCGATTCTGGCGATATTGCGCCGGATAAAGGCATTTAATTGTTTCAGGCTAATCGCCCCCACCACTCCCATAGCTAGCAATAAAATCGTCAACCAAATCAAATGACTAGTTTTTATGCCGTTTTGAGATTGGTCAGCTTCGCCACTCGTTTCCTCGTCAGTCTCCTCGTCGCCCGGGGTTTCCGTTCCTATATCACTGTTGCTTGTGTCTTGCGGCACAGCAATCGCCGCCGCTACAAAAAACCCGCTCCCAAGCGTCAAAATCATCCCCGCCACTAAAAGTAAGCGATAGCACAATCTGAAAAATCTAGCTAAATAGTGCTTTCCCACAGCCCCATTTTATCATAAGCAGAATAAAATGCCACGCAAGACGTTGGCGGTTTCTTGCCAATCGCGCACCGTAATCGTATCGAACCCCATTTCTACCACTGGATAGTCGTTGCCGCCTGGCTGCGTCATGTCGCCAAAGTAGACAATTTCGTTCATGTTGGCTTTTAGCTCTTCCATCATATGTGTCATGCCGAACTTTTTGTTAGTGCCGGGCAGAGTAGCATTGATAGAGGTTGTGCCGGCCACTTCGTAATCAAATTCTGGGGCTAATTCCTTTGCGCGAGCCGCAATCGCGTCACGTTTCTTGTGATCTGGGTCCCAAGCGTATTTTTCCTCAGTTCCAGCAGTCTGTCCCAATGCCGAATAAGTCACCTGAGAGATACGGTTTTCGATAATTTCGTCACCGTTATCCAACTCTACCCAATAATTTAGTTCTTTTGCGGCCTGCTCCATAGCGCTAATCATTTTTGCAGCCTGTTCGTCCGTCAAATCGTATTTGTAAACCAACTCCCACTCTTGTTTGCCGGCGTCATAACGGTAATATCTTGTGCCTTGCGTTACAAATAGGTGTAGCTTGGCCAATTGCGCGTCAGTTGCGCCCGCTGCCTTCATCGGCTCTACGATTTGTACCAAAAATTGCTCGTATTTTTGCCCTGAAATCGGTGCTAGTTCGTATTTTTCTGTACAGGCGATCAAAACCTTTGCCATTTCTTCTGTAATCGGCGTTTTCGCCACGTTTACCGTTTGGTCTACGTCAAATGCAATGACTTTTTTCATTTTTCCTCCTTATTTAACTAAAATGAACTTGTTTTTGCCTTTTTTGATTATGCTTAAATTGTCGACTGGGGTATCCTCGACCACCTTCTCGCCGTTTATGGACACTGCACCGGATTTTATCAGCTGACGCGCTTCGGAGTTGCTAGCGGCCGTCTCCGTGCTAACCAGAGCCTCTATTACGCTAATGTTTAGGCTGACTGTCGGCACGAAACTTGCCAAAAGCTCCAGAGCCTCTGTATCGAGCGTTTCAATTCGGCCCTTGCCAAATAGTACCTCTGTCACCTTCTCGGCACTGGCGGCCTCGTGGACGCCGTGAACGACCTCCGTCGCGTATTGCGCTAATGTTTTTTGCGCCAAGCGCTCACTTGGGTTTTTTGCGTGCTCTGTCATAATTTCGTCAATCTGTGTTTTTTCGAGCAAAGTAAACAATTTCAAATAGTCTTCTACGCTGTCGTCTGGCTGATTTAGCCAAAATTGGTAAAAATCAAAAATTGAAGTTTTGTTTTTGTCTAGCCAGACCGCGTTCCCCTCGGATTTGCCGAATTTGCGACCCGTTGCCTTGTCGATAATCAGCGGGCAAGAATAACAATCCGCTTCGGCGTTTTCTAGTCGTTTTATCAGATGAATGCCGGAAGTACAGTTGCCAAACTGGTCTGCGCCACAAAGTTGCAAAGTTACTCCGTGTTCGCGGAATAGATGCAGGAAGTCGTAGCCCTGAATCAAAGTGTATGAAAACTCCGCATAAGATATGCCGCTGCCGCCTTCGCCGATGCGATTTTGTACAAATTGTCGATCGAGCAACTGCGTCATCGAGAATTGTTTGCCAATTTCGCGCAAAAACTCCAAATAATTGATGTTACGGAACCAATCTAAGTTATCGACTAATGTCACATTTTCCGATTTAAAAATATGCGAAATCTGCGCTGCAAGTGCTTTTTTGTTGTATTCAATCTCGTCTAAGCCTTTCAGGTCGCGTTCGCCGTTATCTTTTGGGTCGCCAATCTGGCCAGTTGCCCCGCCTACTAACAGATATGGCTCATACCCGTGTCGTACGAAACAAGCACACATCATCAGCGCTGCAAGATGCCCAATATGCAAGCTGTCGGCCGAAGGATCTGTCCCCCAATAAAATTTCCCCGGAGCCTTGTCTAGGTCTGATATGTCTTTGAAAGTATGCTCGGCGCTAAATCCCCGCCATGCCAACTCTTCAGAAAGTTTCATGAATGCTCCTTTGTTAGTTATTCTTTTATTCTAACATATCCGTGGTAAACTGCTAAAAAGGAATACGAGCAAAACATGGATAAAAATACTCAGACTCTACAAGTCTACGAAAATCATGCTGATTTTTACGAGAAGGATACTTTGGCGGACTTTCGCAATAATCCAGAAAAAGCCAAGAAAATTATTCAAACGCAACAAGAATTTTTAAAAAAGTCTCTAGAAAACATCCCAGTTAGTGCAAGCCTTTTTGAGATCGGTTCAGGCTATGGTCGTGACGCTCGTTTTATTCGCTCTTTGGGATACAATATCCAGACTTCTGATGCGGTGGATAGTTTTATCGCAAGATTACGGCGGGACGATTTTAATCCAGTTAAATTTAATTTAATCACTGACGACTTCTCTCAAAAATGGGACTATATTTTAGCAAATGCAGTTTTGGTGCATTTTCCTAAAGATAAAGTAGAAAGCGCCCTTAAGAAAGTTCATGGCGCATTGCACTCTGGTGGCGTTTTTGCCTTCTCTGTCAAACAAAAGCTCGGCGGCGGCGAAGATTGGAAAACCGACATCGCTGGCGAGAAACGTTACTTTAGCTACTGGGAAGAAGGTGAGATTGAGCAACTGGTGCGAGAACTTGGCTTTGAGGTGGTTTTCATTAAGCAAATTGGCGGCATCAGGGCTTGTTGGCTGGATGTTGTAGTGAAAAAGTAGATCACTTTTTGCCGTTTAAAACTTTACGTAGTCACAACTGTGCTTAAATCTCGTCACTCTAAAGGGCAGTGGTGAAGCATGCGGCTTCATAAAAGAAGATATTTTTGCTATAATACACCCATATGGCGCCATAGCTCATCTGGCCTGTACGAGCAACTTGTTGCGAGCAAAATCGTAAACAGCGTAGCTCTAGCCAGCTTAGATAGGGTAGCGTTAGATAAAAATGCACATTTTTTAACAATTAAGCACAAGTACGGCGCCATAGCTCAGCTGGATAGAGCAGGAGACTTCTAAGCTCAAGGTCGTAGGTTCGAATCCTACTGGCGCTACCAAGCTTCAACATCTCTACGAATAGGTGTAAAATAGAACAAAATATTAACAACTCGGCATAACACAACCTGCGCCCATAGCTCAGCTGGCCTGTACGAGCAACTTGTTGCGAGTAAAATCGTAAACAGCGTAGCTCTATTCAGCTTTGCAAATAGGTGTAGAATAGAACAAAACATTAACAACTCGGCGCAACACAACCTGCACCCATAGCTCAGCTGGATAGAGCGTTTGGCTTCGAACCAAAAGGTCGGGGGTTCGAATCCCTCTGGGTGTACCATATTACGAGTAAAGAAAGTGAGTTTATGGCTAGACCAAAAACTAAAGCAGAGCTAATATCTGCCGCTAATGCAAAATTTGATCTATTATTTAAATTCATTTCGCCCGCAACTACTAACGAAAAAACTGGACAAATTAACTTTGACCCCGAAAGCACCGGCAAAGAGGCTCATTGGCAGCGCGACAAAAATTTCCGCGATTTGCTAATCCACCTCTACGAGTGGCATCAATTATTGCTGAACTGGGTCAAATCTAATCAATCTGGCGACGCTCGGCCATTTTTGCCCGCTCCCTATAACTGGAAAACTTACGGCGACATGAACGTCGAGTTTTGGCGCCAACATCAAAAAACTTCCTTTGAGGATGCCGAAAAAATGCTCAAAAAGAGCCACCAAGATTGCCTAAACCTAATCGAACAATTTTCTGACCAGGAATTATTTACCAAAGCCCACTTCTCTTGGACTGGCACGACTAGCCTCGGCAGCTATGCGGTTTCGGCCCTACCTAGCCACTACGATTGGGCAATTACTAAAATCAAAAAATACCAGAAATCCCAAGACAAGAGCTAAGCACTAGCGCTTTAGTGCAACTCGATGATATAATTTATTTAAAATAAAGTTAGGAGAACGATATGAAAAAACGAAGTCCAATTGCAGTATTGCTGTTACCATTTATTACTTGCGGCATTTATAGTTGGTATTGGGTCGTCAAAACTAAGGGCGAACTCAACCAAGAAAATTCCGACCAGCCCCGCATTCCAACCGCTTGGATTTGGTTAATTCCTTTTATTGGCGGAATTTATTGGTACTGGAAGTATTCAGAAGGCGCTGCAAGGTTCACCAAAGAAAGCATCAGCCAAATATTGGCATTTGTTGTCCTTTTCTTGCTTGGCCCGGTTGGGCACGCTATCCTCCAGGATAGCTACAATAAGGCAAAATAATCTATTTCGCAAAAACGCATGCCGTCTCAACAAATACGTTCGAGGCGGTTTTGCTAATTTTGACCGAAAGTCTAGGCTTAGCTCTTGTCTTTCGCTGTAAATAATGCTAAAATAACCAACACTGGTCACGTCGTCTAGTGGTTAGGACTCCAGGTTTTCATCCTGGCAATCGCGGGTTCGAATCCCGCCGTGATCACCATATTGTTTATAACTGAAGGGCCACTTGTTGGCCTTTCATTATGCTATTATTAAAGTAACAATCAAAAAGGGAAGCGACTTATGTCATCAAAACTATTTAAACGCACAAAAATTTTAGCAACTGTCGGGCCGTCTGTATTCGCCGAAGAGAAACTTCGTGAAATGGTCTATGCTGGCGTAAATGGCTTCCGTTTGAATTTTAGCCACGGTAGTTACGAAGAACGTGACGAACAAATCGCCATTATCCGTAAATACGCCGCCGAACGCGGCAAATCTGTTGCTTTGCTTCAGGATCTTCAGGGTCCAAAAATTCGTCTAGGACTTCTAAAAGACAACCATATGGATTTGAAAACTGGTGACGAGCTTATTCTTGACCATGCCGTAGAAGAGCATGACGGCAGTAACCGTTTGCCTGTTCAGTACAATTTAGCCGAAAAAGTTAAAGTTGGCGAGCCAATCTTTATCTTTGATGGCAAAATTCGCACTAAAGTTACCGAAATCGTTAGCGAGACTGCGATTAAAGTAGAAGTTAAAAACGACGGCTTCATTATGAGCCGCAAGGGCATCAACTTGCCAGACACTGACATGGGTGGCGATATTTTGACCGAAAAAGACCTTGCCGATGTCGAATTTGGCGCTTCTCGCGATTTTGATTTTGTCGCACTCAGTTTCGTGCAATCTGCCGACGATATCGAGCGCCTACGCCAAATTATGGTTTCCCATGGTTCTACGGCGCAGATTATTGCCAAGATTGAGACCAAAAAAGCTATCGAGTCCGACGAAGTCATGGAAGAAATCGTCAAAGCCGCTGACGGCATCATGGTTGCGCGTGGTGATATGGCCATCGAAGCCGGCGCTGAGGTTGTCCCTATCGTCCAACGCAAACTTATCGCTCTCTGTCGCCAGTATTCTAAACTAGTGATTGTCGCCACTCAGATGATGGGTTCCATGGTAGATAGCCCAGAGCCAACCCGTGCTGAGGTCTCCGACGTCGCTACTGCTGTTTTGCTTGGCACCGACGCCGTGATGCTTTCTGACGAAACCGCCAACGGCAAATATCCAATCGAAACTATCAAAGCTATGAAAAAAGTCATCCTCTACACTCAGTCCAACTCCCGTATTTTACCTATCGAAAAAGATTCAGTCGGCGAGTACAAAAATTACAACGCTATCAGCAAAGCCGCTGTTCGCCTTGCCGAACAAATTAACGCAGACCTTATTGTTACTGCCACAAAAACTGGCTCAACTGCCGCCTCTATTGCTGCACAGCGCCCAAATGTACCTATCGTTTCCGTTACCTCTAATCCTCGCGTTGCGGGCCAACTCGCACTTACCTATTCCAACTCATCTTTTGTACGCGAGTACTCCGACACCTACGAGCTTGATCTCGCGCGTGAACTTAAGGCCAATGGCTACTTGCGTTTGCCAGAAGGCAAAGATGAACTAACTGTCGTATTCGTCTCTGGTCTCACTTGCGATGTTGCTGGTGGCACCGATACGCTTCGAATTATCAAAATTTAAACTTTTTAATCCGGCCCACAAAATCCATGTTCTAGCAAGACATGGATTTTTGCTGTCCTTTAATAAAAGCTTAAATGTTATAATAAAAGCAACGCACAATAGGAGGTCAAAATTTTCGCATGTTCAACAAAAAAACCGTCAAAGACATTTCGTTAAAAAACAAAACCATTTTGCTCCGCACCGATTTTAATGTTCCGCTCGAAAATGGAGCCATCGCAGACGACCTCCGCATCAAGGCTGCCTTGCCGACCATCCAGTATTTACTTGAAAATTCCGCCAAAAAAATTATCATCATTTCTCATCTTGGTCGTCCCGAAGGTCGCCGTGCCTCCGAATTTAGTTTGCGTCCAGTCGCTATCCGTTTGCAAGAACTCCTGCCGAATACTCCAGTAAGTTTCCTCCCGGAAATTTCTGGTCCAGACGTAGAACTCGCAGTTGAGGGGCTTCCGCAATCAGGTATTTTATTACTCGAGAATCTCCGCTTTTCTCCTGATGAGGAGAAAAATTCTGAAGAATTTGCCGAGGAAATTGTCGCCAGCACCCACGCCGATATCTTTGTCCAGGACGGTTTTGCCGTCGTGCATCGTGCCCATGCTTCCACAGATGCCATTACCCGCGTCGTCCCGTCTGTAGCCGGTTTGTTACTAGAAAAAGAGATTATGAATCTTAGCGCAGCGATTAAAAACCCTGCCCGCCCCCTCCTTGTCGTTATTGGTGGCGCCAAAGTCACCGACAAGCAGCCGCTCATTGATGCGTTTTTGCCACTTGCTGACCAAATCTTTGTAGGTGGTAAAATTGCTGCTGACGGCTACCGGCCAAGCAGTCCCAAAATCTATGTAGCTGAAGATTTTGCCACCGATTTTACCGGTGCAAAATTAGATATCGGCCCTCTTAGTATCAAAAAACTTCAAGATTTTGTTGCTGCATCAAAAACTATCGTCTGGAACGGCGTTCTGGGCAAATCAGAGGATGTAGACTTCGCCAAAGGTTCAGCCGCGGCAGCTATTGCTATGGGCGAAAGCAGCGCAAAAACCATAATCGGCGGTGGCGATACGGCGGCTTTTGTCGAGCAACTTCAAGAAGCCCACGCAAATCTTAACTATTCTTTGGTTTCGACTGGCGGTGGCGCTAGCCTAGAATTTCTTTCGGGGCAAGAACTCCCAGGACTATCCAGCCTAGAGGACAAATAGCCCTCTGGAAAAAAGATACAACAACCTAACCTTTAATTATAGCACAAGCATAATAAAAAGTCAAGTTATGCTAAAATATATCTTATGAACGACCTAAAGCCTAGTGATTTTGTCCATCTACATAACCATACTCATTATTCGCTTCTGGACGGTCTTACTAAAGTCGATGAGCTGATAAATTTAGTCAAAGAAGCTGGTATGGAAGCTGTCGCCGTTACCGATCACGGCACAATGTCTGGGCTTCTAGATTTGTACAAAACCGCCTTAGATGCCGGCGTTAAGCCAATTTTGGGCCTAGAAGCCTATGTTGCGGCCCGCGGCATGGAGGATCGTGACCCAGCTAAAGACAAGCAACGCTTTCACGTTACTCTACTTGCCATGAATAACCAAGGTTACGAAAACCTTTGTCGCATTATGAGTGAAGCCGAAATCCGTGGCAAATACTACCGCCCTCGTATCGACCACGAAGCGATGGAAAAATACAGCGAAGGCGTCATTTGTCTTTCCGGCTGTGCTAGCTCAGAAATTTCCGAAAAGATTCGCGCTGGCGACATGAAAGGAGCCCGCAAGCTCGTAGACTGGCACCATAAAATTTATGGCGATCGTTTTTACCTTGAAATGCAAGACCACGGTCATCCAGATTCGCCAACCTGCTGGGACGAACAGACCAAAGTCAATAAAGGCCTACAAGAGATCGCCAAAGAAACCGGCTTGCCTCTGGTTGTAACTTGCGATGGGCATTATCTTTGCCGTGAAGACCAAGATGCGCATGACGTCCTTCTTTGTATCGGCACCGGCAGTAATGTTTCAGATACGGATCGTATGTCGCTCAAGGACTTCGAGCTACATGTTATCCCGCCCGAAACTATCATCGAGCGTTGGGGCAAAGATTTTCCAGACGCTATAAAAAATACCAAGCAAATCGCCGACCGCTGTAATGTTCAAATTGATCTTGGTCGCATCCTTATCCCGAAATTTCCAGTACCAGACGGCGAAACCGAAAAATCCTATCTAGAAAAACTGACTTTCCGCGGCCTCGCCGAGCGTTTTGGCGTCATGACAAAAGAACAGTCTGTCAAGGCTGATGTCGAAAAAATCCGCCAATTATTGTCCAAAGAAGTGCTAAATCGTATCGACTACGAATTATCCATCGTCGAAAAAATGGGCTACAACGGCTACTTTTTAATCGTTCAAGACTTTATTAACTGGGGCAAATCTCAGGGAATTATTTTTGGTCCCGGCCGCGGCTCGGCCGCTGGCTCATTGCTTGCCTATGCAATTCATATCACGGATCTGGACCCGCTCAAATACGACCTGCTTTTCGAACGTTTTTTGAATCCCGATCGTATTTCTATGCCGGATATCGACACTGACATCCAAGATACGCGCCGCGACGAAGTTATTGAATACTGTACCCAAAAATACGGTGACGCTCGCGTGTCTAATATCGTTACTTTTGGCAAAATGATGGCAAAAAACGCCGTGCGCGACGTCGCCCGCGTATTGGAAGTGCCCTATGCCGAAGCGGACCGGCTTGCCAAATTGGTCCCAGACCCAGTTATGGGGCGCCATGTCAAACTCAAGGACGCCATTAAAGACGAGCCAGACCTCAAGCAAGAGTACGAAAATAATCCTACCTCCAAGGCTGTTATTGATTTTGCCATGCGCCTAGAAGGCACAATCCGGAATCATGGCGTACATGCTTGCGGCGTCGTGATCGCGCCAGACGATCTTGTGAAGTTTTTGCCGCTTGAAGTTTCCGCCAAAGGCCCGATCGCGACACAATTTCCTATGAACCAAGTCGAAGATCTCGGCCTCCTCAAAATGGACTTTTTGGGGCTATCTAACTTGTCTGTTATTCAGTCTGCTCTTCGCATCATCAAAAAAGTCTACGGCGAAACTATCGATATCTCTGGCCTGCCGCTCGACGACCCTAAAGTTTTTGAGTTGTTCCAGCGCGGCGATACTACTGGTGTTTTTCAATTTGAATCCGCAGGTATGAAACGCTATCTGCGCGAACTCAAGCCCACCCATTTTGACGACCTTATCGCTATGAATGCGCTCTATCGCCCTGGCCCAATGCAATTTATTGATAGCTTTATCAAGCGCAAGCACGGTGAAGAGCCAATTAGCTACCTTCACCCTGGCCTCGAAAGTTCGCTTAAAAATACCTATGGTATTTTGATTTATCAGGAACAGTTCATGCAGGCGTCAAAGGAGTGGTGCGGTTTTACCGGTGGCCAGGCTGACACTCTGCGCAAGGCGGTCGGCAAGAAAAAAATCGACCTTATGAATAAGGTGAAGCCTGAATTTATCGAAGGCGCGGTCAAAGTTGGCGGCGCTACCAAAGAAATCGCCGAAAAGTTTTGGGACCAGCTTCTAGACTTCGCCAACTACTGCTTCAACAAATCTCACGCCGCTTGTTATGCGCTCATCGCCTACTGGACCGCCTACCTCAAAACTTATTATCCAGAAGCTTTTATGGCTTCGCTTATGACCGCGGATATGCGTTGGACCGATCGGCTCGCTATCGAAATGACGGAGTGTAAGCGCATGGGCATTGAGGTGCTGGGCCCAGACATTAACGAATCTTACGTTGACTTTGCTACGGTTGGCAAAGAAAAGAAAATCCGCTTTGGTCTTGCCGCCGTCAAAAATATGGGCAAAGCCCTCGTCGAGGAAGTCATCGAGGAGCGTGATAAAAACGGTCGCTTCAAATCAGTCTGTGATTTTGCAAAGCGCGTCAACTCCACCAAATTTAACAAAAAATCTTGGGAAGCCGCCATTAAGACGGGCGCTTTTGACCAGTTTGGTGATCGTTCGGACTTACTTTTCAACCTAGAAAAAATCCAAGCCTATGGCTCGAAACTACAAAAGGACGCCGCCTCTGGCCAAACTGATTTGTTTGGCGCTTTAGGTGACGCGGCGAGCATCCCGGAAGTTGAGATTCAGGCCGCACCTACCAAGTATGCCGAAAAGGAGCAATTACTTTGGGAGAGGGAACTGATGGGGCTTTATATTTCGGCACATCCACTCGACCGCTATGACGCCTATTTCGAAGAGCAAACTATGCCAATCTCTGACATCAAACCAGAATTGGACGGTGCAAAGGCTATTGTCGGCGGCATCATCACTACCGTGCGTAGTATCCTGACAAAATCCGGTTCCAAGATGGCTTTCGTGCAGATCGAAGATAAAATCTCCGACATCGAAATCATCGTTTTCCCGAAAGTCTACGAGCTAATCGGCGCCAAGCTAGTTCAAGATGCCGTTGTCAAAGTTGAAGGCCGTGTAAATTCTAAAGATTCTGGCGGCAATCAGACTGACGAGGCTAAAATCATCGCCGATGAACTTACGATTATCACGGACGAGGAACTGGAAAATTATCAAGCTACTGGCAAAATACTCAAAGCTCCCGCTAGGGGAGTGCCAAAGCGTAGTCGAGTTTCGGCTAGTTTTGCTGCCCAGCCGAGCCCTGGCCCCAATCTTCCGAGCAGTACGGTTTCTGCTGGCCCTCCGCCACCGCCTTTGGTGCCCAAAAAACTTTTCGTCCATATCAAGGATCCGTCTGATCGTGAAGCCCTCATCAAGCTCAAGCAGAATTGCAATGTCCATCCCGGACTTTCTGAAATTATTCTAGTCTTAGGCGACGATAAAAAGGCTATGCGTTTGCCATTTCGCTGCGACACTGAAGGTGAACTTTTATCAGAGCTTTGTGCTTTATTTGGCGAAGATTGCGTTAAAGTTAAATAAAATCCCCCTCAGGTCAAAGCAAGGGGGATTTTTTATTAATATAGCTAAACTAAATGCTAGATTTTTTACTGAAATTATTATAAAGATTATCGTAAATGCTCGGATGTCCAATCTTGTTCGCTGCCGCCACTACGTCTTCTAAATTATCCGTAATGGTATAAATTTTGCGGTCTTGAGGGTTAATGGTGTGCAGGGAACGATCCATCTTGTTGCGGATAAACTTATCCATCGGTGCCCAGAAGTTCTTTCCAATCAAAAACATCGGCATTTTTGGCATCTTTTTTTCTTGCATCAAAATCAAAACTTCCGAAAATTCGTCCAAAGTCCCAAACCCGCCAGGGAAGAATACGAAGACTTTCGAACTGTAAGTTAACATCACTTTGCGCGCAAAGAAGTAACGGAATTCCAGCTCGTCTGTCACATAAGGGTTTATATGTTGCTCGTGTTCCAGTTCGATATTTAGGCCGATAGACCGGCCGCCCGCCTCGTAGCAGCCTTTATTTGCCGCCTCCATGATGCCTGGGCCGCCACCAGTTACGACACTGTGTCCATTCTCGGCCAACATTTTTCCTAGCTGTTCGGCTTGACGGCAATACTTTGAGCGTGGGCTGAGCCTGGCAGAGCCGAATATCGTCACGCCTTGTGCGTAGGTTCTGAGCGTTGCGAGGCCTTTAGACAGGTCCCTTGCATAACGCACTGAACGCTCGATGTCGTCTGCGTTTAGTTTTGCCCCCTCGATTTCTTTGAGCCATTTTTCAACTATTTGATTCATTATCTTATCTCCTGAATTGTCATATTTTTTAATTCTGTTGTATACGGTAGGATTCCTGCTTTTGCCCCCAACTTCTTTACTACCGAAGTAGAGTTGGCCGATGCAAAAATTAAAGCACTACGCAGGCTCTTGTCTGCCGCATAAGCTGCCAAAAAACCTGAACCAAAAGCGTCACCCGCGCCAGTAGTGTCTTTTACCTTTACGTCTTCGTAAATCCCAAGTCGATACGTCTTTTTGCCGTCGCTTGCAATCGCGCCTTGATTGCCGTCCGTAATAATCACTACCGGAGCATAGTTTTTAAGACGCGCCAGCAGCTCCGTCAAAGTTTCCCCTGGTACAATCTGCTGAGCCTCATGTTTATTTACAAGTAGCACATCTACGTCCTCTAGTAGGCCAACCATTTTTTTCTTTTGCTCGAGCTCTAGATTGCCTGGGTTGAACATAATTTTTGCATTTAGATCCTTAGCCTTTGCAAAAAAGCCATCCAATGTATTCATGTCGCCGCGTAAAGTCGTCGTATAGAGCCAATCTGGCTGTATCAAATCTAGATCGTCAGCCTTCAGTGCGTCAAACTTTGCCGAAGCACCTCGGCAAGTCAAAATTGTACGTTCCCCAGACGGCGCAAGCAACAATACTGAGTACCCAGTATGCACGCCGCGGATAAAGCTTATATAGCTAGTGTCGATACCTTCTTTGTCTAGCTCGTCGATTATCGCCTGGCCCGCTGGATCTCGTGCTAAGCACCCCATAAAAATAGATTCGTGCCCGCTCCTAGCAAAACTAGTTGCCGCATTTGTCGCCCCGCCACCTGTACTAAATTCAATTTTATCAATGTCGATTTTGGAAC
>CAYLGU010000016.1:0-17300 GCA_964383445.1 uncultured Candidatus Saccharibacteria bacterium | reverse complement strand
TCTAGTTCGTTGAAGCTAGTATTTAGACGGCTTTTTGAGTCGGGTGGCAAAATATCGTCGATAGAAACGGCCTGAAGTTTTTTGCCAGAACTAGCACCTTTAGCGAGGGCAGATTTAACGCTTTGCTCGTCCGGAACTTGCTGCTCTAAGAGCGTATTCCACTGCCCGCAGGAGTCACACTTCCCTGCCCACTTTGCAAAGTTAGCGCCACAATTTTGACAGACGAAACGAGTTTTTACTTTTGCCATATATTATATATACTAGCACACCGGGTAGGGGCGAGAGAAAGCGTAAGTGTTATCTTATTTGACGATTTCGTCGATAAGCCCGTATTTGAGCGCATCTTCTGCCGACATCCAGTTGTCGCGGTCCATGTCTTTTTCGACTTTTTCGGGTTTTTGGCCGGTATTTTTTGCCATGATGTCGATTAGGCGCTTTTTAAGGTAAATGCCTTCTTTGAGCATAATTTCCTGATCGGTAATCTTGCCTTCTGTGCCAGAAGATGGCTGATGGATCATGATACGAGAATTAGGCAAAGCCGAACGCTTACCTTTGGCGCCAGCAGAAAGCAACATCGCGCCCATCGATGCCTGTAGGCCGATACCGATAGTCTGCACGTCTGGCTCGATATAATTTATAGTGTCAATAATCGCTAGCCCGTCATAAACTGAGCCGCCGGGGGAATTAATGTAGAGCTTGATGTCTTTTTTTGGATCTTCGTAAGCGAGGTGCAAAAGTTGCGCTACGACGATATTCGCAGTGTGCGGGTTGACGTCCTCGCCCAGGAAAATCACACGCTCCTTAAGGAGACGAGAGTAAATATCAAAGGCGCGTTCGCCACGGTTAGTTTCTTCTATAACGGTTGGGACTAAATAATTTTTCATAATTCTAGTTTAGACGACTAGCACTCGCCTGTCAAGACTGCTAATCCTCGATCTGGTTGATATTTTGGTCCGAATCAGCTGTAGAATCTATACTATCCAGCAAGCCTCGAGTATGGGCGATATTATTGTTGTATTTTTCGATCAAATTATTCGTGTTTGCAACTAGATTTTCTAGAGCTTTGTACAAATTTTCAAGATTTTCTTGTTGCTTGACCAAGAGAGCACGTTCGGCGTTAAAAGCTTCAGCGCTTGCAAAATAGCCATTTTCAGCACGACGGTTAAAGTCTGAAATCGCGGCGTTTAGCTCATCGATGCCGTCTTCGCAATTTTGCGTCTGGGCCACGATAGCTTCCTTGTTCGTGGTAATTTGTGCGTAAATTTGCTCAGCCTCTTTTTCTAGGGCACTAAATTTGGAATAATACCGAGCGTAAAACGCAACTACGCTAGACTGGTCGTTAAAATATTTTGAATAATGCTCGCGCAAGATCTCGATACTTTCATTGCAAGAATTTTCCGGGCAAGCTGCCTGGGTAGACATAATAATTTCCGTGCCGATGATAGAGTGTAGCTCATTGTCCCGCTCTTCTGTCGGATAATTATTAATTCTTTTTTCTAAAAGCTCTAGATTTTCATTATAAACCGTACGCAAAGCCGGGATTAGACTTTCTTGCGTACTCTTGGGGAGGCGCGCCCAAACGGCATGGAGCATTTCGTGGGCCAAGGTAGACTGCTTGACACCAGTTAATTCGACGTTGTCGATATTAAATAAATACACAGTATCATTCGTATAGCACCCCAAGACGGCGAGCTCAGAGCGTTCGGCCTGGCAATATTTATTAAAGACTTCTTCGGTATAAATAGCTGGGTGCGTGGCAAAAAGGATATTTTTGGCGCGGCTAGTGAGACGAAGATCCTGGATAAGCGAGTTAAGTTCGGTACTTGGAGTATAACCCCTTGCCTTAATGCGATCCGCTAAAGAGGCGAAATCCGCAAAAAGCAATACAGCAACGCAGCTTAAAACAATTGTCAGAACACTACTGAGCCGAATAATTTGATGTTTGCGCAAAGTCGTCATACTGCTTTTGATTTTACCATAGACTTAATTGTTACGCATGGCGAGGGCCAAAACAAGCATAAGGGGCGACTATTCTTTATCAACGGCAACTACTAGTTTGTTCTTGACGAGCTTTACGCTCGCCACGCTGCCCTTTTGGAGAGTGCCGTCCAAAATTTTGTCGGCGAGCAGAGACTCTAGCTCATCCTCAATAGCGCGACGCAAAGGACGTGCGCCATTTTTTGGGTCAAAACCAATAGAAATTAAGTGCTTTTTGACTGGCTCAGACAATTTTAGGCCAATCGATTTGCTGGCAAGGCGTTTTTTGAGATTTTCAATCAAATTATCGAAAATTTGTTCGACATCATCTTTCGATAAGGCATGGAAGGTAACGATTGCGTCAAAACGGTTGACTAGTTCCGGTCGCATTAGTTTACGCAAGGCTTTAATTGCGGCAGCCTTATTTTGCTCGTGTTCCGCAAGTAGGTCTGCCTTGTCTTTTTTATGTTTAGCAGAAAAACCAAGTTCGGATTCGCGATACATGTCTTCTGCGCCTAAGTTTGAAGTCAGAATAATGACCGTGTTGTTAAATTTGATTTTGTTGCCTTGGCCGTCAGTCAATACCCCGTCCTCCAGAATTTGCAATAGCATATTAAATACGTCTGGGTGAGCCTTTTCGATTTCGTCAAATAAGACTACGGAATACGGACGGCGGCGGACGGATTCGGTAAACTTGCCGCCGTCATCGTAGCCGACATAGCCGGCGGGAGCACCAACTAAGCGCGAAACGTTGTGTTTTTCGCTAAATTCAGACATGTCAATTTTGATAAGTGCATTTTCGCCGCCAAAAACTTCACGCGCAACAACTTTGGCGAGCTCAGTTTTACCAACGCCGGTTGGCCCTAAGAATACGAAGGAGCCGATAGGACGGCGGGCGTCGCCAATGCCGGAGCGGCCGCGGCGTATAGCCTTCGAGACCACAGCAATGGCTTCTTTTTGGCCGATAATTGATTTTTGCAAATGCTTTTCTAACTGGCTGAGTAATTTCTGTTCACTGCTATGGACTTTACTAATCGGGATGCCGGTTTTGAGCGAGATAGCCGTGGCCAAATGTTCGAATTCCAGGTCGGGATTTTTGTCGAGATCCTTGCCGGATTTTTCGAGTTTTTTAATTTCTTTTTCGATTTGGGCAAGGCGAGTTTTGTAGAGCGCAGCTTTTTCGTAATCTTCACGATTGGCGGACTCTTCAATTTTGCCGTTCAGGTTGCTTTCTTCAATTTTGTATTTACGATAGAGATTGCCGCCTTTTTTGTCGCTGGCAACGCGAGCAATCGCAGAAGCCTCATCAATAATGTCGATGACTTTATCGGGCATAAAACGGTCGTTAATGTAGCGTTCGGACATATAGATAGCTTGCTCTAGCATCTCGTCAGAAATGGCGACTTGATGATGCTGTTCGTAATGTTTTTTAATCCCTTTAAGAATACGCAGGGTAATCGTGCGCGAGGGCTCTTCGACCATGACGGTCTGGAAACGGCGGGCGAGAGCCTTGTCTTTTTCGATAGTTTTGCGATATTCGTCTAAGGTCGTAGCGCCGATCAAGCTAAGGTTATTGCGAGCGAGAGCGGGCTTCAAGATATTTGCGGCATCCATACTGCCTTCGGCAGCACCAGCTCCAGACAATAAGTGCAACTCGTCAATAAACAATATAATATCGTCGTGCTCGACAGCTTCATCGATAATTCCCTTGATGCGCTCTTCGAATTCGCCGCGGAATTTGGTGCCGGCGACTACAGAGCTCAGATCAACCTGGAGTACGCGTTTACCGATAAGCTTGGCGGGGACATCATTTTTAGCGATTCGAGTTGCTAGACCTTCAACAATAGCGGTCTTACCGACGCCAGCCTCACCAATCAACACTGGATTGGATTTGGTGCGGCGGCAGAGTACAGTCACGGCGCGCTCGATTTCTTGCTCACGACCAATTACGGTGTCGAGCTTGCCTTGTTTGGCTTTTTCGGTAAGGTCGGCGCCATAACGGCCAAGCCAGCGCAAATTGGCTTTTTTGCCAGCTTTTTGTTTGGTTTTTTCTAACTTGGCTTCTTCGGCTTGCTTTTCAACTAGGTCTTCGATTTTATTTGCCAGAGCGTCAAGATCGGTTTTCATTTGCCCTAAAATTACAGTCGCACGAGAATTGGGCTGACGAACCAAAGAATAGACAATATGCTCTGTGCCAATGATGTTCAGTCCGTTTTCTTTGGCGAAATTCATCGACATGCGTAAAGTCAAAACTGCAGCTTCGGAAAGCGACATCATTGCCATTGGAGACGCCTTAACGTCAACTGGAACGACATTTTGAAGAGCTTCTACGCCAGCAAGATCTACGCCGCCTTCACGTAGTAATTTGGCGCCCGCGCTAGTGTCTTGCGCTAATACGCCCATAAGCAGGTGTTCGGTGCCCATGTAGCCGGAATTGTAGCGCTTACTGTAAAAATCGGCTTTTTGCAGAGCAAAACGCGCGTTTTCGCTTAGGTGATTCATTATTTCGGAAAATTCATCTATCATACTTTTAGTTTATGCTACTAGCACTCGCATGTCAAGACTGCTAAAACAGGATTTTAATCTTGAATTAAGGAAAAAAATTCTTTTTCGTTGATGGTTTTCACACCAAGCTTCTGGGCTTTTTCGAGCTTAGATTTGCCGACATTTTCGCCGACCACTAAATAGCTGGTATTTTTTGTGATGGATTTTTGAAAATCACCCGCTAAAGCCCTGATACGCTCTTCGGCCTCGTTTCGGCTCATACTTTCAAGGGTGCCGGTTACAACGAAACTAAGACCAGATAATTTGCCAGACATAGCGACGTAATCTTGGGGGATAACACCGAGCCGCTCAAAATCCTCCAGCATTTTGATGTTTTCTTCTTCCGCAAACCAAGCCAAGACGCTCTCGGCAACGATTTCACCGACGCCCTCAATTGTCAAAAGCTCTTGACGACTAGCCTGTTGAACTTTTGCTAGGGTTGTGAATTCTTTTGCCAAATCTTCAGCCGTGCGCGTACCGACATGACGAATTCCTAGGGCAGCCAAAAACTTAGCGAGTGATGGTGTTTTTTTGGCCTGAATATTTTTGACTAGTTTGCCTGCAGAGATATCTGCAAAACGTTCGAGTTTGGCGACATCCTCAGATTTAATTCCATAAATATCCGGTATGGTTTTAACGAGACCCGCGTCTATGAGCGCAGCGACGTTTTTTTCGCCTAAACCTTCGATGTCCAGGGTTGGTTTACTTGCAAAATATTCCAACGAGCGTTTAAGTACCTGACCGCTAGTGGCGTTTTTAAGCCTATAGGCGACTTCTCCTACAGGGCGCTCAAACTCTAGTTCAGGGTATTGGATTTTTAACGCTGATTCAAAATTGAACACAGAGGAATCTTGGCGGCGTAATTCTGGCAATACTTGTTTGACTTGAGGAATAATATCGCCGGCCTTATAAATAATGACCGTATCGCCAATACGCAGGTCAAGGCGAGCAATTTCGTCGGCATTATGCAGAGAAGCCGCCTGAACAGTAGAGCCAGCGACTATGACTGGGTCCAAAATGGCGATTGGCGTAGCGACGCCGGTGCGCCCAAGCGACAAAACAATATCACGCACCACGGTAGTGGCTTCTTCGGCTGGGAACTTAAATGCCACAGCGGCTCTTGGCGCCTTACCGACAATCCCAAGTCGCTTAAAATCTCGGCGATTGTCGATTTTTATAACCGCCCCGTCCGTGCCAAAAGGCAGCCCTTCCCTGTCCTGATTTAGTTGGTCCAAAAACTTCATTATTTGCGACAAAGAAGCAAGTAGCTTTTGCCGCCCAGAAGTTTGGAATTTGAATTCGGTGAGCTTTTGGCTCATATCGAAATTACTTTCAATGTCGTCGCCGATAATGTCATAGGCGATAAAACGTAGAGGTCGGCTGGCGGCAACGCTAGGATCTAGCTGACGAATAGTACCGGCGGCGAGGTTGCGCGGGTTAGCAAATTTTGGCAAATCTTTTTGCACTTGCTTTTGGTTTAGCGCATCGAAGTCATTTTTGAAAATGACTATCTCGCCACGAATTTCTGTGCGCGTTTTCTTGCTAATACTAAGTGGGATATTTTGGATCGTACGCACATTTTGCGTAACATCTTCTCCGACGTGGCCATCACCGCGCGTAATCGCTTGCGCGAATATACCGTTTTCGTAAACCAGGGCGCAAGCCAAGCCGTCCATTTTGGCATCGACAAAAAACTGCGGCTTCACTACTCCTAGCTTATCGATGCGTACAATCCAATCGGAAATTTCTTGTTCCGAAAAAACATCTGCGAGCGAAATCATAGGTTCGCTGTGTTTGGCTTTGGTAAATTTATCCAAAGCTTGTCCGGCCACGCGTTGAGTGGGCGAATCTGGCGTGATGAGCTCGGGATATTTTGCTTCAAGTTGTGACAATTCGTGCTTCAGGCTATCCGCTGCTGCTTCAGACATCGTGGATTCGTCAAGCACATGGTAGCGGTAGCGGTAATCGTTAATGATTTCGCGCAGTTGCCCGATGCGCCGCTCTGCCTCAATTCGGGTCATCTAGCATTTTCCTATAAAAGAGGTACACATAAAGCGAAGCGTAGACAAAAGTAAAGCAGGTCATAATTAGTAGACAGAAAGGCACGATAGGAATTCCTTCCGTCCATTCTAGATTAGATTTTATCAACAAATCTAATATCGTAATCGGTAGCATAATAATCACCCATATGAATATCAAGAAAATTAGGCCAAAAACTACCCTAAAAACAAAGCGGGTGCGGCGGCTGGCGACTAAGTCCGATGCGGCGTTTAGTGCGGTCATGGGATACATGCCAGGGGCGGATACGGCAACAAGCGCCAAGAGCGAGCCGGGCACCAGATATGCGGAAAGTAGAATCAAAGCCGCTGCAAATAGCCAATAAATAAATGCGTAAAATGGAGTGCTTAGGAAATTTGTCGACACAGCAGCGGAATAGGTAATAATAACAATAAAGATTGGGATTAAATGAAGAAATACCACGGCAAAAACTAGCAGCGAAGACAGAAGCGGGGCAAGCGATCCGTATAGACCATCACGTAATTTGGGGCGATTGCCGGCCATAAGGTGGCGGGCTAGGTGGATAGTCGTAAGCCAAGTAATGATAAACAACAAAATAGCAAAAACTTGCTGAACTTCCGTCATGCCTTGATTGAGTCCGCCAGTAGTGATAGAAGAGATAAGCAAAAGCCCTGCCCGAGCGGCAGTGCCCAGTTCGCCACTGGCAAGAGAGTCGGCGGTATCGTCTAGGGTATCCTGAAAAGTTACATAAGTGCTTTCGCTCATGATGCCAACCAAAAATATATTCAAAAAGGCAATAATAAAAATCAGGGGTACAAATAAACGCCAATTCTTGAACATAAACTTGAGCGTCGTCATGGCAAAAGACAGCATGCCGGGCGACTCTAAAGGTCGGTCATAGTCCTCTCGATAAGAACGCTTGAAAGATTTATGATATTTGACACGAGTAGCTTTTTTGCGCCAAACAGCATCACGAGTATCATTAAATTTTTGACGATACGCGTCGCGAAAGCCGGGCTTTTCTGTGAATTCAGAACTTGCGTTTACCATCTTCTAGCCTTTGTATGCGTTTTTCGATTGGCGGGTGTGTAGAAAATAGATTATTAACGAAAGATTTACGCAGAGGATTTGCGATAAACATCGCTTCTGTCGCCGCATTCTGTTGGCGCATGGGTCGCGAGTGCGCTTCGAGCTTCTTGAGGGCAGAAACCATGCCTTCCGGGTAGCGCGTAATTAAAGCGGCAGAGCTATCGGCAAGATATTCCCTCTGACGGGACACGGCCATTTGCGCGATAGAGGCGGCAATTGGGGCAACAACCATAGCAACGAGAGCGATAATCATACCGATAGGACTACGATCGTCGTCATCACGATCGCCGCCATAATAAATCATGCGAATTCCTAAGTCCGAAATAAGACCAATAACGCTAACTAAGCCAAAAACAATCATACTAACCCGAATATCATAATTTTTGACGTGCGACATTTCGTGTGCCATAACGGCAGTTAACTCTTTGTCGTCCATAATTTCTACCAGCCCAGTAGTGGCCGCAACAATAGCGTGTTCCGGGTCGCGACCGGTCGCAAAAGCGTTCGGCGCCTTGTCGTCGATGATATAAACTTTTGGCATCGGTAGTCCAGTCGTAATAGAAAGATTTTCGACCGTATTATATAGCCTGGGGTTGTCCTTTTTTTGGATCTGCTTTGCGCCGGTCATCGCCGTCGCCAAAGAACTGGCACTGAAATACTGGATGAGCGTATAGGCAGATGTAATGACAAAAAACCAGACTAATATCATCCAATTATTATTGAGGTAGGCAAAAATGCCGCCAATCAAAGTGATAAGCACGATGAAGCCCAACATAATAAATATGGTGTTGCGTTTATTGGCGGCAATTTGCTTGTACATAATCTGGTTTAGTTTAGAATTTTACTTCTGGGGCCTTGGAAATTTTGGCCTTTTCGTCTGAGCTGACCTCAAAATACTCACGGATCTTGAAGCCTAATTTTTTAGCAAAAACATTGGTCGGGAATAGTTTGATTTTGGTATTCAAATCTTTAGCGCCAGAGTTATAGAAACGGCGAGAAGCTTGGATTTTGTCTTCGACATCTTGAAGTTGCTGCTGAAGTTGGCGGAAATTTTCATTCGCCTTTAGCTCCGGCAATAGCAAAAATTTTAGACAAGCTGGCAGTCATAGCGTCGTCGGCCTCGGCGACACTTTTGACGCCTTTGGCGCCAAGAGCCTGAGAGCGAGCTTTTGTGACGTTTTCGAAGGCTTCTTTTTCGTGCTTGGCATAACCCTTGACCGTTTCTACAACGTTAGGGATGAGGTCTGCGCGGTATTTGAACTGGACCGTGATGTCAGACAAAGCTTCACTAACGCGTTCGTTGAGTTTGACTAGGCCGTTATAAGTAGCCCAAACAAACAAAAGCACCAACAAGATAATGCCACCGATAATATATAGTGCGATTTCCATTAAAATATATCTCCTTAGATTTATTGTGTGCCTTAATTATACCATTTTGTCGCGGATATTGTGCAAAAACTTTCTACTTATGCTTTGGCGGCTTAAAAATACTGTGCCCTGACCCCGGTTCGCATATTTGTCTTGCAAAAACTAGGTTTTTTATATATACTCTGTCCAGACCATGCGGGTGTAGCTCAGTTGTTAGAGCGCTTCCTTGCCAAGGAAGAGGTCGAGAGTTAGAGTCTCTTCACCCGCACCAAATTAGACTTTAAGGACGCTTTGGCGTCTTTTTTGCATGCAAGAAAAACGCCCCAATTGGGGCGTTTAGAGTCGCGCGAGTTCTTGGCGCAGAGCGGCACAGTAGGCGTTTGCTTCACGCAAGAATTCGCAATGAGTTTGGAGCGGGAGCCAGACCAGGCGCATGCGGTCGCTGATATTTTTGGAAAATATTCAGCCGCACGCTCCGTATTGGTGAGCCAATCGTTTTTGCCGCCGAAAATCACGGTTTCAATATCGGGCGATAAACCAGAGAAATCAGAAACTCCACGCACGTCCATAAGGCGAAAAGCTGGCGAAACGAAAAAGTTCCGCAATTCGCAAGAAAAACAGGCGCCAAAACGACGCCTGTAATTATATAGATTAGCCACCGCTTATGCTAATTTAGCTAAAAAGCCGTCCATCGCGGGGTGATATGGGAACTGACACTCGCCAAGCTTGATCCGGCGCACCGCCTCTTTCGGAGGCAAGAGAAGCAATTCCGAGATCTCTTCCTGCTGAAGGGCCAGAGGAGTCCACTTTGGCAGCCGCAAAACAAAGATGTCCATTAGCCAATTTTTTTCACGTTGCCGAGAAGTAACGTGAAAGGTGGCTGAGCCAAGATGCTGAAGACCAGCGCTAAGGGCATAGGGGATATCGAACTCCTCATTGAGCTCGCGCCGCATGCAGCTAAGCGGGTCTTCGCCATCTTCGAGATGCCCCGAACAAAAATCTAACATACCCTCGCCGTCGCGCCCCTTCGCTCGGCGAGTCATAGCCAATTCGTCCCCTACGAAAACCGCACAAGAAACGCCCCTCAAGTATTCTTTTTCTCCCAAAACTTCACCATGATCCACGGGGAGCCGACGCAATAATTCACCACTCTCGGTGTAAGTATTGATAAAACCAGATGCCATGCAAAAAACCTCTCCTTCTTAATCTACCGTTAATGTTCTACGCAAAAAACAAGTTAGCGTCAATTTTTATATAATATCATAAATAAGTATTTTTTCAAGAAAGATGCCCCCATTTCTGGGGGCAATATAAAAGTAAGGAGGGTTTATTCAGTAGTTGGGGCTTCCGCAAGAGTTTTGATTATGACCGAGCAGATACTCTGAGTTTGCTCTTCGATAATCTTGTCGCGCATAGGGCCAATTGCGGTGGGTGAGAAAATAAAACGATACCCGAGCACTCTTTTGGGCGCCGCGCAATGCCGGTGATTTATGTCACTGAGAAGCGAATATGTCTTTACTGGCATTTTTGGCATGTTATCGGCCACTGAGAAGCGCGGAGCGTCATACATATCGATCAAATCCATATCGGTTTTGAAAGCTTTCTGAACGACAAGACGCGCATTTTCGTTGTCCCAGATTGGTTTAGGGATCGCCTTTCGAAAATCCAATTCGATCGCATCATAGCTAGTGCCTTCATATAAAATTTCCGTATTTTTAACAAAAATCGGGTGGTCGCATCCTTCGACAAAAATAGTTTTTTCCATTAACCAGTCATCCTCCTAAAAATAAATGTACATGGGTTTTTAACCTAACTTTTTCATTATAGCACACTTCGGCTAAAAAGTCAATGATAAAGCCCCTTTTGCGGGCTTCTAGGTATGCTATAATCGGGAGTGTAACTATTTATGGCGCGTTGGCGGAGCAGTTACGCGACGGTCTGCAAAACCGTTTAGATGGGTGCAACTCCCGTACGCGCCTCCATTTACATTTTTAATTTGGGCGAGTGGCGGAATTGGTATACGCGACAGACTTAAAATTTGTTGGCCTCACGGCCGTATGGGTTCAAGTCCCATCTCGCCCACCAAGGTATTAGAACATAAAAATCTCCTTATTTAAAGGAGATTTTTTGTCGCTTGTGCACCGAAAATTTTAAACAAGAAAAAACCGCCCGGTATAACTAGGCGGCGACTGATAATAAGTCAATGGCTCCTGTGACTTCGGGCTGACATGAGCGCGTTCGCTCTGCGTCTCGCGCTGGACTTTTCCCCAAAATTTTTCACGAAAATAGGCTTGCAAAACACTATGCTCTTGCTTTACTATATAAACATAAGTTTCTAATCGTTTTCCATAAAGGAGGTTGTTCTAGGTGAAAAATCTGTTACAATTCGTGCTTGATTTAGGGATTTGTTTTTGCGTCTTTCTAGATAATAATGTTTGGGAAGGCGATACGGCCGCTGTCGCTAGACGAAAATCGAGGACTGCCTCTGTAGTAAATTTTAACGTATTGAATGTAGCGATGCGTTAAAATTCCTAGCAGGCTAGCGGCCTGCGTGCTGCCCGCTAACACCTCGGGCAGCACATAGTCCGTTAACCCAGCGACTGACTTCTCGCGCATTCGATGGCGTAAAAACTTTGATACAATATGCGCAATGCGCCGAATATTAGTATTTACCGAAAGATAAATAAATGGATGCCGATAAAGAGCGATGGAAAGAGCAACGCTTTATCTATGAACTGCTAAAGCAACAACCAATTTTTCGCTCGTGGAAGAAAGAACAGTTTATCTGTCAGACCGGCAAATGTGCCCTTTGCCAGAAACCTATGCAATATAGGTACGCCGAGACAGATCATTTTTTTCACTTCACAGAGGCGGCACAAGTGAGTCAAAAAACATGGTACTAGCACACCATAGCTGCAATAAATATAAGAGTACTAAAATTTATTCAAATGACCTGAGCTGGATTAAGCAAAATAGATACGCCCAAGCGGTCGACGAGAAATACAGCAGCCTGATGAATGAATACGGCACAGCCGAGGCTACCGCTATTCCAAGCCCGCTATCGTCTACGCAATTAGACGAGCGCACGTCAAAAACACTACCCGAAAACAGGCAAACTAGAAGAAATAAAGATTCGACATTAAAGCGCGCTCTACTTAGTTTCGGGCTTGTTTGCCTTATAGCGATAGCCCCGGCTTTCGTTTTAGAAATATTAGAGGTCGCCAAAAAAGCCTCAATAGAAAACATAAACGCTTCGCTAACTGATGAAAAAAGAATGCAGTATACCGAGCAGGCCGTGAAGGCATACTCTGGATGGAAGGAAAAATATGGCATGCCGGGGACTACAAATCGAACCCAGTGCGGAGAGGGCTATTTGGGTAACGAAAACATCGAAAACAGATTAGTTTGCGAGCATAAAATAACATACTCAATAAACGCTTTTAATGAGATTTTAGACGAAACGAGGACGAGTGTCGAGCAAACAGGAAAGATACCAGGCGCTACCAACGAAAATATTGCGCTTTACAGAGTAGCAAGATGCGCCGAAGAATCCGCGTCTCAGACTGGAACCGTCTTATTGACGCATAGCCCTTATATCGCAGAGCTGAGAGATGCCGGCAGCTATGACGATGTGGCCGCGGTAATTCGTCTTTCTGACGGAGCATACTTCTGTACAGGCAATAACTAGCGGCAGCCCAAATTACACTTGAAGCTCCCAGAACTGCCACCATAGTTACATAAGTAAAGCATAACAGTCGACGAGGATACACACTTAAAATACTTCCTTTTCTACGGATTAAAAAAGACCGATAAACTCGGTAAATATAAGACTGGTCTGGTTGTCCGCTCGGGTAATCTCTCAACTTTACCCGAACAAGCTTAACCTTATTTTATGCTGAGCTGAGAAAAATGTCAACCTTGATTTTATTTGGAATTTATTATTTAAAATTCTAAGACTTAACAGGGGTGAAAGGCAAAAGAGCCTTGATTTTTTGCCTTTTTATTTTTTAGTATTGACGGTATTTTTTATACCTCCGGCTTGAAAAAACAATGCTTATACCTTATCATATTAACAACTATTGAAGGAGGTTTTATGAGTGCATTGAAATTTTATCGCTGTAATATTTGCGGCAATATGGAGCTATCCATGATTGATTCAGGTGTGACGCCTGTATGTTGTGGGCAGGATATGGAAGAACTGCAAGCGAACACGGTGGACGCCGACGGCGAAAAACATGTACCGGTGATTGAACGTAATGGCGATAAGGTCACAGTAAAAATCGGGGCAGCACCCCACCCGATGCTAGCAGAGCATAGGATTGATTGGATTGCGCTGACGGACGGCAAACATACGCAAATAAAGGGCCTGCATGTTGATGACGGGCCAGAGGCAGTTTTTGCCATAAACTCGAACGCCGGGGATAAGCTAAGTGCTTATGCTTTTTGCAATTTGCATGGGCTTTGGAGTGCCGAGGCCTAAGATGAAATTAAAAGAAAAATGGGAGCTATGGGTAGATAGGGGAAAAATGGCCATAGTAGGGACGGGGCGAGTCCTAAAGCAGCCAAAATACGCCAGTATCGCGCTTGTGGCCTGTTTGTTTTTTGCTTATTTTTTGACGATGTTCAAAAATGGTACGGCTAGCTGGAACTTACTTTGGTCTGGCCTGCCGCTTGGCGACAAAATGGCGCTATTGTTCGAGATTTGGGGCCGGGTATTCTTGAATTTCACTAGCCTGGACGGTGTACTTTTGATGTTTTTGACGATACTGCAGGGCATCGTAATTGCTTTGTTGGTTTTTGTGTGGCGGGGGAGAGACAAGCAAGCCTCGGCGACCGGGTTGGAAGCTGGCAGCGTAGGGGCGGTACTGGGATTTTTGGCGGTAGGTTGCCCGAGTTGCGGCATTTCCCTTTTGACTCCATTACTGACCGCACTGGTTGGCACCGGAGTCTTAGTCATGGCGGATGTTTTAGGCTGGGTATTTTTGGTACTAGCTTTTGTCCTTTTGGCCTTGGCACTACATAAAATGGGCTATTCGGCATTTATTATTTTAATGGCAAGGAGAAAAAAGCATGCAAAAAATTAGAGCAGTTTTGGCAGTATTGGTTGTGGGGTTTTTTGTAGCATTGATTGTTTTTAATGCAACGCGCCCAGTTAGCATAGACGAAAAAGTCTGGAACGATGCAATGGCAAAAGGAGTAAAAGGCGAAGAGGCAAAAAAACACTACGTGATGTATACGGACATTTTCTGCCCTTATTGTAGTAAATATTCCAATTCTTTACATGCGAACGAAGAGGATTTTGGGCAATTCTTGAACGACAATAAGATTACTTATGAAATTCGAGTTACCGATATGAATTACCTCTCTGGGCATTCAGAAAACAGCCGCCCCGCAGGCGAATCAATCTATTGTGCTGCCGGGCAGAATAAATTCTTCGAATATTACAAAGCCCTACTCGATCAGATTTTTGACGATTATTTGTCAAAAGGGATCGGCGTAGACCGCACGTCCGAAAAAATCCCCACGTTAGAGAACGATTATTATTACAAGGCTGGAGAAAGTGCCGGTTTGGACGTGGAGGCGTTGACGGACTGCGTCGAGAATCACGATGCCCTAGATGAGCTAAACAAGGCAACGAGCAAGGCGCAAAACGTAGCCAGCGGCATACCTTATTTTGTCTTTGGTAAGCAAACTTTGAGCGGCTTTGACGGCACTTGGGACACAGATACGGACTACGTAACTGCCAAGCGCATGCTAGAAGCTGGTCTCTAGGCGTCTTATTGGCTCCTGCCTCTGGTATTTTAGGCAGGAGTTTTTGTTTGGATAGTATCTGCAAGTAGTTTTTGGCTACGGGCAAATTCGTACATAGCAACGCTAGAAGCGCAGCCAACATTGATGCTGCGGGTAGAGCCGAGTTGCTCGATATAGAAGATTTGGTCGGCTAAATCTAGCAATTCATCTGAAATACCGTCTGATTCTGAGCCAAAAATTAGTGTGGATTTGGGGTTGAAGGTGGCAGACTGGAGCGGCTGGGATGCTGGTCGGTTATTTTCGATTGCGACCAAGGTTTGGCCTCTAGATTTGGCGTCGGCGACAAAATCCGCAACACTGGGGTGGTGATAAATATGCAGATATTTGTCGGTTACCATGGCGCCGCGGCGGTTGTATTTGCGCTTGCCGATAATATGCACCCTGGAAACATTAAAAGCGTTGGCGTTACGCACGATAGTCCCGATATTGAAGTCATGAGAAAGGTTTTCGATAGCAATCTCTAGGGGAATGCGGCTCTGATCCAAATCCGCGACGATCGCCTCGTTGCTCTGATTTTTGTATTTGTCGATAAGATTTCGGGTGTCTTGCATGGGGTCTATTATATACCTATTGCATTTTTAAGTAAAGTGTGCTATAATAGTTGTATGAACCAAGGTTTTATGAATTATATTGCGAAATTATTTGAAGAGCGCCGCGAATTGGCACTGTTGCAGTGGACTTATTTTGTCATGTCTATCTTGGCAGTTTTGATTGCGGGTATTTTTGCCCTGTTTAATCAATCTCTGGGCGTAAGCATGCTGGTCGTGCCTTTGGTGGCGATTACGGCGGCTTCGATGAACGTAGTGGCGTGGGCTCTGATCAAGCTGGCGGCAGAAACATTTTTGCCAAAGCCAAAAGCCGTAAAGACTACAAAAGCTAGCAAAAAAGCCAAAAAATAAGATTTCGCAAAAAGAAAACTCCCCTATGCAAGTTGGGGAGTTTTTTGTGATGCTATAATCTAGGTATGAATGAGATAAAATGCCCGAAATGCGGGACAAAGATTGATATAGATGATATTTTGACGCACGACATCGAAGAGAAGGTGCGCGAGCAAGAGGCAAACAAGCACAAGGCGGAGCTGGAGAAGATCAAACAACAGGCCGCGGAGTTTGCAAACCAGCAGTTGAACGACAAGTTGAAACTGGAACGCAGTAAACAAGCGCAGGAGCTTGAGCTTTTGGATGCAAAATACAAGACCGAGCTAGAAATGAGCGCAAAAAAGCAAACACAGGAACAGGAACTTTTGGTACAAAAGCTAACTAAAGATGCGGAGCTGGCCAAAGAGGACAACGCCAAGATGCGAAAAAGCCTGGGCGAGCTTATGGATGAGCTTAGAAGCGAGAAAAAAGCGCGCGAGGATGCAGAGTTGGCGGCAAAAAAGCAGATTGCCGAGGAAGAGGAAAAGATTCGCAAAGAGGAGAAGCAGCGGGCGGACGAAGAGCATCGCTTGAAAATCTTGGAAATGGAGAAAAAACTGACCGATACGCAAAAATCCCTGGCGGACGCGCAACGCAAGGCCGAGCAAGGTTCGCAGCAGAACCAAGGTGAAGTACTGGAGTTGGATTTGGAGGAAAGTATCCGTTTTGAATTTCCGACAGACGAAATTACCGAGGTAAAAAAGGGTGCACGCGGGGCAGATATTACTCAAGTAGTAAAAAATAACCGCCTAGAGCGTTGTGGTGTGATTTTATGGGAGTCCAAAAATGCCGCTTGGCAGGCGGGCTGGATCGCCAAATTCAAGGACGATATTCGCAAGGCGGATGCAAATGTTGGCATTTTGGTATCGAAAGAATTGCCAGAGGTATATGGCGAGATGAAAAATATCGAGGGGGTTTGGGTGGTGAAGCCTGCCTTAGCGTTGGCTTTGGCGGCAGCAATCCGCGCGCAAATTATGGGCATATTTGTTGCTAATCAGAATAACGAAAATAAAGACGCAAAAATGGAGATGCTGTACCAATTTTTGACTGGGACGGAGTTCCGCCACAGAATCGAGGCGATTGTCGAAAATTATACTGCACTGCAGGGCGAACTGGAAAAGGAACGTCGCAGCGCCGAGCAACGCTGGGCGAGGCAAGAAAAAATGATTCGCGGCGTAATCGATAATACTTACGGTATGTATGGCGATTTACAAGGCATCACGGGCGGGGCGATTGCCGAAATTGAAGAGCTAGACGAAGTCTTGAGCTTAAGTGAAGGCAAAAAAGACGACGGACAAGCGAGCCTGGATTTAGACGGAAATGGTAAAAAATAATGACTGTAAACGTACGCGTGAAACCCGGCTCAAAAAAGGGTGACTCGATAGAGGAAGTTGAAGGTGGCCTAGTGGTTTATTTGCGTGCCAGGCCGATTGAAGGGGCGGCGAACGAAGCACTAATTGCACTACTCGCAAAACATTTTGGCGTGGCTAAAAGTCTAGTACAGGTAGTGCGGGGCGGAAAATCGCGCGAAAAGGTCGTAGAGATTTTATGAAAACCTGGCAAAAAGGAGCTTTT
>CAYLGU010000015.1:9927-18204 GCA_964383445.1 uncultured Candidatus Saccharibacteria bacterium | reverse complement strand
AGGTGCTGCTAGTAAAGCTTTGCATATTGCCCTTGTTGTTGCCGTCGTAGGCTACAAGACGATTAGTATTGCTAGAAGCTACAGCATTAGTGACTTGTACAGCGTAACTAGTATTTGAAGCTTTGCTAGGAATAGTACAGCGAATAAGGGTATCGGATATGATCTTAAAGCTTTGGCAATCAGTGTCACCAACAGTCACAGCAGTAGCCGCAGCTAGATTAGCGCCACGGATATAGATATCGCCACCAGTCCAGTTAGTAGTAGGCGAGATAGAAGTAATGTAGGGCTCTGGAGCGACATAGTTAGCAACTACAGTAAAGACTAGTTCATTGCTATATAGGCCAGATACTAGCTCTACGTCTACATTAGCAGCAAAGCTTAAATCTATATTGTCTCCTGCTGTAGTAGTACTAGTACTAGTTAGAGTATTCGCTACTCCATAAGCTGGCACCTGCATGAAGCTAGAAGGTAGAGTAACGCCATCATAAGTATTGAAGCCCCATGTATGGCTACTTAGGCTGCTGGGGACAGTAGAGCTGGTAGCCGGAATCTTGTTGACAGTGTTAGTATGAACCAAAGCATTGTCTGTACCTACAGTATTTAGAGCTACTGTATAGCCAGTAGGGTTATTAGTAGCTATAGACAAAGACAATGAGCCTTGAACAATACTAGCAACTGAAGCATCAGCAACTGGAATAGTGACTTCATTGCTACTTAGATTCACAGACAAGGCAGTATCGATACTTACGCCCATGTCACCAGAGGAGGCGGAGACGGAGGAGAGGTTAGTGCAGAGTAAGCCCGTTCCAAGAACCGTAGCAAGCGTAAGCAGAGAGCGGACAAAAACCTTACTTTGTAGTGTATTAGTTAGCTTAAGCATGATCTTGAGAGCACCTCCTTTTACCCATGAAAACGATTAGAACTTTATACTTAAATATTAAAGCAAGAGCGGGATAGAGTCAAGAGCAAAATGCACAAAAATGATACAATAGTAAGACTATGAGATTTAGACGCTTGCTGAGAAAATGGTGGTTTTGGGCGGGAATCTGTGCTCTACTGGTGGCGGGGGCGGTAGTTATTGGTGTCTTGCTAAAAAATAGCAGACAAACAGATGCGGTATTTATTGGCAGAGTCGATCGAAGAGGATGATAGTAGATTGGAAATCGAAAAAGAAATAGCCGCCGATGCACTGGACTTTCCTTTTTTACTGGAGCTAGAGATCTCGAGCCCGGAGCACGAATTATGCGACGAAACGACTCGTGGCGACGATTGGTTTTCGATAGACCAAAGGGTAAAAGTCAAATCAGCAAGATGCGACAGGGTAACTTTTGACCTAAAATACCCGGAAAATTTTGAGGAGATAAGCAACAAGCAAGGCGACAATATCGTAGATACTATTAGTTCCCTTTATGAAAAGGCAGAAAACGGCGCAGACTTGGCGGATTTAGGGATAGATATCGATTCTTTCGTGGATTACTATCTTTTTCAAGAATTATTCGTAAATGACGGCTTTGGGCATTCTTCTACTTATCTTTATCGCAACAGCAAAGGTTTAATTGTGGCGGGGCCAATCTGGGACTTTGATATGTATATGACAAAAACCACCAGTACGGGGTTCAATGAACCAGAACTTTACGATAGCGTTATTTTTCGTTATCTGATGAAGAATGCAGAGTTCGAAAGCCTCATTAAAGAGCGCTTTATGGAAGTGAAGGAGCAGATAATGCCGTTAGTAAAAACACAGATTAATGCTTTGCGCGAAAACTCTACGCTTTTGGCAGCGATAAGCAAAGATCAGCGCATTCATAATACTTGGGGAGCGAAACTAGAGAACCTAAAAGCCTACCAGAACGACAATATAGTAGCATTAACAAGTTTTAGCGCGCATATTGATTATATTCTGGGCTGGATGTGGGACGGCATGAATATTAAACATTGGTGGGATGATGGAAAAATCATCTATTATACAGGCAGACTAGACTGGCTAGAAGAGAATCTGGACAGCTGGGCAGACGTGTAACTATTTTAGTTTAATCGGGCGGACAGGGGAGCTAACAGGACGAGGAGCCATAGAGGTGGGAGCGGGTGCGACAGAGCGACCCGATCGGGCGGCGAGAGAGGCTCCGGCGGCTGGACTGCCGACGCCGGAATTAGCCCCAGAAGCTGGAGAAGTATAAGTCCTAGCACGGGGCGTAGTGTATCCTGTTCCAGCCATAATACGCGAATTTCTATATCCTTGGACGAATTTGCGGCGATCTTCGATAGCCTTGCGTTCACCGAAAGAAACATTGGAAGCGGCGCCAAAACCTTGAGCATTTTGCGACTTGGCGTACGCCGAAGTATGCAAGACATCTTCAGTTTTTGTTTTCATAATACGCTTGAGAATTTGAGCGTTTTTATCCATGAGCCAATTATAGCATAAGCGAAAAATAATCAGCCTAACCCTTTAGAATAGCTACAGATAGCCAAAATGCTAAACCGCTTATATATACCATAAAATGCGCTAATGGTAAATTGTTATAAAATACTATTGACAAAATGACTAAAGTTTGGTATAATGGAGGCAATCTAATGTGCTGGGGGGCGCAGAGGATGTTGCTTAACAGATCGAATCATTACTGCGTAAAACGACGCAGTAAGGAAGCGCCCCTTAAACAGCGCACTATTTTGAAGGAGGATGACATTTATGTCTGGTACTAAAAAAGGTAGCGCCGTTAATTTGGGCGCAGAGAACAATGTGGATTGGATGGAAGAAATTCTGAGCAGAAGCAACGAAAATGCAAAAGCTTGCATGAAAGTTGCGGAGCAGTTTCACGAAGACACCCGCAATGTGGTCGTAAAAGGGACGGAAGAGACTTGCAAAACAATTGCCGCAGATGGCGAGGAAACTCGCAAGGCGATCGTAGCGAGTAATAAAGTAACCCTGGATACGATTCGTGCGGAAGCACAGACTACCCGCGACCTAATCTTGGAAGTGAACGACATTGAACCGGATGCAAGACGTAGAGCCTGGACAATTTTTGCTTCAATTCTCGTTTCTGCAATCGTATTCGTCACAGTCGCTATGCTTGCGAATGCACAGCTTAGCGGCGAAGGCGGAATCTTCACGGTACTCATAGCACTGGCGACAAGCGTATTAGCTTTTGTAGCTATGCAGCTCGGCGGCATTAGTGGGAAAATCGTTGGCTTATTCTACAAAGGAAAATACAATGATGATGAGGACGCAGAAGACGATGAGTCCGAAGCGGACACGGAAGATGACGGTAAGTTCAAATGGAAAGGCGCTAGCAAAGATGTGCCAAAATCTTAAGGAGGGGATAAGATGAAAAGCAATGCAAGAAGACGCCGCAAGGAGTCCAGTGTAGTATTGCCTACTGTCGCCTCGGTAGTTGTGATTCTTGTTGCGGTGCTTCTTCTTGCCCGCTTTATGAATTTCACTTTACCAGAGGTCGTTATTGGTGATGCTAGATTATCTGACACGCCGGTCGTTTATTACTTTAATGACGACATGCGTGACGCAAAAAGCTCATCGAAGTATAACTTCGGAGCGGACCAGTATCGAGCCTATTTGAACGAGCAAAGTTTCCTGAAAGATTTCAAGATCGGGGATTTGAACGGAAGAGAGATTTTATCTCTTGGATATGACGAATTCCTGGCTCTGGCCGAAAGTCATCCGGAAGAATTTTCGACATGGGTAGCAAAAGCGGAAGAAGTTTATGGCGGAAACATGGTAGACAATTATGACTACTTTATTCGCGCCAAAGCGAGCTCCGCCCATGAAGAAGCCAAACCTTGGGCGAAAAACAGGGTTCTCGACCGCATCACCCCGGTGTATGCGACAGAGAGCAATCCTAATCCGCGTGGGGCGGATCCGGCATTAGCCGCAGCCATCCTAGTGGACGCTTATTTCAATTTTGGTCAGGAAGAATTTGTGCCAGAAGACATTCGCGCGCTGAAGAGCGGCGAAATGCCAGACGCCTTGCATCTAAGATTTTTGGAAGATCCTGAACTATGGGAAGAGTTGGTGTCAAAATATACAAAGTATATTGAAAATGCTGAACTTTCCGTAATCGAATTAGGAGATTATCAATCGGCGATGTATATGCGACCTGATGGTTTGCAGGGGGACAAGCCGTCAGTCGAAGCAACTTCGAGCAACGGCCAATCTGGACATTCGTTGGAAATCAAGACGAAAGATGGTCAGCAAGGACTCAGATTTGAGTGCGGCTGGCAACCGATACGCGTAACTTACTGGGAAAAACCTAGTGGCGGCGTAACGGTTACAAATCCGAAACCTACACCAACGCCGACTCCAGCTCCGACGCCGACGCCGGTTTCGCCTAAAACAGGACAGGAACCGACACCGGAAGGTAGCGGTTACGAAGGAAAGCCCGACAATGCGGGTAACCCGCCTGAAGCTTCGAGGCCCAGCCTACCAGCAGGGACGAAGCCTGTAAACCCTGATACTCCTCCGGGAGGATCGGACGAGGAAGGTATGGCTATCGCGCCCGGAGCAAACGACGACACTGGAGGAAGAACTGTTCCGTCAGCGCCAGCAGGGGCAAACCCTGAACCTGACGATAGCGGCAGTTCTGGCTCAAGTTCGAACGGAAGCAGCTCCACTACGACGCAAGACCCGCCGGCAAATGACGGCAGCGCAGGAAATCCGAATGATATTCCATAAACAATGTTCTCTAAAAATCCTAGCACCTTAGATCTGGGGGCGTTTTCGCCCCCAGAATCTCAAGTTTTGCCTGGTAATGATTCGATCTGAAAAGACATTTAACAATTTGGCTTGCAAAAATAAGCAACAAATTATCGCTTTTAGCACTAATTTTTATTAAAGGAGAATTTATGAATAAAATTTTCAAACGCATCGTGGCTGGCGTAGCTGCGGCTGCTACCGTTGTAGCATTGCCAATATCTGCACTAGCATACGGCCCTGTTGAAGGCAACAATGGCCGTAAGTATTTCGACTATAACAAGACGAGTACTTACCCAAACTATCCTGCTTTTAACTCATTTTCAAATAGCCCAACCTGGGGCTTTGAGCCTGATTTTATGAGCATCAAAGAATCTACGTCTAGTACGTGGGACAGCGATGACAAAATCACGCTTACACCAGGCAAAACTTATGATGTTGTCGTGCTTTATCACAACAACGCCCCATTGAACACTAACACCGCTCACAATACGAAGGTTTCTGTTGAATTCCCTTCCGTTGTAAAAGGTGGTTCTAGCACCAAAGGTACCGCAAGCGTTAGCGCTTCCAACTCGACACCAAAATCGATTTGGTCTACGTTAACTTTTGAAGCACAAAACGATATTTTGATTCGTTATGTACAAAACTCTGCATTTATCAAATATAGCGATAATAGCACCAAAAAACTGCCAAACGAGGGTAAAAACTTGTTTAACGGTGGTCAGCTTGTCGGCAAAAACCTTGACGGCGAAGTTGCTGGCTGTGACGTAAACGCTGGCATGATTCAGTTCCAAATCGTAGCTGATCAGCCTAACTTTACTATCAACAAACAAGTACGCACCTACACTGACGGCAAAGCCGGTAGTTGGGTAGAGAACGCCACCGTAAAGGCTGGCGACAAGGTAGATTTCTTGATTACTTACAAAAACACTGGTACGATCCAGCAAAATAACGTAGTTCTCAAAGATATTTTGCCAAAATACCTGACCTTGGTAAAAGGCAGCACAGTGCTTTACAACGCTACCAACCCAGTATCGAAAGGTGGCCTAAAGGTCTCTGACAATGTAACTGGCGTAGGCATAAACGTTGGCAACTATAAGCCTGGCGCCGACGCGTTGCTTAAATTCAGCGCTACAGTAGCTAGCCTCGACGAGCTAGAGTGCGGTACGAATACGATCAAGAATACTGGTCGTGCGGAAACCGACAACGGCTCGAAAGAAGACGTAACTACATTAACGGTGAACAAAACCTGTTCAACGCCGGAGCCAACTCCAGAGCCGAAACCAACTCCAGAACTGCCAAAAAGTGGTCCTGAGACAATCGTGGGCGCAGCAGTTGGCGCGGGCAGCTTAATCGTTGCCGGTAGCTACTACATTGCAAGCCGAAAAAAATTATTTTAAGTTGACCGCTTCTAATAGAGTTTCCTGAAAGCTTTGGCGAAACGGAAAACTTGAATCAAAATACCCCCTTGGATTTACCTTGGGGGTATTTTTGTTTGCTTATTTTTTACAAGTGTAATTCCCTGCTTGTTGGCGCAAAACGTTTATGGTAAACTTGTGGCATGGATACTAGTAATTCTCCGATATTTTCTGCGCCACAGGGGGTTCCGAGTGCTAACTATTACGCACCGAAGGCAAACGAAGATCCTAGAAAAAAACTACTGAAGTGGGGTGCAGTTGCGGTCGGAGCGATCGTTTTAATTGTCACAATAATTGGGGCGATAATAAACATTTTTGCTTTGAAGAAAACTGCAGCTCTTGACGCCATAGAGAGCTTCGGGGATGGCGCTAAATTACTTGACTATACTATGGAGAATATAAAAAATGGCAACTTAACTCCATTTTATGCCCTGCAGGAGTCGTTCTATGAAGACACAAAAAACGCAGGAGAGGCTCTCGAAGAACTATGCGAAGTTCTTTGCGGGCATACCAAAATTAGCGGGGCAAGCGACGAAGTAAACACTTTGCTAAAAGAACTAAACGAACTACTAGAAATTCGGGTCGAACATTATCTACCAAGAGTGGAGTCTTACGAACGGCTTTATTTGGCGTTTTTTGGGGAAAACGGAGATTCAGACTATATAGGCAGTATATCGAATGAGCAACTGAAGCTAGCGGCAGAGAAAATAGATAAGTTTCTAAGAGCTAGCGTAGAAATCCAAGGCAAGCTAGATAAAGCAAATTGCGACCTTGAGGTAAATATGGACGGAGAAACATGCACTGCTCTCTATGTCGAAAAGAATAATAATTCAAAAATACTAGAAGACGCTAGTTTGTTGCAGAATATATTTAGTTCTAGCGAACTGAGCATTGATTATGCAGAAGAAGATTTGTCAAAGAAAATTACGGAGCTGCGCATAGCGCTAAACAATAAAAATGACTAAACATCCTAAAAAAACTTTACGGAAAAAAATATTAGCATCATTGCTGGTTGGGTTAGTGGGCGTAGTAAACGCGGTAAACGTATACGCAAGCACTATTACGGTAACTAACGTACAGTCTACCCTAAAAGAGGCTGCCGAACTTCAGCTTGTTATGCAGAAATTTTTGAAGTGCGTAGACGGGTTTAGAGCCGGAACAATAATAAGCGCAGACGATGCTAAATCCGGAGACCTCTTTGCGTCAAACTCTCACACAAACATAGCAGTAGGGCCATGGATAGAAATGGAGATACAAAACAAGGAAGATGACGGGGAGATTTGGTGCGACAACAATCAAGCCTCTACTATCGCTAAAATGCTGGGGCAAAAATTAAAAATCAACGGCTCATCGGTTGGCCTAACAGGGATAATGTGCGACATCGAGAGCGATAAGATGCACAAAGGCGGATTTTTAGCCCACGCAAAAACAGAATACGAATACACTGGCGGGCAAAGTTATACTACGTCGACGGTGGTAGTAGATAAGAACTGTTCAGAAGACTACGCCGCTGCGCCTGGATACACAATCAACCCGGACGGCGAAGGTGAAGCTTACTTAAAAAAACTATGGAGCAAAGCTAAGTCCGAGAACCCATATTTGGTAGAATGGGACAATCTAGGCGACTATAACGGGACGAACGGGTACTACCTATATATGAACGACTTTAATACTTTTTGCGGAAAAGGCAAAGTGTCAGATTCGGACGCCTCTGGAGAATATACTGACGCTACGGTTTTTACGCAAAAAATGAAGTTCGTAAATACGCAAGGCGAAATAACTGAATCGTACATAAAACGTTTTAAGGGCAAATATGACAGTTCGGTGCCGGGGAATTCTTTCGTGAGTGCCGGTAAAGGCAAGAATTGCGACTGGCTCATAAACAGAATAAACGAGTTGTCGGGCGAAGTGCAAAAATCAATTTTTGACGTAATAGAGACCGATTGCACGAATACACTCAAGCCAGAATTAGAGGCACTGAAGATCAGCTTGCAGGAGATCATAGACAACCCAGAGGTGACTGAGGAGTCAAGGAATGAGGCTAGGACGCAGCTATCAAAGGCTAATGGAGTAACAAGCTTTACGGAAGCTACTGCTGCTGGTGGGTTAAAATGCGTAGAGCTACCAAACGGAGTGACTGCCGAGCAGGAAACCGGA
>CAYLGU010000015.1:5459-9917 GCA_964383445.1 uncultured Candidatus Saccharibacteria bacterium | reverse complement strand
CTAGACGCAGGAGAAAGCGAAGAGAATAATGATGATGGAGGAGAAGTAGCGGACGGAGATGCTGATGCGGACGGGAACGGATGCTACGATGGAGCGGAATCTTTGGGTTGGATCGTTTGTCCAATTTTGGCAAAAACAAGCGAAGCAGTAACGGATATGTACGAGAAGATAGTTGCGCCATTTTTGTCTATAGATGCCTCACTGCTTTCCAATGACGAAAACGGGGGGACATATACGGCATGGAAAATTTTTCAATCTTTTGCAAATATTGTCTTTATCATCTTGCTTTTGGTGGTGATTTTTTCGCAGCTCACTGGCGTAGGTATAGATAATTACGGAATAAAGAAAATCTTACCAAAATTGATAATTACCGCTATATTAATTAATTTGTCGTATATTATATGCCAGTTAGTAGTAGACGTGTCCAATATTTTAGGCTACGGGATTAAGTCAGCACTAGACAATGCGGCTGACAGCTTAGGAGTTATAAGTATATCCGTAGGAAACGGCGGCCAAGAAGTCAGCGAGGGAGCCACTGCAATTACTGGCGTAATCGCTGCGCTCGGCCTAGTTGCTGGCGGAGCCGCTATTCTAACTCAGGGCTTTGCGATTATTTTACCTTTGCTTTTTGCAGTTATCAGTGCCGCGATTGCACTAATGTTCACTTTTGTTCTGTTGGGTGTAAGGCAGGCTGGGGTCGTTCTGCTTGTTGCCCTATCTCCACTAGCCTTCGTGGCCTACATGTTGCCGAATACAAAAAAACTATTCGACAAGTGGCTGAAGATGTTCCAAGGATTACTAATCTTTTTCCCGATCGTTGGCTTGCTAATAGGTGGTGGCAATTTAGCCTCAAAAATTTTACTAAAAGCACAGCCGGATGATTTCTTCGTAGCGTTGATCGCAATGCTCCTAAACGTAGTGCCCTTCTTCTTTATCCCCACATTACTCAAGGGTTCGTTTGCTGCAATGGGAAATCTCGGCGCAAGAATATCTGGCATGAGCAAGGGCACACGAGGATGGGCAACAAAGAAGGCTAGAGAAAGTAACGCGTATCAAGAGCGTCAAGCGAGATGGCGTGCAGGCGTAGACAAAGACGGGAACGTTACGCGTTTTGGACGTGCGCGACTTAAGATTGCCGGCAATAATAAGACAGTAAAGAGCGCAATTGCCAGAAACCGAGCGGCATATCTAAAACAACAAAGAGAAGAAGGGGCAGTGAACAATATGCTTGGTACTGGCTATGAAGCAGCCCAAGCTAAGATGAGAAGCGATGAAAGAAAAGAGGCATTAGAGAACGAAATGACGTTGATGGCAAGCACTACAAATAATTACAATCCAGACGACATGCAGTCTCAGCTAGACAAGCTCCTAAAGAGCGATTTGATTGCGGGGAGCGACGAAGAGAGGCGAGCAAGAGCTTTGATGAAAAAAATGGCGACAAGCGGCGGCTATGCTCAAAAGAAGCTGGCTGGCTCTATGACTAGCGATAGCGTGACTGACGCTAACCGCAAAGCAATTTCTAACTTTATGGCAAAGGATGCCGATGTAGGGTCGGCCGTCACGAAAAAGAACGCTGGTGCAGCCCAGTACCTACGCGATATAAACGCAGGCAAGGTTACGAGTGGAGAAAAGTTTGGCGCATGGAAGAGCGCCGATCGTCTAGACGATAATGGCACGAGCATGGGTGTCTCGAACGCTCAATTCGTAGCCACCGAGGTAACCAGTAATGACAACGATTTTGCCATGCAATCTTCAAGTGCAGTAAAAGAGGCTTTAGGCTGGGACGGGTCAGAATTTAACTCTAGTAAATCTGTTATTAGCAGAGAGCGCCTTGAAGGAATGCTAAACAACGACACGCTCATGAAATCTGCTGAAGTCCCAGTGCAAGAAGCAATTCGTCAGGCTGCGACCGCACAAGGCATATCTGCAAGAGAGGACCAAGTATTAAAGATCCAGCGCGATGCAACTATTGCAGCGCAAGAACAAGCGCAAACATTGAACAAAATCCAACAACAACAGCAACAGCAGCAGCAACAATCTACAGGAGACACCGTAATAACTTCTGGCCCAGACGCTGGCAAGAATCAGACGCCTGGCGGAATTATATATTAACAAAAACGACTAGTGGAAGGAGCCGTATTTCGAGCTTCTTTCGTCGCTTGTCAAAAGAAAAATACTTTGAGCTTTGAAAAATTACTTAAGGCTAAAGCGCGGCACGAATGACGTGGTCGAAAAGTGCCGAAACGGTTAATGGACCGACGCCGCCGACTTTAGGAGTGATTGAAATGTCGTCGCGCGTATAAAGCGCAGCTTCGGCGTCGCCTTTAATAACGCCGTCTTCACTGGCGGTGCCAGCATCAATCAGAACGGCGCCCGGCATAACGAATTCGGAACGAATTAGGCCCGGTACGCCGGTGGCTGATACGATAAAATCGTAGTCTTTCAATTGGCCCAAATCATCGCCACGACCAAAAATTTTTAGTGCTAGTCCCGATTTTTGCCACATATGAATTAGCGGGGCGCCGACCAGACGGCCCCGGCCCACGATAGCGATCTTTTTGGACTTCAAGTCGATATTGTGGCCGCCGACTAGCCAATTGATAGCCTCGGCAGTAGCACTATCAAAGCCGCCGTTTAGTCCGTCCACGTCTTTTGCTGCAGGAATTGACCGTAGAATATCCTCAGAAACAACCTTTAGAGGCAACTGAACAATAATAGCGTCTGTATCTTGGTCTTCTGAGGCCTCAGCAAGCTGCGCGGGGGCCGTTTCCGGCACAAGCTTCATATCTACAACCTCTACGCCGATATCTTCACCGTAGGCCTTTTTAAGGTCGATATATTTGCGGATGACAGGGTTGTCGTTGTCATAAAAAATAACTAATTTTGGGATTTTACCCTGCTCTTGTTTAAAGCGGCGCAATTCGTAAGACTGCCTCTCCTTGATATAGCTTGCTAGTTCTCTGCCATTTAATAGTTTAAGTTTAGTTTTTTTGGTTCTGCGATTCTTCATGAGACCGCCTCGACTGGCTCTTGTTCTAAATGGTAGCCGAATTTCTCGAATACAATATCCGAAATAGCTTGACGTGCTCGCGCCAGGTCGGCGTAGCTAGTTGCGTTTTCGTTAATTAAAATCAAAGCCGCCTTATCGGAGATGCGAAAACCAAAGAATTCTTTGCCCTTAAGTCCGGCATGCTCGAGAAGCCAACCAGATGGAATTTTGTTGCCTACCCAAACTGGGATGCCTTTTTGACGGGCAATTTCAGCCTCGGCATCAGATAAATAAATGTTTTTGAAAAACGAGCCAGCACTGGCAATTTCGCTAGGATTTGGTAGCTTACTGGCACGAATTGCGGTGACCATATTTCTAATACTCATGGGCGAAAAATCTTCAATGCGATGCTCGTCAATATAGTTTTGCAAAGAAGCATAGAAAGGCGGATTAAGCTGAGTTTTAGAGAGCTTGACGGTGAGCGAAATGATGAAATAGCGACCGGCATCAGGGCCGTGATTAAAAATGCTTCTGCGGTAAGACAGCCCGATTTTATCTTTTTTGAAAGTAACAATTTCTTGAGTTTTTGAATCAAAAGCCTCTACCGATACTAGGGTTTGTGATAGATCTTGCCCATAAGCGCCAACGTTTTGAACTGGAGCTGCGCCCAGGCTGCCAGGAATCGAACTCATCGCCTCCATGCCAGAGTAGCCAAGCTTTGCGCCGTACTCAACAAAATCGTCAAGAATTTCACCGCCATAGCCTTTCAATATCAAGGTACTATCGTCTTGGGAGATAATCTCGATGCCACGAAGTTTATTGATAATAACTAAGCCGGGGAAACCTTCGTCGCGGCCGATGATATTGCTGCCACCACCCATAATCAATACTGGGATATTTTTTTGGCGGGCGAAATCATAGGCTGCTTTGATCTGAGAAATTTTGCTAATCTCGGCGAGGTAGCGGACGGGGCCGCCTAGTCGCATTGTAGTAAGCTCGGACAGCTTGATGCCTTCTTGAATTTCTAGGTTCGACATTTTTACCTTTTTCTTTAATATCTGTTTATTATATCAAAGATGGGTCTAGTTGACAGTACCAGAGTTGTTGCACTGACCGTTGGAAGTCCAGCAGTTGCGCGTGACATAGAAGCTTTTCCAAATCGAATCGTCGTCGTTGCTACTGAGGTTGACACCGTATTCTGGGAAAGGATAATAAATATCTACCATCTCTAGGCGAGCCTCAATGCGGCGGAAGAGGTCGTTGGCGCGACCGGTTGAGTCAATTTTTGACTGAACGCCGGTGAAAGGTATGCGATTGCCGTTTTTGTCATAGAGAGTAATGCTAAAAGTTGTTTCTGGCTGGCCATAAGGCAAGGAAACGAATACGAAGGAGGTGGCGTCGTCACGCTTGCTAACTCCATTGTGAGCGATAGGACGAGGCAAATAAATGCGGAGAGAGCAGACGTAGGA
>CAYLGU010000015.1:0-5449 GCA_964383445.1 uncultured Candidatus Saccharibacteria bacterium | reverse complement strand
TACTGGCGCTATTGGAAATCTGATTAATCCCGTTGGTACTAGGGCGCAGTAGAAGAGTGCCACGGTTCGTGTTGCTGCCAGAATTCGTATCCAGCTCAGCCAGGGTAAATTCGGTACTGGTCTGCATGAATTTAAAACGAATGACGGGTGGAGCTTGCGAGGCAGAAGAAAAATTATTGCTTGAAAAATCTTGGCTATATCCAAGTTTGTTCGTATTGAAAGAGCCTGAACCTAAACCAGAAAAATTGACAATGCTAGCACTAGCTTTGTTCTTGTCGACGTCATTGAACCATTGAAATTCCAAATACTCGATAGAATCATTATTTGCGGTACGGATTGGCACCATTTTTGACTGGTAATTTTGGTTGAGCGTACTAATATAATCTGGCGTATCTTCGTCGATTTTGACGCAAGTGTAGGCTTGGTCCATAACTTCACCGCTAGCACCGGTACTAGTTCCCTCTTCGGATTGGATGATAGTTTCCTCGCCAGTATTCGGACGGGTTAACATGTCGCTAATAATGTCGCAGTTGTCGGTGGCACCTTCAGCCAACATAGCAGTGATAGCCTTGCGGCATTCTGGCGTGCCGCTATTCGCAGTGGCGCCCTTGCTAAGACATTCCTGATATTTAAGTAGGGCAATTTTAGCGTCTTCGATGCCGGCAAGAGCAGAGTCGTAAGCAGACTGCGAAAGATCATAATTAGTGGTCTGACCAGCCTCGGACAGCATAATGCGCACAAAACTCAAAGTGATTATACTCAATAATAGTGTTGTAAAAATTACAACGAAAATAGATGCTGCACCTTTGCGAGTCTTGAATTGTTGTTTTTTATTCATATTTTACCTCTACCTGTTACCATATTGCCCGTCGTCCTCGGCGTCGGTGTAGCCGGTGGCGCGCATGGCGAAATTAAATTTGTTAATAGCGCAGTAACTGAAATCTGTGCGATGGCTATAGTCTGAGGGCTGCCCATTGGAGTCGTTGCCGCAAAAGTTGCCATTATCCATAATATTAACTCCCCCTTCTATTGTAGCAAGAATAAAGGTAGCTGAGTAGAAAGTTTGCCCGGTTATGGTATTTTGAGTGGCGGGGAAAACCGTAAAATCATAGAGTATCAAGTCGGCCTCGTCTGAGTTGATGAGTTCAATTGGTGTCATGTTCTGGCCACGAGCATCAATAGTACTGGAGCCGCCGTTACTTTGATATTCTTTGCAAACTTGACGGTCCTGGTCGGGGATGCGAATTAATTTGAAGTCAGAGAAATCATTGACCTCGTTGCCGTCCGCATCAGTATAACGAAGCTTGAGTGAGGTTGAGGTATTTTTGTAAGTTTCGGCGGTATTCCAAATGTAAGTATAGGAACCCGTGCAAAACGCACCGTTTCTCTGTACGCCGTTACTAGACTTAGAAAAGAAATAGTTGGCCTGTGCGGCGCTAATCTCGTTTGACTGCAAAATTTTGTCGTTATTTAGATCGACTGGGTTGACTGGAACAATAGGCGAACCACCTACGGTCCTAGAAAAGTCATCAATTAATTGTCGCCCCATAGAGCTAACCGAGCGGATCGATAGGCCTTTTTGATAAATACCCATAATATGAATAGTTAAAATAGCGATTGCGACTAGGAGCGTTCCTAAAAATACCATGGAGAGCATAAGCTCGATAATAGTAAAGCCTTTTTTGTCTTGGTTTTTCATTAATCAATCACCTCTGGGTTATAAAGCCTCGTAATGGTACCGATTGTGGACGGAACTTTGCGGCCCGGAGCGTTCCAGCAGGTGCGGATGTAAAAATCATAATATTCAGGTTCGGATTTAGTGTCGGAGGCATTTTCACCGCCACGCACAGCAATTACCCAGATACCTTCGGCGCGCTCGATGCCACGGTAGGTATCGGCTTCTTTGAGTGCCCCTTCCTCATTATTGTCGCCACCGCCACCCCAACGGCTGTAAACAATACGCGGGAAAAGCGAAGCGGTCTGGAATTTGCCGGAATCTTGCGTAGCCGTAACAATAATGTGCTCTAGCAAAGCATCGTAATTATTGACGCCTTCACCGGCATAATCAAAGCCGACTTTTTCGGGCTGGATGAGGCGCGTATTTAGAATAAAGTAGTGATAATTGCTCATACTTTCGTTGTAGGCTTCGGCGCAAGTGTCGAGATTATTGAAGCTGTTTACTAGATCGTCAGAAGGAACGCGCGCATTACGCGTGATAAGTTCGTCCCAAAGTTTTGTGAATTGTTTTTCGCCAGAGTTTAACTCTTTTTCGGCTAGATAACTGTTGTGGATAAAGCGCAGAGCTTCAGATTGGGCGTCAATTTCGTTGCGAGCCATAATAATTTCGAGTGAAGTTTGAGAAGTCGCAACGCCGCCGTTCATCAAGCTAATAGAAAGCACGGCGATCAGAGCAAAAATAGTAATCGAAAACATGACTTCGACTAGAGTATCCCCTCTACGAAAACGTTCGACTAATCGCACCACGACTGCCCTCTTTTGACTTCATATTCGTCGTCGTTTGGACGCACGCTATCCATATTCATGAGTTCAACTGCAGATGAGTTATGTCCGTCTTTGACTACGCGAATCATGCGACGAGTACTGCCGTAAGCGAAAATGTCGTCGGAGCCGACGCAAAATTCGACGGTTTCTTTTTTGAATTTATTTTCCATAATAAATATGGACTTAATCAAACTAGGATTGCTCGCTAAGTAGCTGAGGCGACTGGCGCCCTCACAACTCGTTTCCCCATTGCCGTCTGAATACAGAAGGTTTTTGCCGGCGATTTGCTTGGCGCCGATAACGCCGTCATGAGAATAGGTATGCATTGCGCCATCTACCGGAGAGCGCACGATAATGATCGTTTTTTGAGCGATATCATCCGTATAGGGCAACTCAACATGAGAATCCCATTGGATACGATGCACGGAAGTAGAGTTGTAATTTAATGAACATTGCTGAAAAACCTGCGAAACAAAGGGGCTAGCATGCACGGCCTTGAGTGCTTCTAGGGTCGGGTCGTCGCTAGATTCAATGCTAACTTTTTTGGCGTCGTCTAGGCTCTGGTAATCTCCGCCGAGCAAGTCGTATGAGGCGACCTGGGCTAATGTGTCGTCGAAAATAACAACTTTGCCATAGATTAAGCAGTCTGTGCGGCCGCGCGCCTGGTCCTTCTCCTTGAGTGCGGTGCCGTCAATGCCAGTAGAGCCGCCTTTCCACTGCCAGTTGGCTTGGTCGACTAAGTCCATTACTGTGTTGGCGCAAAAAATTTTTTCTTCGTTAGTAGTAGCACGCAAAGAAACCTGAGTATTGGCAACAGCAGAATACTGAGCGCGCAAAAACTCGGTTAAATCTTGAACCGAAGTCTGATAACGTTGCCTGGCAATATTGGCGCCAGCGCCGGCGGCAATACCTACAAAGAGGAAGCCAGAAATAGCTAAGAACAACATAACCTCTATAATAGTGAAGCCTTTTTGGGATTTTCCACCTATCATACCTTTATTATACATAAGCATGATAAATAAGTGTAGTATTGATTTTAGGTAATAATATGAGCTTATTCTAGGTCTTCAATGTGCTCTAGTAGCCATTTGGCTCTTCCAGTAGGTGCAGAATCGTCGCCGTAAGCCGAAAAGAGTGCTTTGTAAAGATAGTCAACGTGTTCGTCCCAACTAGTTAAGGCGGTGATGTGCGGGTTTTGATAAACGCTGAGGTCGGGAAAGCTTTTGCCCCAAGTCTGATACTTGGCTTCGTTGCGGTAAACCGCAGTGCGCAAAGATTGATTTTGCTGTAAATTCTTTAGCTGGGCCTGAATTACGGGGCCAAGTTCTTCGTCAAACCATTTTAGGCGAGCTGCTAGCAAAGTTTTGAATTCAGGATATTGCAAAAGGTAACGATAGAGATTATTGTCGCAGGTCGGCGGCTGGACAAAGCCAGCACCTAGGTCGATCATCATTAACTGATCGAAATCCCAAAGTGGGCCAGCGATAATTTTGTCCTCTGCATTTTTATAAAAGTAGATACTACTACTTCCAAAACCAGTATTGTACATAATTTCTTGGAAGGCAAAGTAATTCACGAAAGAAGCATGGTCTATACCCAGTTCGAAAAACGCCTTGCCGTTTTTGGCGTCTTGGTAGAGTTGACTGATTTCGGTTTTGATATATTCGCCCTGCGCATTGCTGATTTCATCGAAGGACTCTGGATACTCTAACGAGATCATAGTATCAGTCGCAGTAGCACCATTTAGCTCTTCATAATCGATACAAGGAAGTGCTTGGTCGTCAATCATAAAAAACGTTGATGAATCATACCAATCGCCCCAAAGACGCGGCATGCGACCGTTTTCCATTTGGACTAAATACGGAGTAGACTCCGCATCGCTATCGTACTCTTTTTCCAGATCGAGACGGTTCGCATCTTCTTCGATAGATTCCGCAAGCAGATAAAGCCCCTGATATTCATTATTCAGATAGAGCTCGACGTAGCGCATCTGGGGACTAAAATAATTTTCGCCCGTCAGAAGCTGTCCGACACCGGATAGGTAAAATTGCCGAATATAGGATTTGTCCATAAAATTTGCTAACAAAACCCACTCGCGGTGAGAAGCCATGCCAAGCAATTCAGTGGCATCGTCTAGTTTTATTTTGTACTGATAGGGGCCATATTTGGACCCCGCTTCATAGGTAGTGTTGCCGCGAGTGCGAATTTTGCCAGACAGGCGCTCGGCGCCTGCGAACTGAATAGAAACGTCCTTGTTCCATACGGCATATTCCTGCGTAAAGTTTGCGCCAGTCGAGACATCAAGCCTCGGGATAGTATCGACTGAAAAAACATTCGATACGATGTCGGGGTCAATTTCTGGAGCGGAAATTGGGTCGGAGATTTGATAAAGTTCTAAGCCAGGCTCGTAAGCGTTGGGGTTGCTGGCAAATGTTTTGAGTAAATCCCAGTCAGGATTAGGGCTGACGCCGGATACACAAGTAGAGCTAAGTCCCGCAACATAGTAAAGATTGGTGCTAGGAAAATTACGCACCGCAGCCAAAATCTCGGCTTCGGTTAGATCTGGATAGGTTTTGTATTGATAAAAGTTTATGAATTGGCCGGACGCTAAATCATAAAATCCACGACCGTCTTTAAGATGAGGAACGAAACTTACGGCTATGCCCGCAGTAGTAGAATCAGCAACAAAAAATACAGAATTCTCTGGAGTATTTTGGTTGAGATATTCGGCAATTTCTATACTGTAACTATAATCATTGTTTAGATCATATGCTACCAGATTAAAGACCTGTGGGACAGACGCAAGAGCAAGAATAGCTGGAGATATTGTAATTGGGACGCATTTTGCTAATTTAACTAGTTCCAAACGGTTAAATTGACGGCTAGCCCAGACAAGAAAGCGCGGTTGTTTTGAAGGCTTCGCATAGGCAAGAATCCAAAAAGCAAA
>CAYLGU010000014.1:17301-18509 GCA_964383445.1 uncultured Candidatus Saccharibacteria bacterium | reverse complement strand
CATGGAGTGGTATGCTGCTTACTGGGACGCCGAGCAGGGACGCAAATTTATGGAGGAAATGTATAAATGTGTCGCTCAAGCCACTTGGGGTACTCTGCAATTCGAAAAAGATGACTTTAAAGTCGATTTTGCCGGTGACTGGGAAGTTTGGGACTATGCCGAAACTATCAAAAAGCACTATGGCATCGACGTTTATAATGTTGACCTAGACACGTTAAAGTCGAAATTAAAAGAACATAATTTGGCTGTTGAAAAAACCGAAAATATCCCCCGTGCCATCGATAAACTATGGAAAAACATCCGTAAAAGCGTTGGTGGTCCAGTTTGGCTTATCAATACCCCAAAATTCATTTCGCCACTTTCCAAATCTAACCCGGACGGGGTTTCTACACAAAGGTTCCAGCCGGTTATTTTTGGCTCAGAGCTAGGTAATGGCTTTTCGGAGCTAAATGACCCGCTCGATCAATTGGCCCGCTTCGAAGAGCAGCAGAGTATGCGTGACGCCGGCGACGACGAGGCTATGATGCTTGACATGGATTTTGTTGAAATGCTTGAATACGGCATGCCGCCAGCTTGCGGCTGGGGATATAGTGAACGTGTCTTTTGGTCGCTCGAAGGTGTTTCGGCCCGAGAGGGCGTGCCTTTCCCGCCCATGAAAAACCTAGAATAATTTTTTATTATACTCGTGTTTTTATTTTGACGCCGTGACCTGTATATTTTTGCTATGAAAACGCAAAAAATCAAAAATTTCCAGGGGTTTATGGCGCCGCTCGCCCATATTCCTCAGGCCCCAAAAGCTTTGTGGATGCAAGGGCGTTTGCCGCCAGATCGTTCAATGAAAACCGTTGCGATTGTTGGTAGCCGCAGAAGTACCCCTTATGGCGAAAGCGTCGCCTATCAATTAGCGAGTACGTTAGCTAGGCACGACATTGTTGTGGTTAGTGGTATGGCTTACGGCATTGATGCTAAGGCACATCAAGGCTGCTTGGACGCTAGTGGCATCACGCTCGCCGTATTGGGAACAGCTATAGATAGAATTTATCCTCTGCGCAACTTTGCTCTATCTAAAGCGATTTTAGAAAAAGGGGCGATTCTCTCTGAGTATGGCCCCGGCCAAGACACTGGAAATTGGAGCTTTTTAGAGCGCAATCGCTTAGTTAGCGGCCTAGCAGACGTCTTGGTGGTGGTAGAGGCGGCTTCTCGGTCGG
>CAYLGU010000014.1:0-17291 GCA_964383445.1 uncultured Candidatus Saccharibacteria bacterium | reverse complement strand
ACCGCTACTTTTGCTCTCGACCAAGGCAAGACGGTCTTTGCTGTTCCTGGCAATATCACTAGTCCTATGAGCGAAGGCTGCAATCGCCTGATCTCTCAGGGTGCGCTTGCTCTGACGAGGTTCGAAGATGTTCTCAGCTTATTGCTGCCGGCCCCAGCCAAAAAGCCAAAGACGCCTTTAGTCGGGGATAGTCCGATCGAAGACGCTATTCTCCGGGCTCTTCAAAACGGGTTGCAAGACGGCGAAGAAATTATAGAGCAGTCAGGCATCTCGGTTTCTGAATTCAACCAAAATATTAGTCTTTTAGAAATTAAAGGGCAGGTATCCGCTATTGGCGCAAATTGCTGGGCTATAAGTAGATAATTATATTGTCCTGTTATGAGGCTTATGATAAGATAAGAACATAAGAAAGGTGGGAATATGTCCAATAAAGTCATGATTGTAGGTACTGGGAATGTCGGAATGAGTTACGCCTACACACTCATTAATCAGCGTACTGCCGTAAATGATTTAGTACTAGTTGATTTAAACAAGGCCGACGCCGAAGGCGAGGCCATGGATTTACGTAACGCTCTGGCGGTGTCACCTAGTTACCTCAAGATATCCTCAGGAACTTATGCTGACGCCGGTGATTGCGACTTGGTCGTAATCACTGCTGGTGCCCCTCAAAAACCTGGCGAAACCCGCATGGATCTACTACAAAAAAATGCTGCTATCTTCAAAGACATTGTCGGTCAAATTATGTCAGCCGGTTTTGATGGTATTTTCGTTGTCGTCAGCAATCCAGTTGACGTAATGACGCATTTGACTTGGGTATATTCAGGACTCCCTCCGGAAAAGATTATTGGCTCTGGTACAGTTCTAGATTCTGCGCGTCTGCGTCATCGTTTGTCGCAGCGCCTAGGGGTACATCCGAAAAGCGTGCACGCCTATCAAGTTGGCGAGCACGGCGACAGCGAATTCGCTCTTTGGAGCAGCGCAAATATTGGCGGTCAAAAAATTAGCGAGCTTCTGCCTCGCCCAGTCCTGGAAGAAATAGAAGAATACGCCCGCAAAGAAGCTTACTCGATCATAGAAAAGAAAGGAGCTACATACTACGGCATTGGCGCCTGCGTCGCTTCAATTACTAACTGTATATTGAATGACGAAAATCGTGTCTTGCCGGTCAGTAGCTACGATGAGTTTAGCGGCACATTTAACGGCTTCCCAACTATCTTGGGTCGCTATGGCGTCAAGCGCCGCATCGGTTTGCCGCTGAGTCTAATAGAGCAAGAAAAACTCAATCGTAGTATAGAAATTATCAAAGAAGCTCTTGCCGAAACCGGCATAGCGTAAAACAGCAATCTTTAAGATATGCTAGAATAGGTCACATGGAACTAATATTTATTATGGTAGCCGTCGTTTTGGCGGAAACTTCGTTTTTGTTTGTTAAGGCTGCCAGTCGCACTAAATTTACTACTAAAAAAGCTCGTCGCAAGATTTTTGTTGACACCTCTACTTTGATTGACGGGCGCATTCTCGCCGTCGCCCAAACTGGCTTTTTAGGCGATGAGCTTCTGATTCCGCGTTCAGTCATCCGCGAGTTGCAGCTGCTGGCCGACGGCAAAGACGGCGAAAAACGTTCTCGCGCTCGTTACGGCATGGATGTCGCCAATGCTTTGGAGCGGGTCGTGTTAGCGGATGTTGAAATCTTTGCTGATGATATTGGCGGCAGAATCAAAGTTGACGAAAGGCTGATTGAGCTTGCAAAAGCGCATAAGGGCATGATTATGACGAACGACTTCAATCTCGCTAAAGTTGCCGCCACCGAAAAGATCGAAGTCTTAAATATTAACGATCTTGCTATGAACATGCGTAGTGAATTTTTTCCAGGTGAAAAATTTAAGCTCAAGATTAATTGTGCTGGTAATAGCCCGCGTCAAGGTGTTGGTCATCTGCCTGACGGCACCATGGTTGTCGTGGATAATGCCTCAAAACACGTTGGCGAAGAAATAGACGTAGAGTTTATTCGTATCCTGCAGACTTCGGCTGGCAAAATGATGTTCGCAAAAATTGACCTTCCTAGGAAAAAGAACAATAACAAAAAACGCAGATAAAATATCTTTTGCGCAACAAAAAATCCCTCGGTACAGTCCGAGGGATTTTCAGCAATTATTTATGGATTGGTTTTGCTAGTGCTAGCCTTGTAGCCTGCACTATCTACCAAGGTTATCTCCACTTTGTCCACGCCAGTGCTCAGGGGTAGGCTCATGTTCGTGCCGGAAACCGGGCCAGTCTTGATAGTCTTGCCGTCCGCTATCACTGTAATTGTTTCTAGACTGTGAGTTCCTTTTATGAAGCTAATATCTAAAGTCAAGCTTCCGTCTGCTTCGGTCGTAAATACTGCACTGGAAATTTGCGGTTTTGTGTCTGAACAGCTATGCAAGTCATCTTCTTCGTCGGCGTTATATTCATTCGAAATCCAGACTTCATTTTTAGTCATTGGATCGATCATCTTACTCAACTCTACTTCTACGCGCGTTTCGTCTGGCGTGCAGTCTGTAGCTACCTTTTTCGATATAGAGTCAAAAGTCAGAGTCTCTTTCGTGACGCCGGATGTTTTGTCGTTGTACCAGCTCGGCCAGATATCAGTTGTGCCATTTACCGTCAAGGTCTTAATCCCGGAAGGTTTGGCTATAGTTTGTCCAGAGTGCCACTTGTCGTCCGCCGCGTAAACATTTTTATGCACGTTTTCCATATAAACGTTATTGACCTTGAAAACAACATCTTTTACGTCTGATTTGAGCGGCGAACCGTCATGATTGCCAGACCAGATTGCAGTAGATATCACCGGCGAATAACTCATTAGCCATGAATCTTTTGCTCGGCCACTGCCGTTGTCGGTCGTACCAGACTTTGCTGCCGTCCAGACACCGTTGATGACGAAGCCGGGTAGGGTGGCCCAGCCACCAAATACGAAGCGTCTAGCGTTTATGTCGCTTAAAATATCACTAATCATATAGGCAGATTGTTCATCAATTGCGCGCTCACCCTCTATATCCTCCCAGGCATCGATAATATCGCCCGAAGAGTTCTTGACCTCAAGCCAATATACTAGTGGCTTATATACGCCGCCTCGTGCTAGAGAAGCGTAAGTATTAGCATGCTCTACGGGCCTAACCGTACAGCCGCCGCCGATCGCCATTGAGAGTCCAGCGGTTTCACCATTGGCGCAGTAGGACAGGTCACCCAAAGCCCGCACGGTCTCTAAACTTTTTTCGATACCATTTATATATAAGGCCTTAACTGCGGGGCGATTCAGGGAACCAGCTAAGGATTTGCGGATAGTAATATCACCGTAAGTTTGTCCAGAAGCGTTCTTAATGCTACATTTACCGACGTGCCCGGCACAATAAACTGAATTGATGTCTTCGTCTTTCAAAATAGTGCCAGGACCAAAGTTCTGGCCAGAGCGTTGCTCAAACAGTGGTGCGTAGTCTAAGACCGGTTTAATTGACGAAGCTGGCTCTAGTAGAGAAGTAGACGCATTAACTTGTCCGTAACCTTCCCTATTCCAGTCCACGCTTCCCACCATAGCAATTACCTGTGCTGTCTCTACGTCTACCGAGGAGAGGGAAATGTTATCTGCTCCGATTTTATAGAGTAACTCCGAGCCTTCGCGCACGGCTTGCTCTGCATATTCCTGCGCTCGGTAATCAATCGTGGTCGTGATAATAAAGCCACCTGCACGCATAGTTTTGACGCCAAATTTATCTTCTAACTGCGCCTTCGTCTCGAGCACCGCCCAAGGTGCCTTTATGTCCTCGTATTGACTAGCTTCCGGTACTAAAGTATCTAAAATATCGTAAGCCTTCGCCTCGTCGCACTCTTCCTGTGTGATATAGCCAAGCTCTAGCATCGCATTTAAAGTTAAATGTTGGCGATTTATCAGTTTTTTGTTGCCTGCGGTATTATATGGATTTAGTACGGCAGGGTTATTTGGAATTGATGCAAGTAGTGCCGATTCGGCCAAATTCAAATCTTTCGCACTTTTGTTAAAATAGGTTCTCGCACCGCTCTCTACGCCATTACGTCGGCCACCATAAGGAGACTCATTTAGGTACATCGTAATAATCTGTTCTTTGTCGTACATTTTTTCCACTTCGAGTGAGAGAATCGCCTCTTTAATCTTGCGCGGAATACCTGTAATTCCGCGGTCTGAAGCTTCGTCAGCGAAATAAACCTGCTTGATTAACTGCTGCGTCAAAGTTGAACCGCCCTGCACGGATTGTCCTGTCACTGTCATAAAGGCGGCACGCATCAGTGCCGTAAAATCTACGCCGATATGGTTATAGAAGTTTTTGTCTTCAATTGCGACTGTCGCTTGGCGCATATAAGTGGAAATATCGCTGCCGTCTACGACTAAGCGGTAGTCCCCGCTACCTTTGTCTTCCCATAGAACGACGCCGTTGCGGTCCAGGTAAGTATTGACTGTATTGGACACGCGATTTGCTAACTCTTCTGGCTCAATCTGCTTCAAATCTTTGCGGTAGTACAAGAAAAGCCCACCGATTGCGATTACGCCTATCAAAAAACAGGCGGCTGCAAATTTCAAAATTCTCAGTAAGCCTTCTTTTGAAAACCAAAATTTGAACACGCGGTCCGGTCTGAGTTTTGCAAAAAAGCGTAAAATTGGATTTTTTGGCAAAGCCGCCATCTCCTCGGCCTGTTTGCGGGCCTTCTGGTCGCTTTTTACTTTGTGTTTATACGCCAAGTTAGAGTAAAGATTCAACTTCTTTTTCTCTTTAATCACTGGCTTCTTCTTTGGTTTGTCGCTAGGTTTTTTACTCGCAGTTTTCTTTATTCCCATAATGGATATTATACACCAAAGCGCTTTCAAAGCCGAAAAATCGTCGCTAGAGGTGAAAATATGCTAGTATTTAATATATGAATCGTTATAATCCTTTGGAAATAGAACAAAAATGGCAAAAACGCTGGGAGGAGTCTCAGGCGTTTAAGGCCGAAGTCAAGCCAGGTACCCCGAAAAAATACATCGCTGAAATGTTCCCGTACCCCTCTGGCGCCGGACTTCATGTTGGGCACGTCCGCAACTTTAGCATTGTGGATTGTTTGGCTCGTTTTTATACTCAAAACGAAGTTAACGTTTTGCGTCCTTTTGGTTATGATACTTTTGGTTTACCGACCGAAAATTATGCCATCAAAACTGGTATTCCGCCCAAAGAAGTTTCTGCTACTAACGTCGCCAACTTCAAGAAGCAGCTCAAAAAACTCGGCTACGCTATCGACTGGTCGCGCGAGATTTCTACTTCGGACCCCGAATATTATAAGTGGACCCAATGGTGCTTTTTGCAGCTTTATAAAAAAGGTTTAGCCTATCAAGCTGAAAGCTACCAGTGGTGGTGCCCAGAAGATCAAACTGTGCTAGCTAACGAGCAAGTCGAAGGTGGCAAATGTTGGCGCTGCGGCCATGAAGTTGAAAAGAAAAAAATGAAGCAATGGTTTTTCAAAATTACAGCTTATGCTGATGAATTGCTTGACGAAATTGACGCCCTCGATTGGCCAGAAAAAATCAAAACCATGCAAAAAAACTGGATTGGTCGTTCGGAAGGCGCAGAGGTCGAATTTGAAATCGAAAATAAAACCAGCAAGATTAAAGTTTTTACTACCCGTCCAGACACGCTGTTTGGCGCAACCTTCCTTGTCCTCGCGCCGGAGCACGAACTTGTCCTCAAACTCTTAAATGACGATACTCGAAGCAAGGTCGAAGATTATTGCGCGAAAGCTATTAAGAAATCCGAAATTGAACGTCAAGAAAACAAGGAAAAAACCGGCGTCTTTACTGGCGCATACGCTATCAATCCAGCTACTGGCGACAAAATGCCAATTTGGATTGCCGATTATGTTTTAACTGGGTATGGTACTGGTGCTATCATGGCAGTGCCCGCCCATGACGAACGCGATTTTGAATTTGCCGAGAGGTTTGATTTGCCAGTGAAAAAAGTCATTGAAAAGCCTGTCGAAACTAGCGACGACGAGCGTTGCTATAGTGGCGAGGGTGAGCTTGTTAACTCAGGCGCCTTTAACGGCATGCAGTCTAGCGAAGCCCGGGAGCAGATTGCTGCCTGGTTAGAGGGGCAGGGCATTGGCCATAAAAAAGTCACTTATCGCATGCGCGATTGGCTAATTTCCCGCCAACGCTACTGGGGCGCACCGATTCCGATTGCTTACGACAAGGATGGCGAGGCTCACGCTATCCCCGAAGATCAATTGCCAGTACTTTTGCCAGATATCGACGATTATCGCCCCGATAATTCTGGTCGCTCCGCACTCGCTCGCTCTAAAGAGTTTACTAAAGTCACTGTTAATGGCGAGGAAATGACCCGAGAAACCGACACTATGGACGGCTACGCCTGTTCGTCCTGGTATCTCTGGCGTTTTACCGATCCGCATAATAGTCAGCAAGCCTGGGATCCGGAAATCGTTAATTATTGGGCGCCAACCGATATTTACGTTGGCGGCGACCATGCCGTAGCGCACCTGCTTTATATTCGTTTTTGGTGCAAATTCTTCGCCGATGAAGGTTATCTAGGTTTCCGCGAGCCAGTCAAAAAATTACTCTATAACGGCTATATTAACGCCCCTGACGGCAAAAAAATGTCCAAGAGCAAGGGCAACGTGATTGACCCGCTAGATATTATTGACCAAGGTTACGGTGCCGACACTCTGCGTACTTACGAGCTCTTTATCGGACCATACGAATTTGACGCAGCCTGGGACACTAGGGCTATCGGCGGCGTCTTCCGCTTTCTCGGCCGTTGCTGGGCACTTGCCTTTGAAAAGGAAATCTCCAAAGACAGTAAAGCAGTTTCTACACGACACGCCACTATCAAAAAAGTTACCGAAGACCTGCATCGCAACTCGTTTAATACCGCAGTCGCCGCACTGATGGAATTCGTTAATACCCTGTACAAAGCAGAATATAATCAGGACGACCTCGTTGCTCTCGCGAAACTTTTGAAGCCTTTTGCGCCACATCTCGCATCTGAAATTCTCGAAAAATTCGACTCAGACGACATCTGGCCAGAGTATGACTCCAAATATCTAGTAGAAGACGAAGTCGAGCTAGTAGTGCAGGTCAATGGTAAGCTTCGCGATCGTATCCAGGTCGCTAGCGCTGATGTCGCAGATGAAGAAAAAATCAAAACACTCGCCCTTGCCAGCGAAAAAGTTAAAAATTTCACCAAAGACCACGAGATCATCAAAACTATCGTTGTCCCCCGCAACCACCTAGTCAATATCGTGATTAAATAAACACTGGCGATATTGACATTATTAGCAAAGTATGCTATAATTAAAAGATAAGTCCACTCTTGATTTTTACTGCAAAAAGCAGTAAACTATAACAAATAATCTATCAAAAAAGGAGCATTTTTACATGCCTGAACCAAAAAAACAGAGCAGCCCGCGCAAAACTGGCCTGCGCCGTAGCCATCTACGTTTGAAGCTTGCTCGTGTGGTCAACCGCAAATCGCCTGTCAAGGCCTTTGAAACCGCCAAGCAAACTCCAAGACTCAAAGTCAAAGCTGCCAGCGCAAAAGCTAGCAAGAAAGACAGCGGCAAAAAATAATGGCATCCAATCGGCACCTAGGCAGAATTATATCGCTTCAATCTCTGTATGAATACGAGATGCGAAGCAAGGCGGGCGACGCCACAGCCGAACTTGAATCCATTGTCGCAAAAAACATCGAGCCCTACAGCAAGGCTCTAGGTGATACGGATTTTGTCATCGATTTGACGAATGGCGTTTTTCAAGAAATCAAACAACTAGATAGCGAACTGCAGCCGCTCGCACCCGAGTGGCCAATCAGTACAATTTCTGCTATTGACCGCAACGTTTTGCGCATCGGTTTGTTTGAGTTAACTCGCCGTAGCGAATCCGTGCCACCTAAAGTAGTTATTAACGAAGCCGTCGAGCTTGCCAAAGCCTTCGGTTCCGACAATTCATCAAAATTTGTGAACGGCGTACTGGGTACGGCATTTCGCAATATCGGGGGAGAGGAAGAAGCTCATGCAAAATCAAAAAAGCAAGAGTCGCAGTCAAAACCAGAAGAATCCGACCAAAAAGACTCAGACTCCGGCCAAGACGAGCCCAGCTAAACAGACTTATCGGTCAGCGCGGGGCACTCTAAAGATTCCAGAAGCCATCCCGACCAAACAATACAAAGAATCTACTCTAGAAAAATTCAAACAAGTTGTTTTCAAGAAAAAATCTGAAATCACCGAAATTGTTCGCGAGCCAACCGCGGGCGGTATAGTTTTTCGTTTGACCGAAGATCAAAAAGATATCGAAATCTTGCTTATTCAAGATAGCAAAAACCGTTGGACCATCCCCAAAGGGCATATCGAGCCCGGCGAGACCGCCAAGCAGACCGCTATCCGTGAAATTGGCGAAGAGGCTGGTCTAAAAAGTATCGAGGCGTTGACTTGGCTCGGCAAAATCCATTTCAAGTATCGTCGTGCCGACAAACTGGTCTTGATGACCACGCAGATTTACCTCGTGCGTGCGCTAGACGACAACGAAACACCAACCAAAGAAAAATGGATGAACGGCATCAAATGGTTTAAGTTTGGCGACGCTCTTGATGCGATTGAGTACGAAGATATCGAGAAACTGATGCTTATTGCCAAGAAAAAAATCCGCTCCGGCGAAGTATAATCTTTTAGAAAGGGGACTATATGAATAAAGAACAATTAGACGCGTACAAAGATTTCGCAAAGCAGCAATTAGGCTTTGAATTCAATGATATTCAGCTCCTGATTACTGCTTTGACGCACCGTTCCTATGTGAACGAACATAAAAAAACCGCCAAAGAGCATAACGAGCGCCTTGAGTTTTTGGGTGATGCCGTGCTTGAATTGGTCGTTTCGGACTTCTTGTTCCGCAATTACAGCGAGCCAGAGGGTATTATGACCTCATGGCGGGCGGCTTTAGTGCGTACCGAATCTATCAGTGCCGCCGGTGAAGAAATCGGTTATGCGCCGCTCGTGCGTATGAGTAAAGGAGAAAAACGTGGCTCCGAGCGGGCGCACCAAGTTATTTTGGCAGATTGTTTTGAAGCTGTGATTGGCGCAGTTTACCTCGACCAAGGATATGACGCCGCTCAAGAATTTATCAAAAGGCATATCTTAGTCAAGATTGACGCCATTTTGGAATCGGAATCTTGGCGCGACCCTAAATCTCACTTGCAAGAACTTGCTCAACGCTACGATAATATGACCCCAATCTATAAAGTTATCAAAGAAGAGGGGCCAGATCACGACAAGACCTTCACTTTGGCGGTCTTTGTCGGCAACAAGCTTAAAGGCTCTGGCGTTGGACATAGCAAGCAAGAGGCGCAAGTTGCCGCCGCCGCTCACGCAATTAAGGGTTATAAAAAGCTCAAAAAATAGTCTCCTCGCTGCGTGTCTATATGTTGAGATTGGACTAAGTTTCGTTGTTTCTATATAATCTATCTTAGAGCCAACAAAACGATGTTAAATATTAAAGATTTCAAGGCCTACAAGCGGCATTTTCCGCACTCCTATACTATAGGTATTTTTCCGACGCTTGAATTATTGCGTTCAAAACATCAGCACGCCAAAGCGGTGCTTTTTACGGAGGCTGTCGCGAACGCAGATTCGCTAGAGTCGCTAAAGCCAGAGCTTGCGGGTGTCCCGCTCGTGGAGAGCAAGCGTGCCGCCTCCTTAATTAAAAGTAGCAACATCGGTATTTTAGGTGTTTTTGAGAAATATGAATCGGAGCTATCCGCAGAAGAGTCGCATATCGTGCTCGATCGACCAGACAATATGGGCAACCTTGGTACAATTATCCGCTCAATGGCAGGCTTTAATTATTCAAACCTAGCGATTGTCGGCGAGCAAAGTATAGATTTTTGGCATCCAAAAGTCGTGCGCTCCACTATGGGGGCAATTTTTCATGTTAAAATCCAACATTTCCCAGACATCGCGAGCTATCAAAAGCAATTTAAGGAGCACAGGCTCCATCCTTTTATGCTCGAACAGAATAGCCGGCGCCTAACTAGCCATCGCTTTGCCGAGAAGCATAGCCTAATTTTTGGCAATGAATCATTAGGACTAGCTTCGGAATACGCAAAACTTGGCGAGCCGGTTTTTATCGAGCAGAGTGACAAAATTGACAGCCTTAATTTATCCGTTGCGGCTAGTCTTGCCATGCATCATATTTTTACGAATACACCCTAACTCTTGCAAAACACCTCAAAATAGCCTATAATAGCCAAACATTAACTAAACAAAGGAAACATATGCTCGCGATTCGTATGCAGCGTAACGGCCGATCAGGTTTGCCAATCTATCGGATAATCGTCCAAGAATCAACGCGACACCCTCTTTCGGGTCGTATCGTTGCTCAAATTGGCACCTACAACCCCCACACAAAGGCTACTAGCCTAGATAAAGAAAAAGCTCAAACCTACCTAGATAATGGCGCTCAACCTAGTGCACGCGTTATCCGAGTTCTTAAAGAGCAGGGAATTAAACTTCCAAAATGGGTCAAAGAGGCCCCCAAGAAGCAAAGTAAGGCAAAAAATGCCGAAAAATTGCGCAAAAACCAACCAAAAGAAGAGGCTCCTGTCGAAGAGACGCCAGAAGCCGAAACTCCTGTTGCCGAATAAAATAAGCACAAGCATTAAATCGCCTAGTAATTTAGGCGATTTTTTGTTATTATATAGACAGCAATTAAACGGAGAATCCAGCAATGGCAACAACCATAGATCAGCAATTTGTAGAGTATATTGTTAAAACTCTCGTCAACAACCCCGACAAAGTTCAAATCGAGCGCATTATCGACGAAAAAGGTGTCCTATTGACACTAGAAGTAGACCCAGAAGACGTTGGCCGCATCATCGGCCGTCGTGGCGCTACTGCACAAAGCATCCGCACCTTGCTGCGTGCTCTCGGCACCAAAAACGACGCTCGTTACAACCTCAAAATTGTTAACAACGACGACTACGTCCCTGGCGAACGCAAAGAAGAGCCGGCTGCTGAGGCTGCCCCCATCGAAGAAGAAGCCCCTGTTGAAAACTCAACAGATGAAGCTGTGGAAAACAGCTCAGAGCTCGCCGAAAAAACTCGTGCCGAACTTGCAGAATTAGACGATTTAGATATATAATATCACTAATGTCTTGTTCAGGGACATAAAGCTAACTGCGAGTTAACTTTCAAAACAATAAGAAGTTGAGAGCTTATATGTTCAAAAAGCCGTCCAGGGTATGGGCGGTTTTTTGGTGTCTTCGGGAACAGTGAAGGCACAGTATCCGCGTCCGCCCGAAAAACTGTCAGTTGTTTGTAAGTAATTTCGTCTTTGCTGGTAGTATTTTTTCATATATCTAGATTAAAAATCAAAATATATATATCCCTGCCGTCACCGACAGGTTCGCCTTATAAAAGGCGGTTCTGTCGGCTGACCAGGGTATGACATATTTTGGTTTTTAGTCTATGAAAAAATACTACCAGCAAAGACGCCTAAAGAAATAATTCAAAACCCCTTGCCTTTTTCTGCGCGGACGCGTATACTTGACAGAAGAAGTAGTGTGCTTTTGTCTGCCAAAATTCTGATCTGGCAAATCAGATAAGACACGAGCTGTAATCTTCTGGCCAAAGATATAGCAACACTAAAAAACAAGCGAGGAATAACGTGGCGTCAAGCAAAGACACTGTTAAAAGTGGTAGCCGGGTATTTTTTACTGAAGGCGACCAAGCACTTCCAATACCAAACTTAATCGAGCATCAGCTAAAATCTTGGGACGAATTCGTCAAAACCGGTCTACAAGAGGTTTTTAGCGAACTTAACCCAATCGAAGATTACACCGGGCAGAAACTTAGTCTGCGGTTCAAAGATCATTATTTCAAGGCTCCAGTAGAGAACGAGCGTTCCGCAAAGGAAAATCTCGCAACCTACGACGCCCCTCTCCATGTCAATGTCGAGTTGACTAACAAGGTGACCGGCGAAGTTCGCGAGCAGGACATTTACTTTGGCGATTATCCTTGGATGACCGATCGCGCAAGCTTTATTATCAATGGTACTGAGCGCGTAGTGGTTTCTCAGCTTATTCGCTCCGCTGGTGTTTTCTTTTCTGCCGACACCGTAAGCGGACATAACTATTATGGTGCAAAAATCATCCCGGGCCGTGGCGCTTGGCTTGAATTTGAAACCGACACCAAGGGCGTCATTTATGTCAAGATTGATCGCCGCCGCAAAGTTACGGTCACGACCCTCTTGCGTTCTCTTGGTATTGCAAAAAACTCCGAAATCAAATCACTTTTTGCAGACGTCGACACTGGCGACGTTAAGTATATTGAAAATACTCTCGAAAAAGACCCCACTCGTGGCCAGAGCGAGGCTTTGATCGAAATTTATCGCCGCCTCCGTCCGGGCGACCTTGCAACTGTCGAAAATGCCAGATCTATGATTGAGCGCACTTTTTGGGATTATCGCCGCTATGATTATTCTCGTGTTGGTCGCTACAAAATCAACCATCGTTTAGGCTTCGATACGCCAAACGATAGCGTTCACCGCACCCTTCAAATGGAAGATCTAATTGCTATTATTAGTGAAATCATCCGTCTCAATAATACCCAAGAGCCAGCTGACGATATTGATTCATTGGCAAATCGCCGCATCAAACTCGTAGGTGAGCTTGTCCAACGTCAATTCCGTCTTGGTATGCTGCGCTTGCAACGCAATATCTTGGACCGTATGTCTATGAGCGATATTGAAACCGTCACGCCTTCCCAGCTCATTAACTCTCGTCCAGTTGTCGCGGCCGTTAAAGAATTCTTTGCCAGTTCCCAGCTTTCTCAGCTCATGGATGAAACCAACCCCTTTGCTGAACTTTCGCACAAACGTCGCCTTTCCTCTATGGGTCCTGGCGGCTTGACTCGTGAACGCGCAGGTTTTGAAGTACGCGATACCCACCCCACTCATTATGGGCGTATTTGTACTGTTGAAACTCCAGAAGGTGCAAACGTTGGCCTAGTGCTCAATATCGCGACCTACGCCCGCATTAATGAATACGGCTTCCTAGAAGCCCCATATCGCGTAGTCAAAAATGGCAAGGTTACCGACGAAATTATCTATGTTGATGCTGCTGAAGAAGAAAAAATGGTCATCGCCGATGCGTCCGCGAAACTTGACAAAGACGGCAAATTTGCCGAAGCTTGGGTATCTGCACGTAAGGCTCTTGTCCCAACTCAGGTAGAAGCCTCCGAAGTTACGCACATTGACGCCGCCCACAAAGAAATTCTCGGCGTCGCCGCATCTTTGATCCCATTCGTAGAGAAAAACCGTGTCGACCGCTCCCTAATGGCTTGCGCCATGCAGAAGCAGGCGGTCCCACTTTTGAAGCCAGAATCCGCACAGGTTTCCACCGGCATCGATGATGTTGTCGCCCGCAACACTTCGCAGCTTATAGTTGCCGAAGCTGCTGGCGTAGTCAAAAAAGCCGACGGCGTATCTATAGAAGTAGAATACAAAGATGGCGTCAAAACCTATGAATTGATCCATTTTGCAAAAACCAATGACGACCGTTGTTACAATCAGCGCGTTTGCGTCAAGCGTGGCGACAAGGTCAAAAAAGGTGACATCTTGATTGAAGGTGCCTCTATTGAAAATGGTGAAATCGCCCTCGGCAAAAACCTCACCGTAGCCTTCATGCCATGGCGTGGTTATAACATGGATGACGCTATCATCTTGTCTTCAAAGTTAGTCCAAGACGATACTTTGACCTCTATTAATATTCGGGACTTCGACGTAGAAGTCCGCGAAACTAAATTGGGCCCAGAGCAAGTCACTCGTGATATTCCAAACGTTTCTGAGCATGCCCTTCGACACCTCGGCGAGGATGGTATTGTTACGGTCGGATCTGAAGTTCATAGCGGTGATGTCCTAGTTGGCAAAATTACGCCAAAAGGCGAGCAAGAACTGTCTAGCGAAGAGCGTTTGCTCCGTGCAATCTTTGGTGAAAAAGCTAAAGACGTACGCGACACTTCGACGCGCATGAATGGCGGTGATTCCGGCAAAGTCGTCGGAGTTAAGGTCTTTACCCGCGAACAGGGCCACGAACTTAAAGCCGGAGTATTGATGCAAATCAAAATCTACGTTGCTGAAATGCGCAAGATCGCAGTTGGTGACAAGTTGGCTGGCCGTCACGGCAACAAGGGTGTGGTAGCGCGAATTCTCCCAGTAGAAGACATGCCATTTATGGAAGATGGTACGCCAGTCGACGTGATTTTGAGCCGCATGAACCTCGGTCAGCTTTACGAAACTCATCTTGGCATGGCCGCTCGTGCACTTGGCTATAAAGTTGCCAGCCCATCCTTTAGCTCCACCTCTGACGAAACAATCTCTAGCGAGCTTGAAAAAGCTGGTTTCCCCAGCGACGGTCGAGTTCAGCTACTTGATGGTCTTACCGGCGAACCATTTGAAGAGCGCACTACGGTCGGTGTCATGCATATTATCAAGTTGCATCACATGGTTGCAGACAAGATTCACGCTCGCTCTACCGGTCCTTACACTATGGTTACTCAACAGCCACTTGGCGAAATGGAGGTCTGGACCCTAGAGGCTTACGGTGCCGCTGCGACACTTCAGGAAATGCTTACAATCAAATCCGACGACGTCTTTGGTCGTGCCAAAGCATACGAGTCGATTATCAAGAACGAAGCAATTCAGGGGCCAAAACTCCCAGAAGGCTTTAACGTTCTAGTGAAAGAGCTCCAAGGCTTAGGGCTAAAAGTTGACCTACTCGACAACGGCAGCGCAGCTGACGCTAGCGAAGTTATCGAGCGCGTCACAGCTGCAGTCGAAAAAAGCAAAGACGATGCCGCAATCTACGCTACTGTAGCGGATGATGCTATAAGTGACGAAATAGAAATTGACGAAGATTTGGATGAAGAAGGAGTCAGCATCCAGGAGGAAGAAGAACCACTAACTGACTTAGGAGAGGATCTATAATATGGCTTGGCAAGATAATTTTATTAGTGCAAGTGACTTCGATTCCATTAGGCTATCAATTGCAAATAAAGATGATATCCTGAACTGGAGCTACGGCGAAGTTCTAAAACCTGAAACGATCAACTATCGTACTCAAAAACCAGAGCGTGATGGTCTGTTCTGTGAACGCATCTTTGGCCCAGTCAAAGATATCAACCCGAACGACAGCAAACTTAAAGGCGTTCGTTCTCGCGAAGCAGCCGTGGATAAAAATGGAAATTTGGTTACCAAATCTATCTCTCGCCGTGAGCGCATGGGGCATATTAGCCTGGCGTCGCCAGTCGCTCATATTTGGTTTATGCGCGGTACGCCATCTGCTCTCAGTCTGCTTCTTAATTTAACCGTTAAAAATATCGAGCGCGTGGCCTACTTTGCCTCCTACCTTATTACTGAGGTTAAAGACGATGAAGTGCAAGCAAAGCTCACTGACTTAGAATCGGTCCACGAAGCCGCACTCCAGGCCATCAAATTGCGCTATGAAAAAGAGAGCAAAGACGAGAACGCTGATATCAAAGCTCTCGCTGAAGCTCAAACAAAAGAAATCGATGCTGAAAACGAAAACTATCAATCTAGAAAAATCACCCTAGAAAGCTTTAACAAAGGTGCAGTTATTAGCGAAGTTGATTATCGTAATCTAGACGAAGAAGACGAAGAATTGATTAGCGTTGGCATGGGTGCCGCTGCAATTAAAAAACTTTTGGACGAAATTGATTTAAGCGAACTGATTGCAGAGTTGCGCGAAGAAGCTGAAGGCGCAAAAGGTCAGCGCGAGAAAAAACTTATCAAGCGTCTCAAGGTTTTGGAAGGTATGCAGTCAGCCGGCATTAAACCGTCCGATCTCATACTTACCGTTATTCCGGTGATCCCGCCAGACCTTCGCCCGATGATTTCTTTGGCTGGTGGTCGCTTTGCTACTTCCGATTTGAACGACCTATATCGTCGCGTTATTAACCGCAACAACCGTCTTAAAAAACTACTAGATTTGAATGCCCCAGAAGTAATCTGTCGCAACGAAATGCGCATGCTTCAAGAAGCGGTTGATGCCTTAATTGACAATAATGCTTCTCATGGCCGTACCGCAAATTCACAAAATGGCCGACGCAAACTTAAATCTTTGTCTGACCTTTTGAAGGGCAAGCAGGGGCGTTTCCGCCAAAACCTCCTAGGTAAACGCGTAGACTACTCTGGTCGTTCCGTAATCGTAGTCGGCCCAGAACTCCGTATCCATGAGTGTGGTTTACCGAAGAAAATGGCCCTAGAGCTCTTTAAGCCATTTGTGATTAGTTGGCTAATTTCCGGCGAACATGCCGCCAATATCCGTACCGCCACGCGTATGATTGAACAAGGAGAAACCATTGTTTGGGATGCGCTCGACGAAGTCATCAAGGGTAAGTATGTCCTTTTGAACCGCGCTCCTTCACTTCACCGTTTGTCGGTCCAGGCTTTCCAACCCAAGCTAATCGACGGTAAAGCTATCCAGCTTCACCCGCTAGTTGCTAACGGCTTTAACGCTGACTATGACGGCGATCAAATGGCAGTCCACTTGCCACTCAGTGCCGAAGCACAAGCCGAAGCGCGTGAGCTTATGGCTGCTGGCAAAAACTTGCTCAAGCCTGCCGATGGCGCCCCAGTGCTCTCTATCTCGCAGGACGTTGTGTTGGGTAATTATTACTTGACCTACGAAAAGCCCTCTGCTCAGGGCGAACGCAAAGCCTACACTAGCGTTTACGAAGCAGAGCTCGCCTACGATATGGGCTTGATTGAGCTGCAGACGCCAATCCGTGTCCATACCAAGGGTGAAAAGCGTGACACTACGCTTGGTCGCGTCTTCTTTAACGAGGTCTTGCCAAAAGAATACCCATACGACAACGAAGTGCAAAATAGCAAGCATCTCAAAAAAGTCATGGCAAATGTCTTGAAGCAGTTTGGCGCAGAGATAGCCGTTGTGACTGCCGACGCCATCAAGGATCTCGCCTTCGAATACGAAACAATTGCTTCCGTATCTGTTTCCAAAGACGATTACCCGTACTACCCAGAAGTTGACAAAATGTTGGCCGAAGGTGAAGGAGTCGCTGCGCAGATTTCCCAACAATATGACGAAGGGTTAATCACCGAAGACGAGCGTTACCGATTAACTGTTAATAACTGGCGCAATATCGACAACAAGATTTCTGATTTTATCAAGACTCAGTTGTCAGAGCTAGACACCAATATCTCAATT
>CAYLGU010000013.1:10277-18677 GCA_964383445.1 uncultured Candidatus Saccharibacteria bacterium | reverse complement strand
TATCGCAAAGAGCGTACGCGCGCTAAAATCCACGGTACAGCCGAGCGTCCTCGCCTTACCGTTCATATTAGTAATACACATGTAACCGCACAGTTGATTGACGACGAAAAAATGTCAACTCTAGCCTACGCCACAACCGTTGGCAGCAAACATAAAGGCAATAAAACCGAATTGGCAGCCATTATCGGTACGGAAATTGCTAAAAAAGCCAAAAAAATTAAAATTACCAAAGTAGTTTTCGATCGCGGTTCAAGATTATACGCAGGTCGCCTCAGCGCCCTAGCCGAAGCTGCACGCAAGGAAGGATTGGAGTTCTAATATGGCAGAAGAAGTTAAAAAACAAGCAAGAGTCATCAACGAGGCAGGCACTACTAAGCTAAAAGAAACCGTAGTTGCCGAAAAAGAAGCTCGCAGTGCTCAAAATTTCCGTGGCCGTCGCGATAATCGTCGCAACCGTCGTGCCGCAGAAGACCAGGCTCCAAAAGAGTTTGAGACCATCAATATCAGCATCAACCGTGTTTCGCGCACTGTAAAAGGCGGTCGCCGCATGCGTTTCCAAGCTCTCGTAGCCGTCGGTAACCATAAAAACAAAATCGGCGTTGGCCTTGCAAAGGGCGTAGACGTCACAACGGCAATTCAAAAAGCCGAACAGCGCGCCAAGAAAGATATGATAACTATCCCTATCTATAACGAGACTATCCCTCACGAAGTTGAGACCAAAGTCACGGGTGCTCGCGTTTTGATGAAGCCAGCTGCCCCAGGTACTGGTATTATTGCCGGCGGCGTCGTTCGCTCGATCATCGGCCTGACAGGTATCAAAAACCTCATCAGCAAATCACTCGGATCTACCAACAAGACCAACATTTCCTATGCAGTAATCGAGGGGTTGCGCCAGCAAGTGCCCAAAAAAGATTGGCACAAGGAGGACAAATAAATGAAATATAACGAATTAAATGTCCAGGCTAATAAGCGCGTCAAGCGCGTCGGTCGCGGCATATCTGCCGGACAAGGCAAAACCGCCGGTCGCGGTACAAAAGGCCAAAAAGCTCGTACCGGCCACGCAAAAATGCCTGCCACCTTCATGGGCGGACAACGTGCGTTTATGCAGGCAGTGCCGAAGCTAAAGGGCTTCAAGTCGATTCATGCAAAAGCTGAAGTAGTTTACACTGATCGCCTCAGTGAACTAAGCGGCGTAGTAGACAATTTCATTCTCGCTGAAAATAGCCTCATTGCCAACCCTTACGCGAAGGTAAAAGTTATTTCTCGTGGCGAAGTGACTAGTAAAATCGATCTCCGCACTCAATTTGCGAGCAAAAGCGCAATTGCAGCTATCGAAAAAGCTGGCGGCAAGTTTACTAAAACTTCTGTTCCTATGCGACCAAAGACGAACGAAGAAAAATAGTCAACAGCGACAAAACTTTCACAAAAATCCCCCTCAAAAGGGATTTTTGTGTTATTATAAGAAAGTTAGAAAGAGGTAATAATTCTGTGAATTTCAAAACTATACTTAAATCCTTCCGCAATAAAGATATGCTAAAACGTATCGGCATTATATTCGGCATCATCGTGGCTTATAGGCTACTCGCACATATCCCAGTGCCACTAGGCGACGCCGCAACCTTCAAAGACGCCGTAACTAACCTTATCAACAGCACGGACTTCGGCGGCTTCATCAATCTTATTTCTGGTGGCGGGCTTGCGTCCTTGTCAATCATTCTCGTCGGCCTATCCCCCTTCATTACCGCCTCAATCGTCATGCAGTTGCTCACGAAGGCTATCCCAAAACTAGAAGAACTACAAAAGGACGGAGAAGCTGGCCGTCGCAAAATCAACCAATGGACCCGCATTATCGCCGTTCCTCTCGCAATCCTCCAATCTGTTGCATATATCTTCATCCTCAACCAGCAAGTCGTCGCCGCCAACACCACCGTCGCCATAGAGCCCGCCATGTCAGAATGGGCACTGTCGATTACCGCTATGTCCGCCGGCTCAATTTTGCTAATGTGGCTAGGCGAACTCATGACTGAGCAAGGTTTAGGCAACGGCACCTCAATGATTATCTTTGCCAGCATAGTTTCTTCTCTCCCCGCCACTATTGCCAGCCTAGGAACAGCTCTTTTCGATACATCCGCGGGCAGCCTAAGCCTCTTCGGTTGGTTTAGCCTGCCAGTCAACCCAGAAACCTTCTATCTTATGCTAGGAATTGGCGGTGCCGTATTGATTATTCTCTATATTCTCGTCAAAATTAACGAAGCCCAACGCATCGTCACAATTAATTACGCTAAACGCGTGCACGGTAACAGCTCCTATGGTGGCATAAAATCTATCATGCCCATTAAACTTATTGCTGCCGGCGTCGTCCCTGTCATTTTCGCGGTAGCTTTCTTGTCCGTCCCGACCTTTATCGGGCAAATTATCTTATCTTCAAACCCAGACAATCAAGTTGCAAGCAACATCGTCGCTTGGTTCTCTGCCCCGAGCGCATCAAACTTTACCGGCCTTACGCCTACATGGTTTATCTATCCCGCCTGCTATTTCCTCCTCGTAGTCGCATTTACTTATTTCTACACTAGTATTATCTTCAACACCAAAGAAATTGCCGACAACCTCAATAAGCAAGGTGGCTTCATCGAGAGCGTTCGCCCAGGACTCCAAACCGAAAAGTACTTCAGTGGCATAATTAGCCGGCTCAACCTCTTTGGCGCACTCGCCCTTGGCTTCATCGCTATGATCCCGTTCATCATGGATTACATCTTCATCGTCATCTCGGGCGCCCCTCTCGGCCTGTCATTGTCCGGCACTGGCCTACTCATTATCGTCACGGTTGCACTGGAAAATCTACGCCAAGTTAATTCTCGCGCACTAATGGTAACTTACGACGATTATAAGTAATGAGCTTGCATATCAATTCCGTAGTGGGCAAAATTCCAAAGATTATATTTATTATCATCGTGATTTTGTGCGCCCTCGCACTCGCCAGAGTCGCTATTTGGGAGACAGTATATTACGGCGAAAAAGAAGGCAGCCAGAGGGTAGGGGCGACAGGCCAAAATGACGATGCTAACGACGGGCCAATCGAAGAAGTAATCGATGAAGGTGAAGTCAGCAGCGAAGCTATCTCTGCTCATACCGTGTCCGCAGACAAACCTAGGTATCTCAGCATCCCGAAACTAAACATATCAAATGCTAGAATCCAAGAAGTTGGACTTTTAGCGAACGGCAGTATCGGTACCTTGGCAAACATCTATGATGTAGCATGGTATCGCGATTCTGGTAAGCCGGGCGCCGGCGGGACCGCAATCATCAATGGCCACAATGGCGGCCCCACCAAAGACGGCGTATTCAAGCGCCTAGACTCTCTAGGCATCGGAGACACGATTAAGATAGAACGCGGTGACGGCGAAATCTTCGAGTATGAAGTCTACGAAAACAAACTCCTTAGCTTAGAAGATGCCGACGCCAATATGATTTATATGCAAAAATCCCCAATCCAAGGCGTCGAGTCCTTATCACTTATTACTTGTAGCGGCGATTGGAGTCAAGTGGCGCAAACTTACACCTCTAGAAGCATGGTGAGGGCTACTCTCAAAAAATAGTCTTTACATTTTGACAATTATTTGATACAATACTATGGTAATTTATGGCTAGTCAAAAGGAAGTAATCAAACTCACCGGTAAGGTCGTTGAGGCGCTACCGGGCACCCAGTTTAGGGTTGAGCTTGAAAATAGTCATATTATCATCGCGCACATGTCGGGTAAAATGCGTAAAAATTATATCCGTCTTGTTCCTGGTGATAAGGTAGAAGTTGAGTTAACCCCTTACGATCTCACAAAGGGCAGAATCAGCTTCCGCCTCAAAGATTAAATTTAATAAGCGGCTAATTTTATATTAGGAGGCCAAAAACCTTTTTTATAATATAGCCCAAGAAAGGACATTTTCTTTACATGAAAGTTCGTGCAAGTGTCAAGAAAATAAGCCCCGATGATATCATCGTGCGTCGCAAAGGCGTGCTCCGTATCATCAATAAGAAAAAACCTAAGAATAAGCAAAGGCAGGGTTAAGCATGGCAAGAATCGCCGGCGTTACTATTCCTAATGACAAGCAAGTGTGGATAGCACTTACTTCTGTCTACGGAATCGGTCGCACCACAAGCAAAGCCATCCTTGCGGCGGCCAAAATAGAGCCGACCACTCGGGTGAAAGACATCACCGAGGCTGAAGAGCAAAAACTCAACGATATTATTTCCAACAAATATTCCGTTGAAGGAGATCTAAAGCGCCTCGTGACCAACAATATCAAGCGCATTAAGGATATCAACTCCTATAAGGGTGTCCGCCACAAAAACGGACTACCTGTCAACGGGCAACGTACTCGCACTAATGCACGAACCCGAAAGGGTAGAGCGATTGCCGTTGGTGGCGCACAACCTAAAGCAGCGAGCAAAACTTAAAAGGAGTAAATTATGGCAGAAGAATCCATCAAGAAAGCTCCTGAAGTGGAGCAAAAAACAGTTAAAAAAGCCAAGAAAGGCAAACGTGTCGTTCAAGCTGGCGAAGTTCATATCCAAGCCACTTTCAACAATACGATTATTAGCATCACGGACAAAAAAGGCGGCATTTTGGTCGCATCGTCCTCTGGGGCAAATGGCTTCCGTGGTTCCAAAAAAGGCACCGCATATGCCGCACAGGTTGCTGGCGAAAAAGTTGCCGAAATCGCTAAGCGCGATCATGGCATGAATAGCGTCGACGTCTTTGTTAAAGGCGTAGGACTTGGCCGCGACAGCGCAATTCGCGCTATGAGCGCCCAAGGCATCGCTATCAATAGTATTACCGATAAAACCCCAATTCCACACGGTGGAGTTCGTCCAAAGGGAGAGAGGAAACCATAATATGGCACGAGATATTACCCCAATAGCAAAACAGTCTCGTCGTGAAGGCTATGCCCTCCACCCCAAGGCACATAAGATTATGGCTAAAAAGTCCGGCATCCCAGGCCAGCATTCTGGCATGCGTATGCGTCCAGGCAGCCTATACCTAACTCAGTTACGCGAAAAACAAAAAGTTCGCCGCATTTACGGCTTACTCGAAAAGCAGTTCGCTCGCCTCATGAAAGAAGCCCAAAAAGCCGAAGGTATGTCTGGTGAAAACTTGCTTAACTACCTAGAGCGTCGAGCAGACAATGCAGTCTATCGTGCCGGCTTTGCCGTTTCGCGCCGCGCCGCTCGCCAGCTCGTGTCTCACGGACATTTTACGCTAAACGGTCGCCGCATCGATATCCCATCCATACGGCTCAACCCAGGTGATGTCCTAGAAGTTCGCAGTAAATCTCAAAAAACCGAGTATTTCAAGAACCTCGAAAATATTATCGGCGCAAGCAGTCAAACTCCTTTGTCTTGGCTCAAGTCCGATGCAAAAAAGATGAAAATCGAAATCACCGGATCACCGAAGCGCGAAGAGGCAGAGGTGGGCATTAATGAACAATTAATTGTTGAGTACTACTCACGCTAAAGGAGAATAAAATGACAAAAGTTATTCATGAAGCAGAACTAGCGGAAATCAAAGACCTTGGCGAAAATAGTGCCAGCTTCATCATCAAGCCTCTATACTATGGCTACGGTAACACCCTCGGCAACTCTTTGCGACGCGTACTCTTATCGTCCATTAAGGGCGCAGCGGTTACAGCTTTTCGTATCGAAGGCGCTAGCCACGAATTTACGGCTGTTCCAGGTATCGCAGAAGACGTCGTTGACATCATGTTGAATCTAAAAAACATCCATGTCAAAAGTCATTCTGACGCACCAATTGAACTACGCCTAGAAAAGACCGGCACGGGCACAGTCTATGCTCGCGACATTAAATTGCCAGCAGAAGTTGAAATTGCCAACCCGCAGCAGATCATCTGCAATATTGACGATCCAAAATTCACTCTAAAAATGGATTTGGTTGTCGATAATGGCCGTGGATATATGAGCATCGAACAGTCCAGCGAAAATCGCAAGTACAACGACATGATCGCGCTAGATGCAGTCTTCACTCCCGTACTTCGTGTTCGCTACAAAGCTGAAAACACTCGCGTTGGCCACGATACCAACCTGCAACAATTGACCCTAACGATCGACACTGATGGCACAATGACGCCAAAAGAAGCCTTCGAAGAAGCTGCAGCTATCCTCGTCAACCAATATTCTGCCCTTGCTGGTGGCACAACAGTAGAATCCGCACCCGCACCAAACGCAGGTCGCGGCGACGAAGAAAGCGGCTTGATGCTCCCGATTGAAGAGATGGGCTTGTCTGCACGCACTGCTAACGCATTGTTAAACAACGACATCCGCACCATCCGCGATCTAGTCATGCTATCAGAAACCGACCTCAAAGAACTCAAAGGCTTTGGCAGTAAAGCTCTCGAAGAGGTTAGAGAAAAGTTAACGGAGTTAAAAGTTTAATATGCACCGCCACGGATATAAAGGCCGCAAGTTCGGCCGCGAAACCGACCAAAGGACAGCACTTCTTCGTGGGCTGATGTGCTCGCTCATCCTTGAGCATTCCATTACTACAACTATTGCGAAGGCTAAAGAAATGCGTCGCCACACCGAAAAGCTAATCACGCTTGCCAAAAAAGGTGGGCTGGCCAATCGTCGCCTCGTCATCTCTAGACTAAACAGTATCAGCACCGGCAATTACCTTATGGACGTCGTTGCTCCTAGCGTCAAACGCGATAGCGGCTACCTCCGCATCGAGCGCGCAGGCTTCCGCAAAGGCGACAACGCCGAGCTCGCAACAATTTCATTTGTAGATAAAATTGAAATGCCGAAGGTCGAAAAAGTCGAAAAGACCGAAACCAAAAAAAGCACTGAGGCTAAAACAGCCCCGAAGAAAGAGGAGAAATAGTCCATGAATAAAACTTATTCTCAAAAATCTTCAGAAATCAAACGCGAATGGTATGTTGTTGACGCATCGAAAATGCCCCTAGGCAAATTAGCAGTAGTAATTGCCGACAAACTTAGCGGCAAATCAAAGCCAACTTTCACCCCTCACACAGATAACGGCGACCATGTCGTAGTCATCAATGCCAAGCACATCGCTGTTACCGGCAACAAAATGACCGACAAACATTATTACCGTCATTCCGGCTACCAAGGCGGTCTAACAGACCTAACTTTGGCTGAAGTAATTGAAAAAGACCCAAGTATCGCCATTCAGCACGCCGTCCAAGGCATGTTGCCAAAAAACAAGTTGGCTGCAGAACGCATGAAGCGCCTTCGCGTCTTCCCAGAAGCCGAACACGCTCATAGTGCACAAATGCCAAAGGAGATCAAATAATGACCGCTACTGCAAGCAAAATCACAAAAGCTTCAAAATACACTTTTGGAGCCGGCCGTCGCAAAGCCGCAACGGCACGCATCCGCCTATTAAAAGGCAAGGGCGAGATCACCATCAACAATAAGCCAGCGCTCGAATATCTCTGCGACAACAAAGCTATGCTCGCAGAAATCACCGACCCGCTCGCAATCACCCAAAAGCAAAAAGATTACAACATCTCAGTGCTAGTTGACGGTGGCGGCATGGCTGGCCAGGTAGATGCTATCAAATTGGCAATTTCAAAAGCGCTGGTAACAGAATTCCCAGAATTCCGTCCAGTCCTCAAGAAAGCCGGCCTCCTAAAGCGCGACCCACGCGAAAAAGAACGCAAAAAATACGGTCTTCGGGGCGCTCGTCGCAAAGAACAGTTCAGCAAACGCTAAACTGGAGCCTTATATTAAAATACCACCCATCAAGGTGGTATTTTTTGACCCCAAAACACTGGCACTATTGACATTTATTGATTTATTTGATATAATAAACAAATACTACGTACCTTACGTTTAGAAAGGGGGAGAAATTATGGCGATAATTATATCGACCAGCGCTGTCGATCACCAAAATCGCATCGTATTGCCAAAATTCATGAAAGACGCAGAACAAATATTCGTTTATCGCACGGAAGAAGATCCTGGTCGAATATATCTCGCAAAATCTGGGGCCAAAGCGATACAGGGCATCGAGCAGTACCTCGATAAACGCAAGATAGACGCCAAAGGCAGAGTAGCTGTTTCTACCGAATCGCTACTAGGCAGAAAGGCCGACAAAGTCAACATCATATATATAGACGAATCAACTATCGCACTTTCCTAACCTTAGCCGCCCGACCTTGGGCGGCATTTTTCTTAGCCAAACAGTCATCGCAAATACCCAAAAGTTCAACATGATGCTTGGTCGCCTGCATCCCAGCCATACGTGTCAATTCCTCCATTGCTCGTTCAATTTTTTCATTACTCACCGCAACGCTTTTCCCGCAAATTTCACAAGTAACATAATGGCAATGCGCCGCAAAGTGATCGCCTAATTCATAATACGCCTTAA
>CAYLGU010000013.1:0-10267 GCA_964383445.1 uncultured Candidatus Saccharibacteria bacterium | reverse complement strand
CCTTTCGGCACATAGCGGGCCACGCCCAATTTCACGAACAAATCCAAACAACGATATGCGCTACTCGGGGCAATTTTGACACAAGCCTCTACGAGTTCGCTAGGCGATATAGGCAGCTCCGCCTCATACAAAACGGCAAAAACCGCCTTCCTCGCCTCTGTCACTTTATAGTTATGTTTAGCCAAAAACTCAGACAAATTATTGATATGACTTTTTTGCATTTATTTTCCTAATTGCGAATTATTTGCAATTAGTATAGGCCCTATACTACAATGAATCAAGTCTAAAAAGGAAATAAATTATGTTGCCATTAGTAATCCTAGCGTCACTTATTGGAGGAGTCCTCTCCTTGATCGGCGGGGCCGCTTTGCTCTTCAACAAAAAAATTCAAAAATACAGCATCTTCGCCAGCGCCTTTGCTGCCGGAGCGCTACTAGCAGCTAGTTTCCTCGATCTTCTGCCCGAGGCCTTGCATAGCGGCGACTCACATCAAATTCTCCTATTTACTCTAATCGCAATTATTAGTTTTTTGGTCTTAGAAAATTTCTTATACATGCACGCCAAAGGCGCGCATAGTAAAACTCTAATCACCATGTTAGCTATCGGTGACACTTTGCATAATTTTGTAGACGGCGCCGCTATTGCCGCCGGATTCCTCATATCGCCAGCCACCGGCTTCATTGTCACTCTAGCTGTCGCCCTACACGAAATCCCCCAAGAAATTGGCGATTTTGGCGTCATGATGAACCGAGGCCTAAGCCGTCACAAAATTCTCGCCATTAACCTTTTCAGTGCACTCGCATCAACACTGTCAGCCATAATTTTCTACCTAATCGGCAGTTCCATAGAAATAAACCTATCCGTCCTACTTGCTATTGTCGCTGGTTTTTTCCTTTATATCAGCATGTCTGGCCTTATTCCTCTTATCAACTCGCAAAATAAAGCCAAAACCCGCAACTTGCAATTAGTTTGGCTCTTGGCCGGATTGCTAGTAGTCGGACTGGCCGTCACTAACCTTCACCACTACATCGATCAAGGTCACGACCACGACTCTCATCTCGAAGAAGATCACTCAGAACACGATCACGAATAAAAAAATACAGCCCCGAGAGCCGTATTTCGTCTATGTATTTCTGGTGGAGTGCAGGAGGGTCGAACTCCTGACCTCATGATTGCGAACCATGCGCTCTACCAACTGAGCTAGCACCCCATAACGCACTCATTATATCACAAAAGCCGACCCTCTAAACTTAGAAAAACGGCTTTGGTGGAGTATGCGAGATTCGAACTCGCCACCTCTTCTATGCCATAGAAGCGCTCTACCAAATGAGCTAATACCCCGAAAATGTAAAATATCTACCCTTAAACTTTAGCAAAGAAGCACTTTTTCGTCAATTCAAATTTAATGCTATAATATGTATATGAGAGAAATCAAAATTGGGCAAAAATACCGTCACTTCAAAGGTGGAGAGTACCTTGTTTTAGACATAGTAACCGACGCCGACTCCAACAATGACGCGGATTTCAAAAAACTCGTCATTTACCAAAACCTACACGACAAGCTTAAATGGGCTCGCGCCCTCACCGAATTCGCATCACTCACAGATAAAGAAAAATACCCAGAAATTACTCAAAAATATCGTTTTGAAGAAATAAATTAAAGGAAATTTTATGAAACAAACTATCCTCACAGGGGTTCGTGCCAACGAAGAGCCCACAATCGCCAATTTCCTCGGCGCCTACGCCCCTATGATTAACCTTGCAAGGCAGTACAGCTCCGACTCCCATATCAACATGTTCGTACCAGACTTGCATTCCTTCACTACCCCCATTGACCACTCAAAATTCTACAGCCAGATTATCAAAGGCATCAAATATTACATCGCAGCCGGCCTTGATACGAATAACCCCAACATTCATATCTATCGCCAGTCACGCGTGCCGGCTCACAGTGAACTCTGCTGGATTTTGGACTGCTTTGCTTATATGGGCGAAATGTCACGCATGATCCAGTACAAAGAAAAATCCGTCGAGCACCCCGAATCCGTCACTGTCGGGCTGCTAAATTACCCTGTCTTGATGGCTGCCGATATCCTACTTTATGACGCAAAATATATCCCAGTCGGCGAAGACCAGATTCAACATTTAGAGCTTTGTCGCGATATCGCAATCCGTATGAATAATCGCTTCGAACAAGAGCTATTTACTGTACCTGCCCCAGAAGCCGAGCAAATCAAATTCATGCAGCTAGACCAACCTGTCCGTATTCGCTCCCTCACCGAACCAGAGAAAAAAATGTCCAAATCGTCCAAAAGCGAAAAATCCAAAATCTCACTTTCTGACGACCCCGCCGAAGCCGCCAAAAAAATCATGTCCGCCACCACCGACAATATCGGCGAGATTAAATACGACATGTTCAACCAACCCGGTATTAGCAATCTCCTGCAAATCCAAAGTATTTTGACCAATCAGCCCCTTCAACAAACTATTGCCGTCTGGGCAGGAAAAACCAGTTATGGCGAACTTAAAAAAGCCGTTGCCGAATCTGTTGCGAACTTCCTCACCGAATTCCAAAAGCGCGTTGCCGAAATTTCCGATGAGCAAGTTCTCGAAATCTTGGAATCTGGCGAACAATACGCCAACCAAGTCGCCCAACAAAAGTTACATAAAGTACAAACCGCGCTAGGGCTACGCAAAAATGGCTAAAAAATTTTCCAAGCCGCATTTATCCCGAATTATCAATGGCGATATTCAATTAAGCGCAGGTCTGGGCTCCGAAGAAAAGACTCGCTTTGATATGGTTCTGCTCGCCAAATACCCCGAATATAACCGTTCAACTCTCCAAAAATACATCAAATCTGGCAATGCCCGTATCAATGGCGAAATAATCCTCAAACCTAACGCCCAAATTAGCACCGAAGACCAAGTGTCACTACACCCACCCCAAATCTCCACCATGCCAAAAGTCCACGTAATCTACGAAGACGAACATGTCATAGTGCTCGATAAACCGACCGGGCTACTCAGCGTCAGCAAAGGCAACTTCAACCCCGAGCCCACCTTAGAAGAGTTTGGGCTTATCGTACATCGCTTGGATCGTGATACTTCCGGGGTAATTATTCTGGCAAAAGACCAAAAGACCCGCTCCTACCTCCAACGTCAGTTCCAGCAACGCAAAACTCACAAAACCTACTTCGCAATCACCCAAGGTATACCAAAAATCCCACAAGCTGTCATAGACATTCCGCTCGCTCGCAATCTCAAAAAACCTACGACTTTTTTGCCTGACCCAGAGGGCAGGGAAGCCGTCACCGAGTATCGCGTAATCAAGCAAGACGCTCAGCACGCCCTAATCGAACTTAAGCCAAAAACTGGCCGCACCCACCAATTAAGAGTCCATTTGAAACATTTATCTACGCCCATTCTCGGCGACAAAGTCTACGGAGAAGCCAATGACAGCCGCATGTATCTCCATGCCGCTTCTCTAGAAATTACTATCCCCGGGCCAGAAGGCGGCATCCGCAAAGTTTTTGAAGCCCCACTCCCCAAAGAGTTTTCAGATGCAATTGAATAAATTGGAGCCTATCCCAAAAATTGCCAGCAAAAACCACTTTTCTATTTTTGCCTTCCCCGATTCCATAGCCTATCCAAAAATCGCCAAAGCTCTCCCGTTCTCGCCTAACGACAAAAACACCATACCTATCGATACCGTCCGCGAAATTGAACTCAGCGTCCGCAGCAAGCAAAGTCGAGACGTCGTATTCCTTATTCAGGACGCCGACACCTTAACCGAAGCCGCAGCAAACAGCTTTTTGAAGTTGCTCGAGGAGCCAGGCGAACATATCCACTTTGTGTTTTTTACTCGCTCCCCCCAAAAACTTCTCCCCACTATCAAATCCCGTGCTCATAATTACAATATCAAGGGCGACGATAGCCTTGACCAAGCTCCAAATTATCCAGAAAATATCCTCGATTTAGCAAAAAAATACATCGCCGCGAGCCCAAAAACCCTAATCCAATTATCTCAAGAGTTGGCCCGCGACCGCGAAAAGTCCTTGCTTGTCGTGTCGGCCGCTATCGATCTGCTATATCGTTCGTATTTCAAAACCGCCAACCCAAAGTTTCTCGACAAACTCCAAGATTTGGATAAAACCTATCTCGCTTTAGCTAAAAACGGCCACGTTCGCCTACAACTCGTCGCGAATATGCTATAATGACCCCATGCTAGCTGTAGCGATTATCCTTATTTTTGTACTGTATCTTATATTTTTCATGCCTCGCGAGAGCAAAGTCGCTGCCGCCGAAGAAGACATCCAGGCAATCCGCCAAAATCCACAAATGCGCAAGCTTTGGTCTTTGGCTCAAGGCGCCATGAAAGAACGCAAAACTCTTAAAGCCGAAAAGGCCCTGCTGACGATTCTAAAATTCGACGAAAAAAACGCCGCCGCCTACAACCGTCTCGGCATCCTTTACGCACGCGACAAAAAATACGATGATGCTGTAGAATGTTTCGAAATCGCTCAATCCCTCGACAATAACGCCAGTAGCCTCCATAACGTTGGGCTCATCTATCTAGAAACTGAAAATTATGAAAAAGCTGCTATGGCCTTTGCCCAAGCTATCGAGATGGAAGGCGACATGCCTGCTCGCTATATTGCCTACGCTAAAGCCGCCGAAAAAATCGGCGAACGTAAAAAAGCCATTGATGCCCTAGAAACCGCTTATTCGTTAGATAATTCCACCGCTACTTTGCGGCATCTTCTTGGCATCTACGAACGCGCCGAAGATGAAGAAAACACAGAGGTCACCAAAGCGCGCATCGAAGAAGCATTAGAAGAAAAACGAGCAGAGGCCCTACTCAAAACCAAAAAGCCCAAAGCAAAACTTCGCAAAAAAATTGTCAAACCCAAAAACACTCGCAAAGTAATTTAAGCTACGCAAAAACCTTTCTATTGACTTTTTATAACTTTTATGATAAAATAGAAAGACGAGTATTCTTAATCGCACGTTTATAGAGAAAGGTGGTAAAAATGCAAATTTACGACAGCATGGGGCTTCGGCTGATAATGGACTTCGGCAGAAAACTTGACCCTACTAAAAACGATATCGTTATTCAAGAAAACGAACAGGCAATAATGATAATCGACTACTTATACCTAGCGCAAGAACGATTCGTAAGGGTCGCAGTTATGATGAGTGACCCTGAAGAGCAAGATATTATATCAAAGCGCATAAAGGTAGGGGCAAAAGGCGACTACGAAAACAGTACCCGTCATACAATATATGCCACGCCAAGCGAAATAGTAAAAAATGCCTTCAACTTATAATTTTCTCTACAGGCCGCTTTTTCACAGGCGGCCCATTCTTTTGCTTGCTTTTCAGGTCACATTACGTTAAAATAGCTAGCATTGCACCTTTAAGCAGCATAGCTAAATATGCCGCAATAGCTCAGTTGGTAGAGCAACGGTTTTGTAAACCGTAGGTCCTCGGTTCAAGCCCGAGTTGCGGCTCCAAAATTTCCCATGCTGGGATAGTGAAGCGGTCAAACACGACAGACTGTAAATCTGTTGGCATTCGCCTTCGTAAGTTCGAATCTTACTCCCAGCACCATTTTTATGAAAAACCCACAATTTAGTGGGTATTTTTGTCAGCATTTTTCCTTCCGCCCCTGTTAAAATCATCACTAAAAGGCTAGACACAAGCTTTTTTCGTTACTATAATGTAAGGACTCTATATCTATCTTCGCGATAAAGGATCAAACACACACACTTTCTACTTTAAAAACCAGACTGCAAGAGTTCAGCAAAACTGCAACTCATATGTTTTTCGATCCGTAAAGGTTTTAAAAACTTAGTAAATAGGACGTCGCACCCAACGATTGAGGCTTTGCCTTTTTCGTGAGGAAAACGATATAGAACACCAACTGCGGCATCCTATTTACTGAATTCTTAAAATTAAAACGGTATTTTTCTTGATTTCTAAAAAATACTAACTACACTATATAGTATGAAGCCCCAAAAAATCAACAGTTTTTTTCAAAAAAACCATTTTTCATTTCCAGATCTCCCCACGCTTTCTCAACCCGCGAAAATTCCCCGCGAACTCAAAATCACCGCTACCCAAAAACCCCTTCTCGCCATCCCTGTCCCGAAACTTCGAGCCATAGCTCGGGACATCATTCTTGCCGACAAACTCTATGAGTTTTTAGATGCCAATCTCAATAAGTATTACGAAAATAAGCTCATAAACGGCATCTTGATTAGTCACATTCGAGATTTCGAACAACTCAAAAAATATCTAGATATTTACGTTACCGACATCGACAATTGGGGCGCTTGCGATATCCTTTCTTTTCGCAAAATCCAAGATAAAGAAAAGCTACTTGGCCTAGCCCAAAAATACACCAAAGACGAACACTCCTTCACGCGCCGAGTCGGACTTATTATCTTGTTTGACATCTTAAAAACCCCACATTTTCTACCAGACATCTTTAAAATTAGCGCGTCGCTCAAAAATGAGGAGCACTATTACGTAAATATGGCTAACGCTTGGCTAGTTTGCGAATGCTTTATCAAATATCGCACAGAAACTCTGGAGTTCCTCAAATCCAAACCCCTAAACAAATTCACCAACAACAAAACAATCTCAAAGTGCCGCGACAGCTACCGCGTATCGGCTCAAGACAAAAAACTCCTATTAGGCTATAGAATTTCCTAAAAAACAATATCTTGCTTATGCTGGAACTTTAGTGCTACAATATATGGCAATGAAAGTGTTAATGCTAGGATGGGAACTCCCTCCGCACAACAGTGGCGGCTTAGGTGTGGCTTGCTTGCATTTATCAAAGGCTCTCGCCAAACAGGGTGCCGATATTGATTTTGTCGTGCCTTACGAAGCCGAACATCACATAGAACACATGAAAATCCTTCCAGCAACCCATCTAGATCCCCTTTTCCGCTATGGCAATGGCGCTTACGAATCCAAACGTATTGAAGAAAAATTATTCAAAGCCTTCGCTAAGCAAGATATGATGTCCATCCGCGACGTCCAAAAATGCTATTGTGAATTCGTCGAGCGCTATCTAATGGACTACAAACCAGAGTACGTTCACGCCCACGATTGGCTCACTTATGAAGCTGGCATTCTAGCCAAACAGCATTTTGGACTACCTCTAGTTGCCCATGTTCACGCCACCGAATACGACCGTAGTGGCATGACTAGCGGCAATCCTATCATCCACGAAATCGAACACGCCGGCCTACTCGCTGCCGACAAAATTATCGCCGTCAGCAACGCTACCAAACATATTATTTCTGAAAAATACGATATTCCGCTCGATAAAATTGACGTTGCCTATAATGGCTTTGATGTCAACGAATACGATGCCGATTATAACTACAATCGCAATAGCTATCATTACCTAGAGATGATGAAGCGCCAAGGCTACACCGTAGTTTCAACTGTCGGTCGTTTCACCCTCCAGAAAGGCCTTTCTCACCTCATGAACGCTGCCGCACGCGCCATCCGCGTGCATCCAAAGCTCATTTTCTTATTCGCTGGCGACGGCGAACAAAAGCAAGAATTAATGCGCATGTCCGCCGAACTTGGCATATCAAAAAACATCCTCTTTACCGGCTTTATCCGAGGCAAACAACTCCGCGACATTTACACCATTTCCGACATCTTTGTCATGTCTAGCGTATCCGAACCTTTTGGCTTGACCGCCCTAGAGGCCGCACACCATGGCAACGCGCTTATCATCACCAAGCAATCTGGCGTCGGCGAAGTCTTGCGCGACATCATGCGCTACGATTTCTGGGACGAGGAAAAACTCGCCGACGAGATAGTCGGCATCGCCCGCAGCAACTCACTCAAAAACAGCCTCACGAACGGAGTCAAGCGCGAATACACAAAAATATCTTGGGACGACGTTGCTAAAACTTGCCTCTCCGTGTATGATAAAATAGACAAACATAAGCGGGATACTCCTTAGAATTCAATGCGTTCACTAGTTATCTATCTTCATATGCATCAACCCTACCGGGTTAAAGAATATAGTGTCTTTGCTACGGGACACGACCATGATTATTGGGTCGATAAAAACTGGCAAGCACGCGAGAACAATCAACGCATCCTCGAAAAAGTCGCCGAAAAATCTTATCGCCCTACTCTCGCCCTCATCGAGCGCTCTCTCAAGAAGTACCCAAATTTCAAAATATCTCTATCTATAACAGGCACTTTTTTAGAACAAGCCGAAGCCTGGGCGCCAGACGTCATCGAATCCCTAAAACGCATCATTAAGACCGGCAGGGTGGAAGTAGTAGCAGAAACCTACCATCACTCTCTAGCCTTTTTCTACGACCGAGACGAATTCGAAGCTCAAGTCAAAATGCACCAAGAAAAAATCAAAAAACTTTTTGGCGTCGAGTCAAAAGTCTTTCGCAATACCGAACTGGCCTACAACGATAGTCTGGCAAAATGGGCCGAAGATTATGGATTCAAGGGTATTCTGGCCGAAGGTTGGGACAAAGTGCTCGAATGGCGCTCGCCAAATTTCGTCTACACCCCAGCTGGCTGCAAAAACATTAAACTACTGCTCAAAAACTACCGCCTATCCGACGATCTTGCCTTCCGCTTCTCCAACAAGCAATGGAGAGAGTGGCCACTTACCGTAGATAAATACCTTCAGTGGCTAGAGGTCGCCACTCTAAAAGGTCCACTCATCAACCTGTTCATGGATTTCGAAACCTTCGGTGAGCACCAATGGGCTGACACTGGCATCTTTAAATTTTTCGAACATCTCATCGAACGCTGGGATCGCGACCCAGAGAATCGATTCCTGACCACCACGGAAGCCTGCGATGCCTACGAATCTAAAGGAGAAATTAGCATGGCACAGACTGTCACCTGGGCTGACACCGAACGCGACCTAACAGCCTGGCTCGGCAACGACATGCAGCACGAAGCTATGGACGCACTCTACGCGCTAAAGCCTAGCGTCCTAAAATCCCAAGATCCCGAGCTCCTCCGCGACTGGCGCCGCCTTCAAACTAGCGATCATGTTTATTATATGTGCACAAAATACTTCAACGATGGCGATGTCCATGCCTACTTTTCTGCCTACGAATCGCCCTACGACGCCTTTTTGTATTTCATGAACGCTATCCGTGACATGGAGTATCGTATCGAAACCCAAAAAGAATCCCAAGCATAAGCGTAATTTTATTTTTCGAACATCCATCTCCCGACTTAATCGAAGAATTTTAGGCGGACGACAAAAAATAGCCCCGAACCGGGGCTATTCCTAGCAGAAACTAACGTTTCTTTTCTTTTACTTCGTTGCGACCAAGGTTCTTCTTGGTTTCAGTGAAGATTACATGCTTTCGCGCGACTGGGTCGTACTTTCGCAATGTTAATTTGTCTGGCGTATTCATCGTATTCTTTTTTGTATAATACTGACGAATTCCAGACTCTTCGGACACCAATCCTACCAACTTACGCTTTGTGTTATTCTTTTTTGCCATAATGCAGATTATTTTAGCATATCCGCCGCTATAATACAATAAAATACGTACGCCATAAGGCAACAGACATAAAAAATGGAGCCGCGACCGGGATTTGAACCCGGGACCTCATCCTTACCATGGATGCGCTCTACCAACTGAGCTATCGCGGCAACGTATATATAGTAGCATAGGGAGACCTCATCATCAAGCATGATTCAAAAAACACCAGCCTCTTTCCGTACATAAAAAGATTGCTTTTTCTAGGCATTTGTGCTATAATGACCACATACGGCTAAGCCGCAAATTGCACACTTAAAAGGAGGATTATACCATGAAGCGAAACCTCTTCTCTCTCTTGCTGGTTCTGGTCATGTCTTTCAGCTTCGCTTCTGCCTCTATGGCGGCATTGACGGATTCCTGCGCCCAAGCCGAGGGAGTTGCTCCGGCCAGTCCATAGATGATTTCCTTACGACAAAAGGTGCCAGCACCAACAGCGGCGCATTTACCGACACCCTGGATAAAGCGATTCTGGCTGCCAACGCGCTGGGCATTTTGAGCGGCGTAGGAAACGATAAATTTGACCCGGACGGTACGCTTACCCGCGGACAGATTGCCGCAATCATCAACCGCACCGCGCGTGTATTGGGAGTTAATACGGAAGGTTATACCCATGACTTTTCCGATGTTTCCGGACACTGGGCCAGTTCGGAGCTGGGATGGCCGGTGCATGCCGGAGTTATTACAGGTGTCGGCGATAATAA
>CAYLGU010000012.1:0-19081 GCA_964383445.1 uncultured Candidatus Saccharibacteria bacterium | reverse complement strand
CACAAGAAAAAAGAAGGCTCTACCCTTCTTTAGTACTTGGCGGAAGGGGAGGGATTCGAACCCTCGATGAGTTGCCCCATGCCGGTTTTCAAGACCGGTACCTTCAACCACTCGGTCACCCTTCCAGTAACGGGTATTATATCATAAAAAATCTAAAAGTCAGCGTTAGTATGAACTGCCGTAACGTCGTCTAGGTCGTCGATGGCGTCAAGGATTTTTTCAACCTTTGCGGAGGTTTCGGTGTCGACTGGAACCAAGTTGTCTGAAACATATTGCAGATCGGCAGAAGCAACTTCAAAACCCGCATTAACTAGAGCGGAACGAACTTTAGCAAGATCGCCGCCGACGGTGTAAATCGTAGTGCCGTCATCCTCATCAAGAATATCGTCAGCACCAGCGTCAAGCGCAACCATCATGAGTTCGTCGCCTTTAGCGGGAGTAAAAATAACACCTTTGCGCTTAAATTGGAACATGACACTGCCCGGATCAGCCAAACGACCGCCGTTTTTCTCTAGAGTATGACGTACTTCTGGCATGGTGCGGTTTTTATTATCTGTGGCAGTTTCAATAATAATCCCAACGCCGCCTGGACCGTAAGCTTCGTAGGTTTCTTCGATTAGCGCGGCAGCGGATTTATCGGCAACGCGGGCGATGGCGCGTTCGATGTTTGCTTTCGGCATATTGGCTAGGCGGGCTTTTTCAAGCACCATAGCTAGAGTGGAGTTAGTTTCCGGATCGATACCGGCACGAGCGGCAATGGCAATCTGGTTGCCAATTTTAGTGAATATCGCGCCGCGTTTTGCGTCTACGACGGCTTTTTGACGCTTTGTGGTTGCCCATTTGCTGTGTCCGGCCATAAAAAATCCCTGTTTAGTTTATTTTTTGTTAAATTATAGATATTATACCATATCTTGGAAAGGAAGGCTACGGAACCAACTGTCAGCTGGCCCGGCAGTCATAAGCAGTATAAGATAACCTAGTTTTTGAAGTTCAAGTAATTGCTTGGCGAGAGCTTCATTGGCGTCAGCGGGGACAGCAATTTGAGGGTTTTTAAGATCGGCAATAAAATCTTGCGGACGCAAAACGGCCAGATTAGGGTCTTCGCGTACAAGGTAAGTTGGCAGCCAAAAAACTTGATCGGCAGCGAGAAAAGCATTTTTATAGTCGTCTTTTACCTGCCACTGACGAGAATTTTGATGTGGCTGATAAATAGTTACGACGCCTTTTAGCTGCTCTTTGTCGGCAATTTCACGAGCCATTTTGACGGTGGCAGAAATTTCCTCAGGGTGGTGCGCGTAGTCCGTATAGACATTGGGAGCTAGACGCTCGAAGCGGCGACTGACACCAGGGAAAGCGTTCAGGGCGGCGACAATAGCTTCGGCTTCAATGACGAAACCGGAGTCATGCACGATAGCGGAAACCGCTAGAAACGCCAAGGCGGCATCATAACGGCGCAATTCTCCTGCGAGAGTGAAGTCCAATTTGATAGGTTTGTCTGGGATAGAAACGACATGCTGGCTTTGTTTTCTGAATTGGTTAAAAGCATCGTGATATTCTTTGGGAGTTTTGTAAATATCTGTATGGTCGTAGCTTTCTGAGGTAATTATAGAGAGCCATGGGTGGAATTTAAGGAAATTGCGGTCGTACTCGTCAGCTTCGTAAATGAAGTAGGGACTTTCGTCGGTAAATTTGCCGGAACGATCCCACGACAAGGTCGATCCGACAAGATGGCTGGCGGGAAGATTGAGCTGTTGGCAGGCCCAAATAATCATAGAGGTAGTAGTAGTCTTGCCGTGCGTGCCAGCAACTGCAAGGAGCTTGAGCTTTTTTTGCTTGATGAGTTGCGCTATAAAATCATCACGCTTTGTAGTTTTGATGCCAAGTTCTCGAGCCGCTAAGAGTTCTGGGTGGTCGGACGGCAAAGCGGAAGTATAGACGAACCAATCCACACCCGGGATATCGGCTTTTTGGCGCAAAAAAGTACCGTCTTGCGAGCCAATTTCGATATCGATGCCCTTTTCGCGTAGCTCAGGGGCGATTAGGCCTTCACGTGCGTCCGAACCGAAAACTACATAGCCAGCGTCCTTAGCCATTTCCGCCAAAGGCCCGATACCCGTGCCAGAAATGCCCGAAAAATAAATATTCATGTTAATATTGTAACAGTTATGGGTGGCATGAACAAAGACAAAATCAAGCTAAGGCTCAAAAACCTGTTTCGTGTGCGAACATGGAAGTTGCTTTTGATATTGTTGCCGCTTATGTTTTTGACAGCCACGTTGCTTCGTTATGAGCATATTGAAATGGTAAGGTTGAAAGAAGCGGTCTTAGAAGCAGACGAAAACGGCAATGATGAAGAAATTGCCGAAAATTTGGGTGCACTGAAAAAATACACTTTCTCGCATGTCGTAGTGAACGTAATCAGCGAAAATGGCATGGAGAGAGTTGTTTTTGGGACGGGACCATTTTATCTTGAAAACCAGTATACGCGAAAAGCGAAAGATGAGTTGGCGAAAGCGGAAGAGTCTATGGGAAGCGCAGACGACAACCCGAACGGTAATGTTTTCAAGAAGGCAGCAGCAGTATGCGATGAGCTAGGGAGACAGAATGGCTGGAATTACAACACGGCATATTTTGACTGTATTTTTGCTGAGTTAGAAAAATACCCCGTAATGGACGAAATTGAAGACTACCAGCAAGCCATGTTGCCGTCGACTAGCTTATATCGACACGATTACGCTTCGCCACTCTGGGCGCCCACTTGGTCGGGATGGGCAATTTTATTATGCCTGATATTGGGTGTTGTAATTTTTATACGTTTACTTATCTGGCTAACCCTTAGGATTGGTTTAATTTTTGTAAAAAGGTAGAAAAAGCCCTTGACACTCTGTCTATCTGTTATAAGATGAAAGTACAAACTAACGGAGGAAGCTCAAGAATGGCTTACAAACACACTAACTCAAAAGGCGTTACTTACTACCTGCACAAGACCGAAGTTACGCTCCGCGGTGGCAAACCTCAAACAATTTACTTCTTCGCAAAAGTTGAGAAGAACGAAAAGGGTACTCCTTGTGATCTTCCAGAAGATCGCGTAGTCAACGAAAACCCACGCAACGGTTTCTTGACTGTTTCAAAGAAAAAATAGGACTAAACTCCTCAAAAATAACCTCTACTTTGTAGGGGTTATTTTTATGTTACAATGAGCTTATGGATATAAACTTAGCAGATTTCTATGTGAGACTGGGAGGAATTGCAATTATCGTATTGCTCGGCTTTATTTTGGGCAAAAAGAAATTAATTGATCACAATACAAATAGCCACTTAGTGAATCTACTTTTGATGGTTTTTATGCCGGCAGCCTTATTCTCGGCCTTTCCAATTGAATATTCCGAGAGTGCAATGGGGATGTTTCTTTCAGGCCTAGCGGGCGGCACGATTGTAATGTTCGTATTGCTTTTTGCTTCAAAACTAATTTTTAACAAATGCTTTTACAAGAGAGGCCTAAGGTATGAGTCGCAATTTGCGTTCATATTTAACAACGCGACTTTTTTGGGCTATCCTATAATCTCTTCTACTTTTGGAGAGCAAGGCTTAATTCCCTATGCGGGATTTATTATTGCATTCAATTTAGCGCTGTTCTCGTATGGGGTATTTTTGTTTGAAAGAAAATTATCATGGCGACTGATAAAAGATACTTTGCTAAACCCAAATATCATCGCCGTTGCATTAGGCGTGGTGTTTTTCTTGACTAGTGTAAAGTTGCCAGAATTTGTGGGCGGAGCCATAGAAATGACGGCAAGTGCGACCACTCCTCTGTCGCTGATATGTATAGGATTTATGCTGTCGCATGCCGAATTTAAAAAATTAATCAAAAAATGGCGGCTTTTTGTAACGGCGGCTATCCAGCTGATTATTGGGCCGGGGCTGACCTTGCTAGTGCTATCGGTACTAAATTTCCCACGAGAGGTTGTAGTCGTATGTTCTTTAATACAGGCTCTGCCGACGGCGACCTCTTTGGCTCTATTTGCGGAGAAATATAAAGGCAACACGATAGAATCTTCTGAACTAGTGGCCATATCTACCATAATGTCAGCTATTACTTTGCCCATCATGGCTTCCATTATAGTATCCTAGCAAACTGTGTGGTGGGGGCACCTGGACTTGAACCAGGGACCAATCGGTTATGAGCCGACTGCTCTAACCACTGAGCTATGCCCCCGCCGCACAGGCTGCTAGTTAGTCGTTGACTGGTGTTTATTGTATAGAATTGATGGGGCTTTTTCAAGCTCTGAGCAGGAACAAGTTAAAGTGTTTATGCTATAGTTTAATAAATGAAGCAAAAAGTACAACAATGGCGAAAGTTTAGCTATCGCATGCGACGAGATTATTTGACCGCGGAGAACATTGTGCTAGGAGTAGCTTTGATTTTGTGTCTAAGTTGGGCGTGGGCCTCTATCACGGCGATGTCCAGAAACTGGGAGTTAGAGCAAAGCTTGCAAGAAAAACAACTAGACAAGGCGAAAATTGCCCTGCAAGTCGAGAAGTTAAAATTGGAGCAAGAATATTATTTGACCGATGAATACAAAGAGCTAACCGCTAGGGCAAAGCTTGGCAAAATGCAGGACGGAGAATTTTTGTTGATTTTACCTGAAAATTCTAAGACAGCAAAAGAAAAATATAAACAGGCCGACACTAATCAAATTGTCCAGAAGACTAATTTTGAAGAATGGTTAGAGTTTTTGTTTTCATAACTCGTACGTCTTAGTGCTTGACAAAAACAATTGATAGCGTTAACATATATCAATACGTCGCGGGGTAGAGCAGTCCGGTAGCTCGTTTGGCTCATAACCAAAAGGTCGTTGGTTCAAATCCAACCCCCGCAACCAAAATGACTATGTATATCGTCCCCCCGATTGCATAGTCATTTTTGTTTTAAGACTCTAACTAAGCCTACTGGCGGCGATACGAACGAGTTCCCCCCAATCACTGGCTACATGCGGCACGTCCGCCAATTCTTGGGCCGTAAGACCGTAGCGCAAAGCCATGGCGATTTCCTGGGCGAGCAAAGTAGCGTTCGGTGCAACTATCGTGGCGCCAATAATTTTTTTACTACGATCAGTGAGTAGTTTAATGAAGCCGTTGCGAAAATCTTGAGTATTGCTAGTTTCTATAGAGCCAAGAGGGACGATAACCTTGCGAACTTTACGATCGCGTTTGATGCAGTCGTCTTCTGTGGGGCCAATGGTTGCGATTTGCGGAAAAGTGCGAGTGACACGGATGAGACCGGAGTAGTTAGCCGTGAGCTTCGAGCGATTAACTGAGTTCGATGAGGCTACACGCGCATCGATAATGGACTTTTCGGAAGAGCTTAGTCCGCCAATTATATCACCGGCAGCATAAATATGCTTCATGCTGGTTTGCAAGTATTGATTAACTTTGATGCCTTCGCGGCTATATTTGACGCCCGCGTTCTCTAGGCCAATATCAGTAGCTGGAGCGCTCCCAGTACAAAGCAGGACTTCGTCAATCCGAACGGATTTTTCTTGTCCGCCGCGCAAAAATATAACTTTCTTAGAGGCAGGGCCATGCGCGAGCGCAACGACTCTAGATTGAGTAAGAACTTTGACGCCCAAGCTATTGAAGGTGTCGTCCATTACCTGGCCGACCTCTTCGTCCTCTTGAGGCAAGAGGCGGCCCGCAATGTCCGCGATCAAGACCTTGACGCCAAGCTCAGCAAAATACTGTGCCAATTCACATCCGGTAGAGCCTGCGCCCACAATAAAAATCGTACGCGGCAAGCGAGTGAGAGTCAAAACAGAGCTAGGGGTTAGATAGTCAACGTCGTCAAGACCCTTAATTCCGGTATCCGTAAGATTCGCGCCAGTAGCAATGATGAATTTGCGAGCAGAAAGAGTCTTGGTGCCAACGCTTAATTCGTACGGGCTAAGGAAGTGTGCTCTAGCTCGATAAGTGTCAATGCCGGCCGATTCGAAATCCTTTTTACTGTTAGCTCCGGCTCGACGCATAGCGGTATTTTTCCAGTTCATAAGAGTTGGATAATTGAAGCGTAAGCTGGAACTACTTAAGCCAAACTTGGCACCGTCGACTGACTGTGCTAAAAGATGCGACGCGTGAAATAGGGCAGAAAAAGGGACATCAGAATAATTAAGTGCTTCCCCGCCCCACTTATCGGCCTCTACGAGGGCAACTTTTTTACCAGCACCGGCAAGCATAATTGCACTGGAACCACCAGCAACTCCGCTGCCGATGACGATATAATCATAATCAAATCTTCGTCTTGCCATTTATATTATCTTACCATAAGTTTTATAAATATAAGCGATGTCGGGATTTAGCTCTTTGAGTTTTTCGTAAGCAATGCGACGGAGGTCTTCGTCAGTAACGGAGCCGCGCCCAGAAACCCAATCGTCTACGTGTTGAGCTGTTTTATCGGCGATAGTTTCTGCCCAACCTACAGGAGTTCGTAAAGATTTGGCATGAAATAGAATTTCGGATTTTATATCATCAGGAGAATATTCTTTACTCGTTTTCGCCTTGCTCATGCTAAAACCTTAAAGGTAAATATATACATAGCCAGGACCAGGAAAGCAAATCCAGCAACTATACGAAGAAATTTTTTGTTACGTACGCGCCACTTTTGGATATCGACAACCGTGCGGCCGCTACGTATCGCGATGCGAAGCACGATTAATGGCAAAACGGCAATGACAGCAAAGATGGCAACTCCTAATAATTGGTAATTAAAACTGAGCGACAATATCGAGTTTGCGGCAATTGTAAATACAATAATAGAGATTGGCAGTTCAGCAAAACAAGTCAGTGTACCTAAGAAGAAGGCTTCTGTGTTGTTTTTGACGGATTTTGCCTGGGAGTCAACGACCCCGCCAACACTTTTTGGGAGCCAAAGCTCAGTGGTATTGCCACGGCGATAATAGAAGAGCCACATGACTAAGGCCACCGCAGCCAAAGCGCCGACGAGCGCAGAAAGAGCGGGGGCTGACAGAATTTGACCTTCAAAAATAGAATAGATAAAGAAGCAAATGGCGGCAAGCAAAATAATAGACATGAGACCTACGCCCGATATAAAACTGCCGGCTAGTTGGCGCGTCTTGCTTTTGATATTATTTTTGCCAAGACTGGAGTGGTAAAGCAAAAGTAGACCGCTTAGCCCAAGCTGAAGAGAGGCGTAGGTTAGCCCGGAAAGGGCGACAATAGCAAGATTCGATACGTCATCCATGCCTTTATTATAGCATGAGCAGAATATGGTAAAAAAATAAATTACGCTTATGTTTGAAGATTGCGATGCTTTTACTTATGTTTGGGTTATGAAAAAAATTAAATTATTTTTATTTTTAGTGACGTTGACGTGCTGTAGCTTGGCGAGTGCTCAAGGCAACAGTAGGGCAAAGCAGTCCGAGCCGCAGTTAAGGTTTTCGGCCATAAACGCAGGCTATACGGACGCCAATAAGGTGCAGCAAAACTATGACTTTATTGAATTAGCTAAAGTTAACGACGGAGACTTGGCCCTGAGCGATATTAGAGTCATCTATACAAATAGTAAAGGCAATGTATCTGGAGAGATTACATTTAGTCAAAACGCAGTAACGACAGAGTCAAAACTAATCCTAGGCAGCAAATACGCACCGCAATACAAACATGAGGCGTCAGTCTATATCTATAATTTCGGAAATACTGGACTAGCAAGCACTGCTGGGATGCTGAGTTTGTGGGACGGGAACGTGCTGCTGGATGAAGTTTGTTGGGGAAATCTTGCCTGCAAAACTCCGAGTTGGGTAAAATTTGCAAGCGACGAAGAAGATAATATGAGTATGTACCGAAATACAGAGGACGGAAACTGGGCGCAAGGAAAATATTATCCCTCGATTAGCCCATCGGCGCTAAGATTAGCCGAGGAAGTAACGAGCGAGACACCAGAAGGCACGGAGATAAAAAAGGACGGTGAGGCAACTTGGGATATGGAGGAGCAAGACAACTTGAACGACGGTAGTTGCCTGGGCTTAGTTTTTTCGGAAATTTATACTTATTTTGAAAATGATTACAGCGAGCAGTTCGTGGAATTGCATAATGCAGGGGAAGAGACCATCCGGCTCGATCAATGTATTTTGAGCTATAAAAACAAAGAATATCCACTGGAGGGAGAGTTGGCGGCGAATCATTTTTTTGTCTTCAGAGATCCTGCACTCAAGTTGACAAAAAATCCCAGTAGCAGTAACGAACTTGTTATCAAAGACCAAAACGGCAACAGCATAGATACTTTGATATATTATAGCGGTCAGAAAAAAGGAAGGTCCTACGCTATGATCGATGAAGGCGATGAAGATATTGAGGAAATCTGGGCGCAGAGTTATCACGTTACGCCGGGCGAAAAAAATTCTTATCAGGAATTTCGATCTTGTGCGGAAGGAAAAATAATAAATCCCAGTACGGGAAATTGCATAAAAGCAGATGAAGAAGAGCCCTTGCCCGACTGCCCAGAAGGCAAGTTCAGAAACCCCGAAACAGGGCGATGCAAGTCTTATGAAACTTTAGAGTCCATATTGGCGCCGTGCGAAGACGGATATTACCGAAACCCGGAAACGAACAGATGCAAAAAACTTACTAGCATAACTAGCGGAACGACTGCGCCCTGCGATGAAGGCTACGAAAGGAACCCAGAAACCGGACGTTGCAAGAAAATTAAAATCAACGAAGGGGCGGATTACCCCGTAATTCAAAATAGTTATGACAACCCTAGCAGTTTTATTGCCTATGGGGCGCTGGGAATAATCGCGGCAGCGGGCATATTGTATGTGGTCTTTCAATTTAGGCAGGAAATTTGGCGGAAATTCAAAAAACTCTACAAAACAAAGCTGGAGCGTTGGCGTATTTTCAGAAAACTGCCTATACTATTAGTTGAGTGCCGAGATTGGCTAGGCGCCACTAAGTCAAAACTTAAAGACAGGATAGAAATATATGGCAAAAAACAGACGAATACTCGGCATTGATCCTGGCACTGGGCGATTAGGTTTTGGCGTCGTTGAAATTGACACAAAAAACAAATACCACATGGTAACGGCCGGCGTGATTACGACGCCAGCACATACACCGCTTGCTGACCGATTGGTGGATATTTATGATTCCCTGCACGAAATAATTGAAGAAACAAAAGTTAATGAATTTTCGATCGAAAAACTGTTTTTTAACCAAAACATAACCACAGGGATTACGGTGGCGGAGGCTAGAGGCGTAGCAATTCTAGTAGCAAAGCAACATGGGCTACAAGTGGCGGAGTACACGCCACTACAAATTAAGCAGACAATGACTGGGTACGGAAGAGCCGAAAAAAGCCAGATGCAAGAAATGGTCAAACAGCATTTAAAACTGAGTTGTATACCGAAGCCAGACGATGCGGCAGACGCCCTGGCCGCCGCCATAACGCATGGGCTGATGACTAGATAGAAAATGGACGCCCGATATTTGGGCGTCCATAGTTAAGGAGATTGAAGAGTGAAAGCATTGCCGATAATGAATGGCGACTACGCTATGCCTCCGTGCGCCTGAGCAACGACGACCAGTTCGCGATGCACAGAGTCAATATCGCGAGCCTCGGGAAGGTTTGGGTCGCGAGGGGAAAACACCCTCAAAACACCTCCATGCATGCGGCAAGTGCTACCCTCTCGGGGCAGAAGATGGTGATTTGACGGGTCCGCGAGCAGAGCCCTTAAAACTGTCCCCTGGGGTATAGCCGTACGAATAAAAAGCCCATCACTACTGATATTACTAATCATTATTCGCTTTACCTCCTTATAAATGTACGAGCCGAACATAAATGCCGGCATCCCTAATTTTAAACGGACGCTCCAACTAGCGCCCATCTGATGATATTTTAACACAAAAATGCTAAACTATAGACATGATTGCCCATATTAGAGGAGAATTGGTAGAAAAAGTTGGAAGTTCTGTCATCATAGACGTGGCGGGCGTAGGCTACGAAGTAACTCTGACGAGTATTGACTTTGAAAAATGGACACTTAACGAAAACGTGAAAGTTTTTACATACCACCATATTCGCGAGCAGAGTGAGGAGCTGTTTGGTTTTTCTTCACTTGAGGGGAAAAAAGTATTTGAAATGCTGATTACGGTGCAGGGCGTGGGCCCAAAAGGCGCTATGGCAGTTTTATCTTTGGCGCCGATCGAAGAGGTGCGCAACGCAATCGCTAATGCCGATGCAGCCTTCGTTTCTCAGGCGAGTGGAGTCGGCAAAAAAACCGCCGACCGCGTCATTGTAGACCTGAAAGATAAAGTTGGACTGCCAGCTTACTACGGAAGAAAGGCTGGGAATAGCCTAGGCGAAGAGGGGCGACAAGATGGCGATGAGGCGCTGGAAGCTTTAATAGCGCTTGGCTACACATTAAATGACGCCTCGAAAGCGCTAGCGGGCATAGACTTGGACCTACCTACGGCAGAGAGAATTCGCCTGGCCCTTAAATCTTAATTATATACATAAACAACTTAACTATTGCATTATTTGAGTATCTTTGCTAGAATAGTATCCGTCGTTCAAAATTCCATTAACTGCGGTGGGCCAGGTCGTACGAGAACGGCAAAACATTAATAAGGAGATTATCCATGAAAAAGCGAAACCGCAAGGGGACGCTGCGAGTGGAAGCCGCATCACAGTGGAATGATTACATTGAGATGTGAAAAATAGCCCCATAAAGGGGCTATTTTTGTTGTCTGTGTAGTTTTTATTCTGATTCTTCTTGGTCGCTATCGTCTTCGGAATTGGCTGGGCCAGTAGGCAAGCCTTTTTCTTTGAGTTTCTCGTCTATTTTTGCGTGCACAATGTTGTAAAATTCAGTGTTATTAGTGGCGGAAGTAAAATCTACATATTCCCCGTTAAGATAGATTGATGGCGTAGCTGTGACTTTGCTGTTTTTCGTGCCTAAATTATAGTCGAAGTCAATCTTTTTTAGTACTCCAGCGTTGCCCATGTCGGACTTAAACTTTTCGACGTCCCCTTCTGGCGCAAGCTGCTGGAAAAGGTCAGTAAAAATACCGTTGCGCTCCTGGCCGGTGGAATAGAACCAGACTGACTGATTAGAAAAAAGTGCGTCGGTCATTTCGTAGTAATACCCCTGCAAACCTGCACTCTCGGCAGCAGAGGCGGCGGCGCGAGCATTTTGGTGAATGCTAACAATTGGGAAACTGCGAGACACGAAGGCTATGCGATCGCCGTACTCGTCAAAAAGCGTATTCACTTTGCCCTGGAGAGAGGCGCAGCCGGAACATTGAAAATCAGTATATTCTACGAAGATAATTTCTGAGTCGACCTTACCACGGACATGATCACCTATATTGCCATTGTCGGCATTAGCTTCGATAATTTTTCCGGCGTCATATTTAGAAAAATCGACAGAATCTTTGTTAGATTGCCCAATAGACCAAAAAATTAGGCCGCCAAAGGCGATGATTAAAATAGCGATGATGATTTTTGTTGCTTTACTCATGCAACTATTTTAGCATAGCTCGGGTTTATTCTGCGCTATTCGGTATCAAATCTAAGGCGTCATCCGATAACGCGTCTGGCGAAAAAGCATCGGAGTATTTGTTTATAGAAGTACGAACTTTTTGGTCGAAATCTGAAAGATAGTCGTCAATGACTTTGGCGTCGATTGCGCCTTCGGCAGAAAAATCATTAACGACGATATCATCGTCTGGGCCTTCTTCCGTATCGTCTTCTTTGGAAATAAAGCCGGGGCGAGAACGGTCTATGTAGATGTCGCCGGTTTCATGATAAATAAACAAACTAAGGCTAGTTGAAAACAAAGCAATCAAAGCAGCTGAGATACCTAATATAGTAAGGTTGCGTCCGCCTAAATTTTTGGGCTTTTTGGGAGCCAGCAAGGCTTTGTCGTCTGGAACCGCTTCTGTGGTCATAAGGACTCCCTCAAGTCGACTACGGCCGAACGATGCCAATCAAGAACTTCCTGAAGGCGCAAAAAACTTGAGCGGACGTCGGCGCGCTTGGTGCGCGTGAGCTCTAATTTTTCGTAGAATTTGGCCGGCTCAGATTGACAATCCATAGCAATTAATTCTTCGAGGGAACGCGAATAGATGGTAAAGTCCGACTTAAAGCGTTCGCGTTCACTACTAAATGTAGCCTGCAAATCGGTAAACTTGCCGGCAGAAATGTTATTTTTGACAAGGCGAAGATTGAGGTTAACTATATAACCGCTTAGGACGGACTCAAGTCCAGAGCCAAGTTGCACGCGCATTTTAGAGTCGGATTTTTGGAGTTTTTTGAGTTGGATTTTAATACTGCCGCAAGTCATGGAAATTAGCCCAGCCTGCTCGTCAGAAATATCCGCCGCAAAAACTTGGGCCGGAGCAAAGGATAGGAATAAAGCAAAGAATAGTGGGAATAATCTTCTCATACTCTTATTATATACGATATTTCGTAAAAATGCTTGGGGCTATTCTAGGTCGGGTTTTAGTGTGATTGAGAGTTCATCTAACTGACTGCCATCCACTGGACTTGGAGAACTCATCATTAGATCGATGCCGGAACCGTTTTTTGGGAAGGCTACGATGTCGCGAATATTCTCTGTGTTCTGCAAGACCATAAAAATACGATCGATACCAAAGGCGCAACCCGCGTGTGGCGGTGCACCAAACTTGAAAGCAGCGAGCATGGCGCCAAACTTAGCTTCTACATAAGATTTGTCGTAGCCGAGGATGCCGAAAACTTTATACATAACCTCGGGGTTGTGGTTGCGGACGGCTCCGGAACAAATTTCGTAACCGTTCATCACCATGTCGTACTGATCGGCAAGAATATCAAGTTTGTTCTCGCTCTCTTCGAGCGCCTTGATACCGCCCTTAGGCATAGAAAAGGGGTTGTGGCCAAAATCTAATTTGTTATTTTTGTCGTCCCACTCATAAAATGGAAAATCGACGATCCAGCAAAGCGCGACTTCGTTGGGATCTTTGAGGTTGAAATGATCCGCAAAAGCGATACGGAGCTGACCGAGAACTTTGTTGACTTGGGCGCGCGAATCAGCGCCAAAGAAAATTGCATCGCCGTCCGTAGCGCCAAGTTTTTGGGTAATCGTTTGTTTTTCTTGTTCGGATAAAAATTTGGCGATTGGCGATTTGATTTCGCCATCTGCATAAGTTAAATATGCAAGCCCGCCAGCGCCAAGTTTTTTGGCTTTTTCGTTAAAGCCGTCGATCTGAGAACGAGAAAGACTGGCGCCGTTTTTAACGCAAATAGCTTTAACGCAATCGGCTTTGGCAAAAACTGCAAAATCACTATTTTTCAGATCGTCAGTCAAATCAACTAGTTCCATACCGTAACGCAAATCTGGTTTGTCGGTACCGTATTTTTCGATAGCTTCAATGTACGGGATGCGGGGGATGTCTGCACTAACTAGTTTTTTGCCGGCAAATTCAGTGGCAAGTTTGACAATGAGTGGCTCGAGAGTTTGACGAACGGTTTCGCCATCTTCGACAAAAGACATCTCGAGATCGAGCTGGTAAAAGTCGCCATAGAGTCGATCCGCGCGAGGGTCCTCGTCGCGGAAACAAGTTGCGATTTGGTAATAACGCGGAACTCCGCCCACCATTAGCAATTGCTTGAATTGTTGCGGAGCTTGAGGAAGAGCATAAAATTTGCCTGGGTGAATACGGCTCGGCACGAGAAAATCTCGCGCGCCTTCTGGAGAAGAGTTAGCTAAAATCGGGGTAGTAACTTCGACAAAATCTTTGGACTCCATATAATCGCGTAAGAATTTGTAGTAGGCCGCGCGACTCTTGAGCATTTTTTGCATGGATTCGCGACGGAGGTCTAGAAAGCGATAGCGTAGACGCAACTCTTCACTAGCGATTTGCCCTTCGTCGTGAGTAGCGACCGGAAGCGGCTCGGATTTATTAAGCAGAGTTAGATTTTCAACGACTAGCTCAATGTCGCCAGTGGGGATATTAGGATTTTTGAGCGCGGCGTCACGCTCGCGAACGATGCCGCTAGCACGGATGACATATTCGTCACGCAAAGACGACGCCAACTTGAAGGCCTCTGCGGAGTCAGGATTGATAACAAGCTGGATTACCCCAGTATGGTCACGCAAATCTATAAAGACTAGTCCGCCATGATCACGGCGGGAATGTACCCAGCCGGCAACTACGGTATTATTATTGGCAGCGAGGTCCTTGACTAGAGTTCTGGGTGCGGGTTTGGATTTGTCTTGCGACATAAGTATCTGCCTTTCTTTATTGTGATTTTACTAGAATTATTGTATCACAGCCCTGTTAACTTGACAAAGCTTAAGTGGTGTGATATAATGGAATATTAGCCTTCTGCGGCATCTGCGTCTAGCAGCACAGAAGCTTTGCGGATCATTTCTGAGGTTTCGTTGGTGGGGATTATATAAATAGGCTTGGAGTCGGTGGAAGAAATCAGTGCATACTTCCCTGTAAATTCAGGGTTTTTATTTTTTTCTTCGTCAAGGCGGAAGCCAAGGTAGCTAAGTTTCTGAGAAACATAACGGCGGATTTCGTCGGAACGTTCGCCGATAGTGGCGGTAAAGACAATTGCGTCGGCGCCACCTAGGCTTGCGGTCATAAGGGCAATGTTGGCTTGGACTTTATGGACGAAAAGTGCATGGGCAAAGGTGGCTTTGGGGTCGCCCTCATCACGCTTTTGGATGATTTGACGCATGTCGTCAGTGGAGCCAGAAACGCCAAGTAGCCCAGCTTTTTTGTTGAGATATTTTTCTAATTCGGTGTCGTCAGTAAAACCGAGTTCGCGTTTGACGGCGAAGGCGGCGGCAACATCCAAGGTGCCGGAGCGAGTCGACATCATTAAACCTTCGAGTGGCGAGTAGCCCATGGAGTTATCCATAGCTTTGCCGTTCAGAACTGCCGAAATAGATGAGCCTGAACCGAGGTGACAGACGATGAGCTTTTCGGGGATGATATTTTCTGATTTCATAGTTTCAGTGATGTAGCTGACGGAAATGCCATGGTAGCCATAGCGCTTGATGCTGGCTTTGTCGGCAAGATCAGTGTCAAAAGCATAGTATTTGGTGATTTCGGGGCGATTCCAGTGGAAGGCAGAATCAGAAATGGAAATAATTTTGGTTTTGGGGAACTCGGCGCGCAGATGCTTGATTTCGGCAGCAACGACTGGCATGTGGAGCGGGGCGCGTTCTTTGGCGGCTTCAAGTTCTTGCATAAATTCGTCATCGACAATGCGATCCTCGGCAAGATAATCCGAAGGAGCAACGACACGGGCGACGATAGCGCTGAGTTCGTTTTGAGCGCTGATATAGCCTTCGCTTTCGAGAATTTCGCGGATATTACTTACTGCCTCAGAAAGATCTTTGAAGTCAGCTTTGATGGATTTTTTACCGTCTTCGGCGTCGTCCAAGGTGCAAATGACCTTATTATTTTCGTATTCAAAATGTAAAGACATCATGAATTTATCGTTATTATAAAGGGCGTATTTGCGGGAAGCGCTGCCCGGATTGGTAATTAAAATAAGTCTACTCATGACACCATTGTAGCATGCAAGAGGCAGCTTTAGGCGAGAAGATCGACGCCGTGAAGCTTGATGTAGTCCGTGTTTTGTTGAAGTTTTTCTTGGTATTTTTGGACTAACTCGGGGCGCTCAAGTAATTCGAAAACGTTAATAGCTAACGAGAAGCGATCGGCGCGGTTGCGGACGAGCATATCGAGAGGAGTCGTAGTCGAGCCGTGTTCTTCGTAGCCATGAACATTAAGCCGTTTTGGATCGGCGTAATGCGTCAGGATGGAACGCAAAGTATCTGAATAGCCATGAAAATTGGCGATAATGGGGAGCTTGGTGCCAAAATATTCATCAAAAAGATTCTGCTTAAGCTTGTTTTCGGTAGTACCGATAGCGGAAAATGACAGTGCGGCAAGGCCAACGAAGCGAATTTTGAGATCAGGAATTTCGCGCTTGACAATGTCGCGAGCAAACAGCAGTTCTTTCGTAGCGATGTCGCCAGCTGCAGTAAAGATGAGGTCCGGGTCGGGGTCAGAAGCAAACTCGAAAATGGAAGCGCCGCCATTTTCGAATTGGAATCGTGCATGATTGATATCTATCCAGCGCGGCTCGTCGGTTTTGTTTGCCGTTGCAAGATTTACAACGTTTTTGGAGCTCTGCATGAATTCCCATGCCGCTACAGTTGCAACATCGTCAACTGGAAAGATGCAGTTGGCTAGATTAGAAGGGTTGGAAAGTAAGGCCGAGATTAGCGCCGGGCTTTGATGCGTGTAGCCGTTATGGTCTTGACGCCAACAGGTTGAAGTGGAAAACAGATTGAGCGCCGAGTAATCTGGTCGCCAGGAAATTTCGCGGGATTGGTTAAGGAACTTGAGATGTTGGTCAAGTTGGCTAGCCACGATAGTGAAAAAAGATTCGTAGCTGGCCATAACGCCCTGTCCGCCGCTCAAAATATGTCCTGCTAGTGTTGCGAAAAGCACATTTTCAGACAAAAGCTCGATAACGCGACCGGTGCTTGATATATTCTTGTCCCACGGTTTTGGCGATCGGAGCCAAGCCCGATTTGTGGCCTGATAGACGGCGTCGAGTTTGTTGGAGCTAGTTTCGTCAGGAGAAAAGAGATAGAATTGAGGGTTTTGGTACATTTCCGCTTGTAGACAGCGGCCAAAAGCTTTGGCGGAGGAAAATTTTTCGGCGCCGGGGCGATCGACACTAGTTGGCAAATTCATCATAAAGCTCCTTGAAGTTATAGGTTCGCAACCAATATTCGAGAAGGGCGAGTTGCTTTTTGTCGGTCTTGGCGTTTTGGAGAGGCACTTGGTGAGATAGATTATTGCCGGCGATTTTTTCACCGTTCAAAAAATGTGGACCTGTCGCGCCTTTTTCGGTTTTCATAATAATGAATTGGTTAGCGGAAAGATTTTTTAGCACCGACTGGAAATTGGTACTATCTTCGCCGTCTATAATGACTGGATCGTAGCCAAAACCACTAAATAGACTAATGAGCTCTTGGTCTGAACTGCGTCCGTACACGGTGGGGCCAGAAATCTTGTAGCCGTTGAGATGCAAAATCGGCAAAACACGTCCATTAGCATGCTGTCCAATTATCTTGTTGAGATTGAGCGAAGCAAGCGCAGTGCCGGTTTCGAGTTCGCCGTCACCAATCAGTACAGCTATAAGCTTTTCGGGGCGACCAAGTGCAGCACCATAAGCGGTCGCTAAAGAATAGCCTAGTTCGCCACCCTCAGCGATGACGCCAGGCGTAACTGGCGAAGAGTGCGAAGGGAAGCCGTAAGGCCATGAAAATTGCCTGCAAATATATGCTATGCCCTTTTCGTCAGGGGTAGCATAAGGATAAAATTTGCGCAAAGTCCCGTCATAGAATAGGTTGGCTTGAAGAGCAGGAAAACCGTGTCCTGGGCCTAAAATAAACTGCATTTCTGGATAGCTGGCGGCTAGGTTGGCATAGGCAACATTGATACCATGACAAGTCCCCCAGTGCCCCAAGAGTCGTGGCTTAATATCGGAAAAGTCCAATAAACGACTGAGCAAGAAATTGTCTTGTAGATAAATTTGGGCGACCGAAAGATAATCGCAAAAACGAACGCGTTTTGAAATAGTTTCCGGTGAATTGCCCAACCCGTGCATATATCTTTATATTAGCATAAAAGCTTTGATTTTGGCAGGGCAAAAATCCTGTTACTCTGCAAGCTTTAGGACAATTTTGGCGCTAGCCACGATGTCTTTTACGGTAGAGCCACGAGACAAATCAGTCACAGGGGCATTAAAACCAAGCAACACTGGGCCAGCAACAGTGGCGCCAGCAAACTGCTCAAGAGACTTGTAAAGAATGTTGCCAGAGTTGATGTCGGGCGCAATCAAAACGTTCGCGCGGCCCGCAACGCTCGAATTGGGAGCTTTTTTGCGAGCGATACGAGGATCAACGGCGGCATCAAGCTGCATTTCGCCGTCAATTTCAATTTCCGGACGTAGAGACTTCGCAATCTGGATAGATTCGTTGATTTTAGCCATGGAAGGGTCATGCCCGCCGCTACCGAGCGTAGAAAAAGATAGCATGGCAATTCTTGGGGTGTCTTGAAGAATCTTCTGGGCAGCCGCATGAACTAGCAATACAATATCGGCTAGCTGTTCGGCGCTGGGATTTTTGCAAGTAGCTCCGTCGGACAAAATGAAAGTTCTGCCGTCTGGCAATTCTGCGACAAAAAGGCTAGAAAAAGTCTTTTGGTTTTTTGGCACGCCGACAGTATCGCGAACTTGTAAAATAACATCTCGGGAGGAATAATCAATACCCGCGACCATAGCGTCGGCGCTTTTCTCGACAAGCATATTAGAAGCGGCGACTAAGTCGTCCTTCAAAAGTACAGGATGACAAAATTGCGCCAGCTGCTCGGCAGCCTCAATAATAAAGGGGTTTTGGCCTTCCGGAAAGACTAAAGTTTTCATATTTGTTCCTTTTTGTTTGATTGTAACTCGGACGGGCTAAGATTTTTTAATTTTGACCATAGCGACACGGATGACTTCGCCGTCATACTTGTAGCCGGGGCGGAGCGTTTCGGCAATAAGCTCACGCTCGCCGTCGCCATCCACAGCGATGGCTTCGTGCAGGTCAGGATTGAATTCGCTGTCCGTATCTGAGGGGATTTTTTCAAGACCGAGGTCTTTTAAGGTTTTGCCTAGTACTTTGGTGATTGGCGACAATTCTGCAGGATGCGCCAAAATAGCACGCTCGATATCGTCGATGAGAGGTAGTACTTTTGACACTGTTGTAATTTTTACAACATTTCCATATTGTTGCTTTTGCAATTCACTTTGCTTGCGAAAATTCTCGAAATCTGCACGAGTGCGCTGCAAATCTGTAGTTAATTCGGTGATTTTTTGTAAATTTTTATCATTTGATTTTGTCATAATGTTTCCTCCAACATATTACCTGCTCGACGCACCAAGGACATTACGCGCTGATAAGATTGGCGAGTGGGGCCGAGTACGCCAATATAACTCTTGTCGGAATAAGGC